>NZ_JBISAI010000001.1:197274-445628 GCF_044391605.1 Kitasatospora sp. NPDC018619
GCCCGGGGGCGCCGGCGGGCCCCCCGCCGGGGGGGGCGTGGCCCCCCGCCGGCCCCCGGGGGGGGGGGGGGGCCGGGGGGGGGGCCCCCCCCCCGCCGCTGCCGTCGTTCGGGGGAGCTGTTCGTGCCGGTCGCGTGCCGGTCGCGAGCCGGTGTGGTCCTCTCCCGGCCTCTCCGGCCTCCTGGTGCGCCGGTTTTGAGCCGCCGACCGGTCGGATCCGGCGCACCGGCCGAACGGTCCCTCGGGCCGCCCGCCCGCTGGGTAGGGTCGCGCCATGGTGACTGAGAACGCTTGGAGCCCCGAGGGCGGACGGCTGGCCGGCCGCTCCTGCGTGGTGACCGGTGCGGCCAGTGGCATCGGACGGGCCGTCGCCGAGCGCTTCGTCCGGGAGGGCGCCTCGGTGGTCGCCACCGACCTGGACGCGGCCGGGCTGGACCGGCTGGCCGAGCGCTTCCCGAAGGCCGTCAGCACGGTGGTCGGTGACGTCGCCTCGGACGAGGACGCGCGCCGGATGGTGACGGCCGCCGTCGAGCGGCACGGGCGGCTGGACGTGCTGGTGGCCAACGCCGGGATCATCCCGCTGATGGAGATCACCGAGGCGAGCGCCGAGGACTGGGACCACGTGATGGCGGTGGACGGCCGCGGCATGTTCCTCACCTGCAAGTACGCGATCGGGGCGATGACCGCGCAGGACCGGCCGGGCGGCTCGATCGTCTGCCTGTCCTCCATCTCCGGCGAGGCCGGGCAACGCGGCCAGGCGGTGTACGGGCCCGCCAAGTTCGTCGCTTCCGGGCTCACCAAGCACCTCGCCGTCGAATGGGCCGACCGCGGCATCCGGGTCAACGCCGTCGCACCCGGCACCATCACCACGGAGCGCGTCGCCCGGCTGTACGACGAGCCGGGCGGCACCGAGTACCTCGCGGCGATCGAGAAGCTGCACCCGATGGGGCGGCTGGGCGATCCGGCCGAGGTCGCGGCGGCCGTCCTGTTCCTGGCCTCCGACGACGCGTCCTTCGTGACCGGGGTGGTGCTGCCGGTGGACGGCGGGTACCTGGCGCAGTAGCTGGTGCGGCGGGCCACCGCCGGTGCGCGCCTCCGTCGCGGAGGGGGCGGTGACGGGCATTCGCCGGGCGCACGGCGCGGGTTCGGCGCCGGGAGCGCGGTCCGGGGCCGGGGCAGGAACCCGATGGAGCGGCCGGTGGTGCGGAAACCCGGTGGTGCGGAAGTCCGGTGGTGCGGAAACCCGGTGGTGCGGAAGTCCGGTGGTGCGGAAACCCGGTGGTGCGTGCGCCCGAACTCTGCTGGAGTGGGCGGATGGAACACGATGACCTGCTCGCCCTGTTCGACGACCGGCTCCGGCGCAACGCGCCGCCCGACCCCGGCTGCCGCATCGAGCACGACGGCGCGGTGATCCGGCAGGTGGGGTCCGAGCACGGCTGGAACGGGGTGGTCTGGTCGGGCCTGGACGAGGCCGGGGCGGACGCCGCGATCGCCGCGCAGGTGCGCCACTTCGCCGGGCTGGGGCGCGAGTTCGAGTGGAAGGCCTACTCCCACGACCGCCCCGCCGACCTCGGCGAGCGCCTGCTCGCGGCCGGCTTCGTCGCGGAGCCGGACGAGGCGCTGATGATCGCCCGGATCGCGGACCTGCCGACCGACGCCGCCCTGCCCGCGGGGATTCGGCTGCTCACGGTGACCGACGCGGCGGGGGTGGAGCTGCTGACGGAGGCCCACGCACAGGCCTTCGGCGCCGAGCATCCGGGGCTGCGCGAGCGGCTGCTCGACCACCTGCGGAACGGCACCGAGACGGTCAGTCTGGTCGTCGCGATGGCCGGCGACCGCCCGGTCAGCGGCGCCCGGATGGAGCTGATCCCGGGCACGGGGTTCGCCGGGCTGTGGGGCGGCGGCACCGCCCCCGACTGGCGCGGCCGGGGCATCTACCGCGCCCTCGTCGCCCACCGAGCCCGGCTCGCCGCCGAGCTCGGCTACCAGTACCTCCAGGTCGACGCGAGCGACCAGAGCCGGCCCATCCTGCAGCGCCTCGGCTTCGCCTGGGTGAGCACGACGACGCCCTACCTCTGGCGCCCGTAGGGCCTGCCGGGAGCGGTCCTGCCGCGAGTGGTCGCGCCACCCCGCCGCGGGCCGTCGTGCCTCCGTGGTCCCCGGTGATCACGTTGTCGCCGGTGATCGCATCGTCCCCGGTGGCCCCTGCCGATCGGCAGGGGCCACCGGGGATCTGCTGCTCAGGCAGTGCCGTTCGGTACATGTGCGAGAGGCGGGATCGGGGTCATCGTTGGGGCACCAGAAGCGGGGGCCGTCCGGGCCCCCGGGAAAGGAGCCCCAGCATGTTCGACCTCGGCCGCGCCCTCCGCCTCGTCCGGCACCTCGGCCTCCGCCTCCGTCGTGGCACCGACCGTGGCACCGGCCCCGCCGTCCACGGCGCCTTGCCCGAAGCAGCTGCTCCGCTGCGGCCCGCTGTCGTGCGCGGCGGTCCCGGCGAGGGCGTACTGGAACGGCACCCCGATCGCCGCCAATGGCAGCAGGGCGCACAGCAGGACGTGGGTCGGCCCGGTCCTGGACCACCCGCGCCGGGGGCGGCGGCGAGTTGCAGGCCGCCCCAGCACACCGTGGCGACGCCCAGCGCCAGTCCCGCCCGGGCCAGCGGCAGGACGGGCGCCGGCGCGCCGGGGCTGTCCCGGCAGCGGCTCACCAGCGCGTGGGTGTCACCGTCCGCGGCGAGCGTCGGCACACTGCACGCCCACGCGAGGCAGCCGAGCAGCAGGGGTCCGCCCGCCCGGAGCCACCGGGGGAGCGCCGTGCTGCGCCCCCAGGTGTCGTCCCCGCGCCAGCACCACCACTGGTCCCACTTGGCGTGCATGCCGCCCTGGCGCAGTGCCTCGGAGGCGAAGTCGGTCCAGCGCCCACCGCACGGTCTTCACCCGGTCGTACTTGGCGTCGGGCCCACCGCGCTGGTCCGCCTTGACGTCCTCGGGGATGCCCGGGAGGCTGGCGAGGGTCACGGGGTCGGAGAGTATGAGCTGCTTGCGCTGGTTGTCGGGCAGCGCCTGCCACCAGCCGGCGACCAGCCGGGGGTCGTCGCCGCTGCGGATGTCCCCGGTGTACATGGACAGTTCGGTCTGTGAGGCCTCGCGCCGGAGTTGGTCCAGGGCTTTGCGCGGGTCGGTCTCGCAGGTCGCCCTGGCAAGCTTGCGAAGTTCGGCGGCGGCCGGCCGGTCGGCCTGCTCGGCCTCGCGTAGGGCCTCCTGGAGCCTCGCGCCGACTCCCTGCACGACGGTGTCGTTCGAGGACGCCGCGCCGCCGCTGCCGCGGACGGTGGCGGTGGCGGTGGTCTCGTCGACGGTCAGGCCGTACTGCCGGGCCGTGTCCAGGGCGGAGTTCAGGGTGATCTTCGCCCGGGTGATGCTGGCGCCCAGCCCGTCCAGGACCATGACGACGCCGCGCATGACGTCCGCACCGGCCTCCAGGGTCCGGGCCTGCTCCCGGAGCTTGCGGCCGGCCGCCTCGCCGACCTTGTCCTTCCAGGTGTCCTTGAGCGGGTCGACACCGTCGGCGTGGGTGTCGTTGACGGCCTGCCAAGCCTGCTTGCCCAGGGCCGGCCAGTAGGCCGCGGCCGCCTCGACGTCGATGCTGTTGGCGGCCCTGAGCGCCGCGATGGTCATCGTCACGGCTGCTGCCCGGCTCGCCGTCCCGCCGAGGTCGCCGAGGGCCGCGCCGAGACGGCGGGGGTACTCCCGGTCGGCCTGGTCGTAGGAAAGCGCGGAATCATTCAACTGCTGTGATTGGAGGTTGAGTTGGTCGACCGCGGACTTCACGTGGGCCTGCCAGGCGTCGGCGCAGTCCTTCAGTGCGGGGCCGCAGGCCCAGGCCGACATCGTGTCGGCGGCGGTGTGGCTGTTGTCGAGCCAGTGCCCGACGGGTCCGAAGGTCCTGGCGGTCTCGGCGAGGCTGTTCGCGGACTGCTTACCGGTCGTGACGATGGCCGCACCCGTGTCGATCGGGATCGACAGAGTGGGACAGGGGGAAGGGAAAGGTCATCCGAACGTCATGGGAACGTAAGGCCGTCGGGGTACGGCAGGGCGGGGATCCGGCCTGGCGGGCCCTCCCCGGGCTCGCCGGAGAAGACCACCTCGCCCCGGTGCAGGACGTGCACCACCGCTGCCCCGGCGAGGGTGCGCGGCAGCGCCTGCGCGGCGAGCACGACCGTGCGTCCGTCGGCGGCCGCCGACGCCAGCAGGTGGGCGTGCAGCCGGGCGGCGACGGCGGGGGCCAGGCCGCGCTCGGGCTCGTCCAGCAGGAGCAGAGCGGGGCGTGCCGCCAAGGCCCGTCCCACGACGACGAGTTGCTGCTGCCCGCCGGACAGGGTGCCGACCTTGCGGCCCAGCAGGGCGGTCAGCTCCGGGAACAGCTCCAGCACCCCGGCGCGCCCCGGTCCGCCCAGGTCCAGGTTCTCGGCCACGGTCAGCGAGCCGAACACCCCGCGCTCGGCCGGGGCCAGGGCCAGCCCCCGGCGCGCCCGCTGGTGGGCGGACAGTCCGCCGACGTCCCGGCCCCGCCAGAGCGCCCGCCCGCCCGCCAGCGGCACCACCCCGGCGAGGGCGTGCAGCGCGCTGGTCCGTCCGGCGCCGTTGCGGCCGAGCAGGACGGTGACGGCTGCGGACGGGAAGTCCAGGTCGACGCCGTGCAGCGCCTCCAACGGGCCGTAGCGGACCCGGGCGGCCCGCAGGGCGGCTTCGACGGGCATCAACCCTCCCCGGGGTTGAGGCGGTGCGCCCTCATGTGGCGGCCCCCCAGGCGCCGGCGACCCGGGGGTCGGCGAGGACGGTCGCGGCCGGACCGGCGGCGACCACCCGGCCCTGCGCCATGGCGTAGACCGCATCGGCCAGTTCGGCGACCAACTCCGCGTCGTGCTCGACCAGCAGCAGCGCCAGGCCCCGCCCGGCGAGGCCGCGCAGCACGGACACCAGGCGGGCCGTCTGCACGGCGTCGAGCCCCGCCGCCGGCTCGTCCAGCAACAGCACCCGGGGCCCGCCCGCCAGCGCACGTGCCAACTCCACCAGCCGCAGCACCCCCGTCGGCTGGCCCCCGGCCGGCTCGGCGGCCAGCTCCCGCAGCCCCGTCAGCCGCAGTGCCCGGGCGGACCGCTCGGCCACCGTCCGGGCGTCCACCCGCCGCCCGTACTGCTCGGCGCCCACCCGTACGTTGTCGGCCACCGAGAGGGTCGGGAACACGGCGATCTGCTGGAAGGTCCGCGCCAGCCCCAGCCGCACCCGTCGGTACGCGGGCAGCCCGGTGACGTCCCGGCCCCCGAGCAGCACCCGCCCGCGATCGGGCCGCACCGTCCCGGCCAGACAGTCGAACAGCGTGCTCTTCCCCGCCCCGTTGGGCCCGACCAGCGCCGTGATCCGCCCCGCCCTCGCCACCAGGTCGACCCCGCCCACCGCCTCGATCCCCCCGTACCGCCGCACGACGCCCCGCGCCGTGAGCCGGGCGGGGGCGTTCACGGCCGTGCCTCGCGCGTCCGGTGGCTTGCGGCGGCCTTGCCGCGCGGGACGGCCCGGCCGGGCGGCGGGGGCGCGGCGCCGGTACGAGCGGAGGGGGAGCGGGTGGTCATGACTGCCTCTCTCATGCGGTGCTCCTCGCCGTGTCACGGGGCGGCTGCGGCTGCGCGGCTGCGCGACTGCGTGGCCTCACGGATGCGCGGCTGCGCCGTCGTGCTCAGGGTCAGCGCGGTGCGTTCCGCGCGGTCAGGGCCTCCCGGAGGCGGCGGCCCGTCGGAGTGAGGCGGGTCGGAGGGAGCGGGGGCGTCGGTGGTGGGCGGCGGTGGGGCAGGGGGAGGGCGGCGAGGCCGCCGGGGAGGCGGCCGATGGCCGCGGCGAGGGCGCCGACGGCCAGGGCCGAGACGCCGGTGGCGGTGCTGGCGTCGAGGCCGACGAGGAGCGCGGCGGCGAGGACGGCGGCGAGGGCGCTGTCGGCGCCGGCGACCACGACGGTGGCGAACCAGAGGAGTCCGCGCACCGGGTCGAAGGCGGTGGGGTCGAAGGCGCGCCCGGCGAGGCCCATCAGCCCGCCGCCGAGGGCCGCCAGGGCCGCGCCCGCGACGAAGGCGAGGAGCTTGAGGCCGGGCACGTCCACGCCGGCGGCGACCGCGCCCGGTTCGTGGTCCCGCACGGCGGTCAGCGCCCGGCCGAGGCGCCCCCGGTGCAGGGCGCGGACGGTGAGCAGGCCGAGGCCGAGGAGGAGGAGTTCGGCGAGGTAGAAGGCGCGGTCCCCGGCGAGGAAGGAGGGGCGGTCGAGGACGAGCCCGGTGGTGGCGTACGGCTGCTCGAAGACGAACCGGCTCATCGCCGTGCCCACGGCGAAGGTGACCAGGGCGAGGGCGAGCCCGCGCCGGCGGATCGCGGGCCATCCGGTGAGCAGGCCGAGCGGGGCGGTGGCGAGGACGGCGAGCAGCAGCGCGGGGACGGCGGGCAGCGGCGGGAGGCCGGGGACGCGGCCGGACATCAGCAGCGCGGTGCCGATCGCGCCGAGGCCCGCGTAGCCGGCCTGGCCGAGCGAGACCTGCCCGCCGTAGCCGGTGACCACGACGACGGACAGCAGGACGAGCGCGAGCGCGGGGACCAGCAGGGCGTCGCGCAGGTCGTGGCCCCGGAAGCCGAGCGGCAGCAGGAGCAGCACCAGGCAGACGGCGCCCGCCGGCCGTCCGCCACCGGCCGGTCGGCGGGCCAGCGGGAGGGCCTCCCCGGCCGGGGTGCGTTCCCCGGTGATGCCCGGCCCGGCGAGCAGGGCGGTGGCGAGCAGCGCGACCACGAACAGGTTGGCCTGCACGGCCTCGACCAGCGGCAGCAGCTGCCCGGCCGGCCGCAGCCGGGTGAGCTCGGCCTGGGCGATGCCGAGCCCGAGCCCGGTGGCGACCGCGACCGGAATGCTGCGCAGCCGGGCCGCGACCGCGACGGCCATGGTCTCCATCACCAGCAGCGGCAGCCCGTACGGGTCGAGCAGCAGGTACGGCGCGAGGGCCACGCCGACCAGTCCGGCGGTGAACGTGCCGAAGGCCCAGCCGACGGCGGAGAGCCGGTCGGCGTCGATCCCGGTGAGGGCGGCGAGGCGGCGGTCGTCGACGACGGCGCGCAGCCGCAGGCCGAAGCCGGTCCACCGGGTGGTGGCGTGGACGGCGAGGCCGAGCACCAGGATGGCGGCGAGCTGGGCGACGGTGTCCGCCCGCAGCCCGTGCCCGCCGGGCAGCCGGAGCGGGCCGCCGCCGAGCGGTGAGGGCGCGCCGGCCAGCGGCGCCGGGCCCCAGAGCAGCACGGCCAGGCCGATGAGCAGGACGAACACGCCGATCCCGGCGACCATCGTCTCGGCCGGGCCGGCGCCGCGCCGTTGCAGCGGTCGGTAGACCAGGAGGTCGAGCAGCACGCCGAGGGCGGGGGCGACGACCAGCAGGCAGCAGGCGACGGCGGGCCAGACCGGCCAGTGCCGCACCACGACGAGGTCGCTCAGCAGGTAGGCGACGGCCATGGCCTGGGCGCCCTGGGCGATGTTGAGCACCCCGGTGGCGCGGTGGCAGACGACCAGTCCGATGCCGCTGAGCGCGGCAGCGGCGCCGACGGTGAGCCCGGCGAGGGCGAGGTCGACGGTGAGGCCGAAGGAGCCGGGGGCGGCGGTGAGGCCGGTGAGGCCGGTGAGGGGCCCGGTGAGGATGGCGGAGGTCGTCGCGGTCATGGGCGGTCAGCCGCTCGGCGGGGTGGGTTCGTCCGGACGGGTGGGGCCCGGGCCGGTCGGGGCCGGTGAGCAGAGCGGGCAGGGCGTCAGGCCCCGGGCCCCGACGGCCTCCGCGCCCACGGGCGCGGCCTGCTCCTTGCCGGTGACCAGCGGGCAGTCCGGCCGGTGGTACCGGGTCCCTCCGGGGACGGCCAGCCACCCGGCGCCGCGGGCCGCGGCCGCCTCGCCCGCCCCGTCGGTCCCGGCCGGCTCCTCGGAAGCGGCGGAAGCGGCGGCCGCGGCGGACGCGTCGGGTCCGGCGGAACGGCCGACCGGCCCCGGCGGGGCCGGCCCGGGGTCCGGTTCGACCAGGAGCTCGTACAGCCGCTCCACCCGGCGGTCGGTCAGGTCCGGGTGCCCGGGCGGGGCGGGCGGCGGCCGCAGCGCGACCAGCACGGCCCCGGACACGATCAGCGCCGCGCCGGGGATGGTGGACGAGGCCAGGTAGGGCACCTGCTGCTCGACGAACCGCTCGCCGGAGGCCCCGTACCAGCCGAGCACGCACAGCACGGCCCCGACGGCGGCGAGCAGCCAGCCCGCCCACTCCCGGCCCGAGCGGCCCGAGCGGCCCGAGCGGCCCGCCCGGACGGGCCGGCGCCGACGGAACGCGTCCCGGAACCCGCTCCGGAGGGACCCGTCCCGGACGGGGGAACCCTCGGGGGATGTACGGGTGATTTCTCCGTCGGAATGCGATGCGTCCATGGATCCGCCTTCATGGTGTCAGGTGAGACGTTTCCAGGAACGGCCTGGAACAGCATCCGGGACACCGCGTGCGGGGCCCCGGGCGGCGCAGTCGAGAGGGAAGACCCATGCACCTGACGGGAAGCGGCACCCCCGGGGCCGGTGGCCGGACGCTACGGACGGCGGGCGCGCTGCTCGCCCTGCTGCTCGCGGCTGCGGCGGCGGGGTGCGGTAGCAGCGGCACGTCCGGTTCCGGGGCCACGTCGCCCGGGGCCGCCTCCCCGGCGGCCACGTCGCCGGCGGCGACCTCCCCGGCGGCCACGGCCGCACCGGCCACCGGCACCGCCCCCGCCGACCCGGCCGCCGCCAAGGCGGAGATCACCGCCAACTGGGAGAAGTTCTTCGACCCCGCCACCCCGATCACCGACAAGGCCAAGCTGCTCCAGGGCGGTGACGTGCTGCTCCCGGTGCTCCAGGGCTTCGCCCAGGACCCGCGGGTCGGGCAGGTGCAGGCGAAGGTCGACGACGTCGCGTTCACCGACGCGAGCGACGCGACCGTCACCTACTCGCTCTCGCTCCAGGGCAACGTGGTGGAGCCGAGCGCGAGCGGCCGGTCCGTCCTGGACGGCGGCACCTGGAAGGTGTCCCGGTCGACCCTGTGCGGCCTGCTCACCCAGGCCGGGGGCGCCAGCGCCACCCCGATCCCCGGCTGCGGCTGACCGGATGCGGCCGACCGCCCCGTCGCGCCGCCGGGCCGTCCTGCTGCTGGCCCTCGCGCTGCTCGCCGGCTGCGGCACCCGGCTGGCCGACGGGGCCTTCACGGCCCGCCCCACCCCCACCGCCCCGGCCGCCGGCACCGGCACCGGCACCGGCGGGGCGACGGGTGCGACCGGTGCCACGGGTGCGACCGGGGGCGCCAACCCGGCCTCCGACACCGGGGTCACCGCCACCGAGATCCGGATCGGGCTGGTCACCTCGCTGACCAGCCCGGTCGGCAGCGAGGTGTTCAGCGGCCCGCACTACGGTGCCCAGGCCTTCTTCCAGGCCCTCAACGACCGCGGCGGCCTGCACGGCCGGACCGTCCGGCTGGTGACCTGCGACGACGGCGGCAGCGGCGTCGGCAACCAGGACTGCGTGCACCGGCTGATCGACCAGGCCCACGTCTTCGCCTTCGTCAGCGGCAGCGTCCTGGACTACGCGGGCGCCCCGTACGTGAGCGGCAAGGCGGTGCCGGACGTCGGCGGCCAGCCGGTCGGCACGGAGTACGACCGCTGGCCGCACCTGTACGGGATCTACGGCAGCTCCGCCCCGCGCGACGGTCGGTCGGTCGGCTGGAACGGGACGCTCTACCAGAGCACCGAGGTGTTCCGCTTCTTCCGGCAGCGGCTGGGCGCGACCAGCGCCGCCGTGGTCGCCTACAACCAGGCCGACTCCACCCGCTACGCCGGACAGCTGAAGGCGGGGCTGGAGGCCGAGGGGTACCGGGTGCTGCTCCAGACGGTGGACTTCGCGCTGCCGGACTTCCAGGCGGTGGCCGCCGCGGTGCACGCCGACGGCTCGCAGCTGCTGTTCGACGCGATGGACTCCCGGGGCAACGCGGCGCTGTGCCGGGCGCTGGACGAGGCCGGTGTCACGGTGGCGGCGAAGGTCACCACCGTGCAGAACTGGTCGGAGACGGTGCGCACGGACTACGCCTCCTCCCCGAACTGCCGCAACGCGCTGTGGGCGACCTCGTCGAGCCAGAACTACGAGGACGAGCAGGTCCCGGCGGTGCGCGCCTTCCGGACCGCGATGGCCCGCTACCAGCCGGACCGGGCCGACCGGCTGTCCGCCTGGGAGCTGGAGGGCTGGGCGGGCGCGCAGTGGCTGACGGACGCGCTGGACTCCTGCGGCGCGGCGCCGACCCGCGCCTGCGTCGAGGCGTTCATGAACCGCCCCGAGCCGTACGACGCGCACGGGCTGATCCTGCCCGCCTCCTTCGTCCCGCAGCCGCCGCCCACCGGCCCGACCCGGGCCTGCCTGAACGTCGCCCGCTGGCAGGACGCGGCCCTGGGCGGGCAGGGCGGCTGGGTGACGGAGGTGCCGTCGATGACCGCGAACTGCTTCGAGGTGCCGCAGCTGCCGTACCGGCCGTAGCGCGAGGGCGCGCCGGACGGGGGAGGGACCGGCCGCCTTTCACCCCGCCTCCCACCTCACGGCAGCCGTTCGACCACCACCATGGCCGCGTCGTCGTCCAGCCGGCCGCCGACGTGGGCGAGCAGGTCGCGGCGCAGTCCCTGGAGCAGGGCGGCGGGGGTCTCGGCGCGCCAGGCGGTGACGCGTTCGGTGAGCGGGTAGAAGCGCCGCTGGGCGTCCCGGGCCTCGATCACCCCGTCGGTGTAGATCAGTAGCCGGTCGCCGGGCCCGAACGGGAAGGTCTCGGTCTCGTACCGCCGCGGTGCGAGCTCACCGAGGCCCAGCGGCGGGGCGGGGTGAGGGGCGGCGAGGGCGGTGACACCGTCGGGGCGCAGCAGCAGCGGGGGCGGGTGGCCGCAGTCGATCAGGCGGACCGCGGAGCCGTCGTCGGGGATGTCGAGCAGGACGGCGGTGATGAACGACTCGCCGGCCTCGCCGCTCTCCTCGGCGGGCGCCTCGGGCGGCGGCAGGGGCAGGACGGACCGCGCCTGCCGCTCCCGGCGGTCCTGGCGGTCCCGGCGCTCCCGTCGGGACTGCTCGGCGAGCTGGGCGAGGTCCCAGCTGACGCTGCCGTCCAGGTAGGCGGCCAGGTCGGGCAGCTCGGCGTGCAGGTGGGCGGCGGCCCGGAACGCGCCGAGCAGCAGGGCCGCGTCGCCGAGCGAGGACAGCCCCTTGCCGCGAACGTCGCCGACCAGCAGCCGGGTGCCGGTGGCGGTGCGGGCGGCCGCGTACAGGTCCCCGCCGACCTGCGCCTCGGCCTCGGCGGCCAGGTAGACGGAGGCCAGGTGCAGCGGGCCGATCCGCTCCGGCAGCGGGCGCAGCAGCACCCGCTGGGCGGCTTCGGAGACCGAGCGCACCCGGGCCAGCTCGCGTTCGTGCCGGTCGCGCAGCACCCGCAGCCCGACGATCAGCGCCGAGACGATCAGCTGCGCGCTCAGCTGGGTCTCGATGTTCGCGCTGGTCAGGCTGGAACGGGCGGCGCCGATGACGGTCAGTGCGGCGAACGCGAGCGCGGCGACCCAGGCGGTGGCCCGGGGGCCGGCGAAGGAGGCGGTGAGGGCGGGGGCGACGATCAGCAGCGGGCCGAGGTGGATGTCCGGCGGGGAGAGGACGTCGACCACGGCGATCAGCACGATCAGCGCGAGCGTGAGCGCCGTCAGCACCCGGCGGTCGGGCAGCCGGGCGCGGCGGCGGTCGGGGGGATGCGGCGGGTGCGGCGGGTGCGGCGCATCGGGACGCTGCCGGAGGGGCACTCCTCCTCTGTACACCGTGGAGGCGGCGGCCCGCACCCGGAGGGAAGGTCGCGCCGGGAGCGATGGTCCGCGCCGGGAGGGACGGTCCTCCCCGCGAGCGTCCCGGTCAGCCCTCCTGGCCGTAGCGGGCCAGGTAGTCGGCGAAGCGGGCGACGTCCTCGTCGGACCAGTCGGTGAAGCGCGCGGTGAAGGAGAGCCGGCGCTGCTCGTTGGCGTCCCGCAGCAGGGTGAGGCCCGCCTCGGTGGCGCGCAGGATCTGGCCGCGCTGGTCGTCCGGGTCGGTCTCGCGGGCCAGCAGGCCGAGCTTCTCCAGGGCGGTGACCTGGCGGCTGACGGTGGACTTGTCGAGCATGAAGTGCGCGGCCACGTCGGCGGCCCGGCAGCCGCCGCGCTCGGTGATCAGGTCGAGGATGCTGTAGGTGACCAGCGAGAGGTCGGGGTGCAGCTGGGAGGCCTTGTGCCGGGCGCGGCGGGCGAAGGCGGTCAGCTCGCGCTGGATGGTCTCGATGGACGACTGGCGGCCGGGCACGGCGTTCCTACCTCCTCGATTTTTGTTGCACTATACAACGGATCTGCCCGGGGTCGCGCGCCGTTCCGGCGCCCGCCGCCCCGGTGCGGTCTGCCAGGCGCGGGCGGCGGCGATCCGGCTGGTCGCACTCGGGTGAGTGGCGAACAGTAGCTCAAGCACCCGCGGCGGGTCGACATCGGAGACGTTCGCCACCGCGAGCCTGCGCTGCATGGCCACGAACTGTCCGACATCCCCCGTCAGTTCGAGCGCGTGTTGGTCCGCCCTGGCCTCGATCCGGCGGCTCACCGCGCACTGCGGCGGGCCCGACAGCGCGCCCAACAGCGCCGCGAGCGCCGCCAGCAGCGGCAGGGCCCTGGGGTCCGCCGCATCCGTCGCCCCGGCGGCGTCCAGCAGCGGCCGCCAGCCGGCGAGCAGCCCGAGGACGGCCACCGCGCCGGCCGCGCCGAGCGCCCCCAGTGCGGTGCCGAGCGGCACGTCCCGGTGCTTGACGTGGCCCAGCTCGTGCGCGACCACCAGCTCCACCTCGCGCGGCTCGGCGGTGGCCAGGAGGGTGTCGTAGGCGACGATCCGGCGGGTCGCCCCGAAGCCGGAGACGTACGCGTTGAGCGCGGTGGTGCGGCGGGAGGCGTCCGCCACCAGGACGTCCCGCACCCGGACGCCGTCCCGCCCGGCCAGGGCCAGCAGCGCGGTGCGAAGCTCCCCCGGGGGCATCGGGGAGAAGCGGTTGAACACCGGCTCGATCAGCAGCGGGTGGAGGAAGGACAGCGCGACCGCCAGCAGCGCCGCCGCGCCCGCCCCCGGCAGCCACCAGCGCTGCGGCGACCGGGCGGTCAGGGCGAACAGCCCCCATGCGAGCGGGAGGGCCAGGGCCAGGGTGAGCACGAGGCCGCGTACGGCGTCCAGCGCCCAGCCGGCCCAGCCCTGGGTCACCAGTCCGTACCGGGCCCGGACCGTCCGGGCCCCGGCGCCGAACGGCAGGCGCAGCGCCTGGCCGAGCAGTACCAGGGCAGCCGCGCCGGCCAGCACCCCGGCCGTCCGGGAACCGCCGAACCAGCCGCCGACGGCGGTCACCAGGGCTGCGCCGGCCGGCGTGAGGCCGAGCAGCAGGCTGAGTGCCAGGCCCGCCAGCCGCCCGCCCAGCGCCCACGGCAGCTGGGCGCGGCGCAGCGCGCGGCCCCGGGCGCGCTCGTCGGGGGTGAAGTCCGGGGCGGGGGCCTCGGGGGCCGGGGTGGTGTCCATGGGGGCGCGGCTCTTCCGGTCGGGGCGGGGCGGCGGGGGCGGTGCTCGGGGGTCGGGTGGTCCACGGTCCAGCGGCGAGTCCAGCGGTGGTTTAGCGATGAGTCCAGCGGTGATCCAGCATGGCGCACCCGGCCGGGCGCCGCCCACACGAGGACCCCGCCGCCCGCGCCATGGCCGAGCGCCCGCGCCATGGCCGAGCGCCCGCGCCATGGCCTATCTCCCGCGCCCCGGTCCACCGCCCGCGCCAAGACGGCTCCCGCCTCCCACGGCCGGGGGCTCACTCCTCCGCGGGCCCGGTGGCGCCGTGGACGCCGGCCCGCAGCAACTGGTGGCCGAGGTCCACCAGGGCGCGGCCGACCGCGAACTCGTCGCCGACCTCCGGGGCCGGGGCGTCGCGCGGGTTGCGGCGGGAGAGCGCGTCGCTGTGCAGCACGTCGCCGTCGGCGTCCAGCACGGCGTGCACCCGGGTGGTGTCCTCGTCCTCGACCACGTGCAGGGTGAGCTGCCAGTCCTTGGTGCGCACGGCTCCGGGGGCGGGCTGCTCGGCACCGCCGCCGACGGCAACGGTGCCCGGCGGGGCGGCCGCCGTCCCGTCGGCGCGGACGATCACCACCGGGCACACCCCGTGCACCGCGCACCGGGTGGACACCGAGCCCAGCAGCGTCCGGGCGAAGGTGCCCCGGCCCCGGCTGCCCAGCACCAGCAGGTCGGCCCCCTCGGCCGCCTCCAGCAGGACCTCGGCGGCGTGGCCCAGCACCAGGCTCTCCCGGACCTCCACCGGGCGGTCCGGGCCCAGGATCTCGTTGATCTCGGCGCTCAGCGTGCGGCGGGCGGTCCGTTCGAAGCCGTCGTCGACCATCGGCGCGAACCACCCGTACAGCGAGGGGTACTCCCAGGCCGCCACCGCGTGGACGACCGCCCCGGTCAGCACGGCCTGGCCGACCGCCCAGCGCAGCGCCGCCTTCGACGGGTCGGAGCCGTCGATCCCGACCACGATCCGGTGCTCCACGGGACGTGCACCCATCACCTCACACCTCCCGGCCTCGGTGCGACCCCCTTCCTTACACCACGCTGCGCGCCCTCCCGCCCGCGCGCCAGGGACGTGGTGGCCGGGTCGGGCGGGGCGATTGGGACGGACGGGCCCGGAGCACCGCCCCCGGCCTGGCCGGCCTGGCCGGCCAGGCCGGGTGGTCGCCGTCGGCTTGGGGGCCGGGGTCGTCCTGTGCGTTCGTGGCCGGAGTGTTGCGGGCTCGGGTCCGAACGGTGGTGATTCGGTGGCGTAGGCTGACCGCTCTTGCATCATCCTGGGGGGATCCACTCATGCGCCGTGCCGCGGCCGCCGTCGCGCTGTTCGTCGGACTGACCGCCGTCGCCGCCTGCGGGCCGGACGACCCCGACCCGGCCCCGGCCTCCGCGGCCGCCGTCCCGCCGGGCACGTCCCCGGCGCCGGGCGGGACGCCCACCGGCGCGGCCGCGGGCAAGAGCGCCCCGCCCCGGCCCGACGGCACCATCACCGTCGCCTTCGCCGGGGACGTCCACTTCGAGGGCCGCACCGGGGCCCGGCTGGCCGTCCAGGCGCCCGAGCAGGCGCTCGGCCCGATCTCCCGCACCCTCGCGGACGCCGACCTGTCCGTCCTCAACCTGGAGACCGCGATCACCGGGCGCGGCGCCCCGGAGCCCAAGACGTACACCTTCCGCACCTCGCCCAAGGCGCTGTCGGCGCTCAAGGACTCCGGGGTCGACGTCGTCTCGATGGCCAACAACCACGCCGTGGACTTCGGCGCCGACGGCCTCACCGACACCCTCGCCGCCAAGGACTCCTCGCCGATCCCGGTCGTCGGTGTCGGGCGCAACGCCAAGGAGGCGTACGCCCCGTACGTCACCACCGTGCGCGGGGTGAAGGTCGCGGTGGTCGCCGCCAGCCAGGTCGAGGACCTCACCAACCAGAAGTGGCGGGCCGGCGCCGACAAGCCCGGCATAGCCTCGGCGCTGGACGCCCCGGCGCTGGTCAAGGCGGTGGAGGCGGCGAAGCAGCAGGCCCCGGTGGTGCTGGTCTACCTGCACTGGGGCGACGAGGGCAAGGCCTGCCCGACCGGCCCGCAGACCGCCATCGCCAGGAAGCTCGCCGCCGCCGGCGCCACCGCCGTGGTCGGCACCCACGCCCACACCATGGTCGGCTCGGGCATGCTCGGCGACACCTACATCGGGTACGGCTTCGGCAACTTCCTCTGGTACGGCACCTCCAACTACGCGAACTCCAACGAGACCGGCGTCACCACCCTCACCCTCACCGCCGACGGCAAGGTGACCGGCGAGGCCTTCACCCCGGCCACCATCGACGACAAGGGCATCCCCCAGCCGGTCACCGGCGCCACGGCCGAGGCCGCCCTCAGGCGCCGTGACGGCCTGCGCGGCTGCACCGGCCTCTCCCCGGCCCCGGCCGCCCCGCCCGCCGGCTCCGCCCCGGCCGCCCCGCCCGCCGGCTCGACGGCCTCCACCGCCGCCACGGCCCCGCCCAAGGCGCCCACGGCTCCGGCCAAGGCACCCGCCAAGGCCTCGACGGCCCCCGCCGCTGCGCACTGAGGGCGCCCGCCGCTCGGACGGCGGGAGCTGACAGGCCGTCAGCACCTCGTCGTGCCCTGGCGGTGCGCGCCCGGACCCCGTTCCCTGCCCCGTTCCCCCACCCCGTTCCCGGGCCCCCGTTTCCGGATCTCCGTTCACCGTTCCCTGTTTACCGTTCCGCTTCCGACGCCCTCGCCGCCCGTGCGGGTGGCGCCGGAGGCCACCGCCGACCGCGGTGCACCGAGGCCGCCCGACCCGTCCGGGGTCGGGCGGCCTCGTCGTGCCCGGTGCCCGGTGTCCGTGTCCGCATCCGTGCCACCCCGCCGCCCCCGGTCGGTCCGTCGGGGCGAGTTGACGTTCGCACAGGCACTCGGCGCAGGCGAACAGCTGTGTTAGGTTAGCCTTGCCTAATCTTGCTGGTCGGAGGGGATGTCCTGTGCAGCAACAGTCCGAATTCGCCGGTGCCGTCGCGATGGTCACCGGGGCCGGGCAGGGCATCGGCGCGGCCGTGGTGCGGGCGCTGGTGGCCGAGGGAGCCGTCGTCGCGGCGGTGGACCGCAATCCCGGCGGGCTCGACGCCCTGGCGGCCGAGCTGCCGTCGGTGCGGCCGTACCCGCTGGACGTCTCGGACGCCCGGGCCGTGGACGAGGCCGTGGAGTCGGTCGAGCGCCAACTCGGGCCGCTCGCCGTACTGGTGAACGTCGCGGGGATCCTGCGCACCGCCGCGGTCGTCGAACTCACCGACGCGGACTGGGCGGACACCTTCGCCGTCAACAGCACCGGCGTCTTCCACACCGGCCGCGCCGTCGGCCGCCGGATGGCGGAACGCGGGCGCGGCGCGATCGTCACCGTCGGCTCCAACGCCGCCGGGGTGCCGCGGGCCGGAATGGCCGCCTACGCCGCGTCCAAGGCGGCGGCCACCATGTTCACCCGCTGCCTGGGGCTGGAACTCGCCCGGTCCGGGGTGCGGTGCAACGTGGTGTCACCCGGCTCGACCGACACCGAGATGCAGCGCGCGCTGTGGGGCGAGGACGCCGAGGCGGCCGAACGCCGGGTGATCGAGGGCGACCCGGCGGCCTGGCGGGTCGGCATCCCGCTCGGCCGGATCGCCGCGCCCGCCGACGTCGCGGAGGCGGTGGTGTTCCTCGCCTCCGACCGCGCGCGCCACATCACCATGCACGACCTGTACGTCGACGGCGGCGCGACGCTGCGCGCCTGAGCGCTCCGCCGCCGCACCTCCTCCTCGTCCTCCCGTAGAACCGTCCCAGACTGGAGAACCCGCCGTGACCACGGTGCACCACGCCCCTGCCGGGCCGATACCCGCCGGGCCCCCCGCCCCGGCGACCGTCACCGCCGAGGGCCCGGACCACGCCGTCATCGGCGCGGCCAGCGGACTGCTCGGCCAGTACCGGGCCGGCGCCGACGAGGCGTTCTTCGCCTCGCCGACCCGCACCCTGCTGGGCTCCGGCGTGCACGCCCGGGTGCCGCAGGACGGGCGGCCACTGACAGTGCGGGTCGCCGAGACGCTGGCCGAGGCCGGCCGCGCCGGGATCGAACGGCCGCTGGTGGTCGGGGCGGTGGCGTTCGACCGGGACAGCCGGATCGAGCTGGCCGTCCCCGCCCGGGTGCGCACCGCCGGGGCGCTACGCGACGACCCGCTGATCGCCCTGCCCGCCCCGCCGGCCGGGCAGGCCGACTGGCAGGTCGCCCCCGTGCCCGCGCCGGAGGCGTACGGTGCGGGCGTCGCGGCGGCCGTCGAGCGGCTGCGCGGCGGCGAGTTGAGCAAGGTGGTGCTGGCCCGGACGCTGGAGCTGAGCGCCGCCGAGCCGGTCGACCTGCCCGCCGTCCTGCAGCGGCTGGCCCGGCGCGACCCGGGCGGCTACACCTTCGCCGTCCCGTCCGGCGGCGGCCGCACCCTGGTCGGCGCCAGCCCCGAACTCCTGCTCTCCCGGCGGGGGACGGCCGTACTGGCCAACCCGCTGGCCGGCTCGGTGCCGCGCAGCGAGGACCTCGGCGAGGACGTCCGGCGGGCCGCCGCCCTGCTGGAGTCGCCCAAGGACCTGCACGAGCACGCCGTCGTGGTGGACGCCATCCGCGCGGCGCTGGCGCCGTACTGCCGCACCCTGGAGGTGCCCGAACGGCCCACCCTGGTGCGGACGGCCGCGATGTGGCACCTGGCCACCACGATCCGCGGCGAGCTGGCCGACCCGACCGTCCCCGCCCTGGAGCTGGCCTGCGCGCTGCACCCCACCCCGGCGGTCTGCGGCACGCCGACGGACGTCGCACGCCGGGTGATCGGCGAGGTCGAGCCCTTCGACCGCGGCCTCTACACCGGCATGGTCGGCTGGGAGGACGCGACCGGCGACGGCGAGTGGGTGGTCACCATCCGCTGCGCCGAGGCGGACGGGCGGACGCTGCGGGTGTACGCCGGCGCGGGTGTGGTCGAGCAGTCCCGGCCGGAGGCCGAACTCGCCGAGACCAGCGCCAAGTTCCGTACGTTCCTGGATGCCGCGGGGGTGGCCCGGTGACGCCGCTGGAGACCGTCCGGGCGGGCTTCACCCCGTACCCCGCCGAGTACGCCGAGCGCTACCGGGCCGCCGGGTACTGGCGCGGCGAGACCTTCGGTCGGATGCTGCGCGAGCGCGCCGCCGCGCACGGCGAGCGGACCGCCGTCGTCGATCCGGGCGGCCACTCGGTCGCCTCGGCGGAGCGCCGCTGGACGTACGCCGAACTCGACCGCCGGGCCGACCGGATGGCCGCCGGGCTGCTCGCCCGCGGCATCCGCGCCGGGGACCGCGTGGTGGTCCAGCTGCCCAACGCCGCCGAGTTCTTCGAGGTGGTCTTCGCGCTGTTCCGGATCGGCGCGCTGCCGGTCTTCGCGCTGCCCGCCCACCGGTACGCCGAGATCGGGTACTTCTGCTCCTTCACCGGCGCGGCGGCGTACGTGGTGCCGGCCGTCGAGGGCGGCTACGACTACCGCGAACTCGCCGACCGGGTACGGGCGGAGAACCCTGCGCTGCGCCTGGTGCTGGTGGCCGGCGAGGACCCGGGGGAGCACGTTCGGCTCGCCGACGTGCCGTGCGACGGGCCCGGCCCGGAGGCCTTCGGCGGCGGGCCCGGGCCCGGGGACGTCGCCTTCCTCCAGCTCTCCGGCGGCAGCACCGGCGTTCCGAAGCTGATCCCGCGCACCCACGACGACTACATCTACTCGCTGCGCGGCTCGGTCGAGCTGTGCGGGCAGGACCGGGACAGCGTGTACCTGTGCGTGCTGCCCGCGGCCCACAACTTCCCGCTCAGCTCGCCCGGTTCGCTCGGCACGCTGTACGCGGGCGGCCGGGTGGTGCTCTGCCCGCAGCCCGCCCCGGAGACGGCCTTCCCGCTGATCGAGCGCGAGGGCGTGACCATCACCGGACTGGTGCCGCCGCTCGCGCTGCTCTGGCTGGACGCCGCCGAGCGCGGCGCGCGCGGCTACGAGAGCCTGGAGGTGCTGCTGGTCGGCGGCGCCAAGTTCAGCGAGGAGGCGGCCCGCCGGGTGCGCCCGGTGCTGGGCTGCACGCTCCAGCAGGTGTTCGGGATGGCCGAGGGACTGGTCAACTACACCCGGCTGGACGACCCGGAGGAGGTGGTCACCACCACCCAGGGCCGGCCGATCTCGCCGGACGACGAGGTCCGGGTGGTGGACGACCAGGACCGGGACCTGCCCGACGGTGCCACCGGCCACCTGCTCACCCGCGGCCCGTACACCATCCGCGGCTACTGGAACGCGCCCGGGCACAACGCCGCGTCCTTCACGCCGGACGGGTTCTACCGCACCGGGGACCTCGTCCGGCGCACCCCGACCGGCCACCTGGTGGTCGAGGGGCGCGCCAAGGACCAGATCAACCGCGGCGGCGAGAAGGTCGCCGCCGAGGAGATCGAGAACCACCTGCTCGCGCACCCCGCGGTGCACGACGCGGCGGTCGTGTCGATGCCCGACCCGTACCTGGGCGAGCGCACCTGCGCCTACGTGGTGCTCCGCGCCGAACACCGCGAACAGCCGCCGAAGGGTGTCGAGTTGAAGCGGTTCGTGCGGCAGCGCGGACTCGCCGAGTACAAGGTGCCGGACCGCGTCGAGTTCGTCGCCGCCTTCCCCGCCACCGGGATCGGGAAGGTCAGCAAGAAGGACCTGCGCGCCGCGATCGCCGCTTCCCTGACCGCCCGTTGACCCTTCCGGTCCCCCCGTCTAGCTAAGGAACACCACCGTGGGCCTGCCCCGCATTCCCCGCTATCCCATGCCCGCCGCCGAGGAGCTGCCCGCCAACCGGGTCGCCTGGACGGTGGATCCGGCGCGTGCCGTGCTGCTGGTGCACGACCTGCAGAACCACTTCCTGGACGCCTTCGACGCCGAGGCCGCTCCGGTGCCCGAACTGCTCGGCAACGTCGCGGCGTTGACCGCCGCCGCGCGGGCCGCCGGGGTGCCCGTGGTGTACTCGGCGCAGCGGGGCGGGCAGAGCCCGGCCGAGCGCGGGCTCCAGCAGGACTTCTGGGGCCCGGGCATCCCGGACGACCCGCGGGCCACCGCGATTGCCGACGCCGTCGCCCCGGCCCCGGGCGACACCGTGCTCACCAAGTGGAAGTACAGCGCCTTCGTGCGCACCGAGCTGGCCCGGCTGCTGCACGAGCAGGGGCGGGACCAGCTGGTGATCACCGGCGTGTACGCGCACATCGGGGTGCAGGCCACCGCCTGCGACGCCTGGATGCAGGACGTGCGGGCCTTCGTGGTGGCCGACGCGGTCGCCGACTTCGGCCCCGAGGAGCACCGCGGCGCGCTGGCCTGGGTGGCCGGGCGCTGCGGCGTGGTCGCCACGGCCCGGGACGTGCTCGGGGCGCTCGGTGTGGCGGCGGAGCTCGAAGGGGTGGGCGGCAAGTGAGCGGCGCGGACTTCACGGTGGAACGGATCCGGGCCGAGGTCGCCGACCTGCTCGGGGAGGACCCGGCGGAGATCCCGCTGGACGAGAACCTGGTCGACTGGGGGCTGGACTCCATCCGGCTGATGGCGCTCGCCGCGCGCTGGCAGGAGGAGGGCGCCGAGGTGGCGTTCGTCCAGCTCGCGGAGCGCCCGGCGATCGAGGCCTGGGCCCGGCTGCTGGGCGCGGCGTGACGGCGGCGGGGGTGGGTGAGGTGCTCCGGAGCGCGCTCCTGGGAGCGGTGCCGTCCGGGTCGTCCATGCCGCCCGGGGCGTCCATGCCGTCGGGGGTGTCCATGCCGTCGGGGCCGTCCGGGCTTCCCGGGTACCCCGAGGCACCGGGGCTGCCCGTGCTACCCCGCCGGACGGTGCGCTACCCGGCGACCACCGCGGTGGGGCCGGTCGAGGCCCAGGCGGCGCGGACGCCGGAGGCGCCGGCGCTGGTGCTCGCGACCGGGGAGACCGTCGGCTACCGGGAGTTGAACGCCTCGGCCAACCGGCTGGCGCGCGCCCTGGCCGCCCGGGGGGCACGGCCGGGCGCGGTCGTCGGCCTGGCGGCCCTGCGGCGGCCGGCGGAGCTGGTGACGGCGCTGCTGGCGGTGGCGAAGTCCGGCGCGGCCTACCTCCCGCTGGACCCGACGGACACGCCCGGGCGACGGGAGCGGCTGCTCGCGGAGAACGCGCCGGTCTGCGTGCTGGGGGAGGGGGTGCCGGGGGCGCTGGCCGGGCTGGAGACGGACGGCGAGCTGCCCACCGATCCGCCCCGGGCGCTCACCCCGCACCACCTGCTGTGCGTCGGGTACGGGCCGGGCGGGCACCCGACGGCCGTCCGGCTCACCCATGCCGAGGCGGACCGCCGGGTGCGCGAGCTCCAGGCGGCCCACCCGCTCGGGCCGGGCGACCGGGTGCTGCAGCTGGGCCTGCCGCTCTGGGAGTACCTGTGGCCGTTGCGGACGGGGGCGGCGGTGGTGCTCGCCGACCCGCGGCAGCAGGGCGAGGTCGGGGCGCTGGTGCGGAAACTGGGCGTCACGGCGGTGCGGGTGGCACCGGGGGTGCTGCTCGGCGGGTGAGGGCGGGCAGGGGAGCCGGGTGACGCCGTGCGGCGAACGGATTTCAGAAGACAGATTTCAGCGAACAGATTTCGTTATCTGTTCGCTGAAATCCGTCGACGGTTCCCCCGTCGGTCAGCGCGGCCCGCCCGTCGCCGCACCCGCACCCGCACCCGCGCCCGCCTCCGAGGCCAGGTCCGCCGCCGTCCACGCCATCGCCACCGCGCCGTCCAGCACGGCCCGTTCCGCCTTCGCGCCCACCGCCGCCTCGGCGAATGCCGCCTCGTGCGGGGCGCAGGCGCCGCCCGTGATGTCCAGCACCGGATGGATCGACGGCACCGCGTGCGACACGTTCCCCATGTCCGTGCAGGCGAACGGGCCGCTCTCGACCGGCTCCGGCCGGCCGAGCGCCGCCGCGTTGGCCCGCCACAGCGTCAGCAGCCGGGCGTCGGAGCGCATGTCCAGGTAGTCCGGCTCGGGCCGGGTCAGCTCCACCTCGCAGCCGGTGGCGAGCGCCCCGGCACGGAAGCAGTCCTCGACTCGGGAGCGCAGTTCGGCGAGGTCCTCGGCCGCCGAGGCCCGGATCTCGTACTCGGCGCTCGCGCTGTCCGGGATCAGGTTCGGCGCGGTGCCGGCCGCTGTGGTGATGCCGTGCACCCGCCAGTGCGGCGGGAGTTGCTGGCGCAGCAGCCCGATCGCGACCTGGGCGACGGTGAGCGCGTCGGCGGCGTTGCGCCCCCGGTGCGGGTCGAGGCTCGGGTGGGCGGCACGCCCGGTGTAGCGGACGGACAGCGTGCCCAGGGCGAAGGAGCGGAAGTCGGCGACCTCGACGGGGCACGGGTGGACCATCATCGCCGCGTCCACCCCGTCGAACGCCCCGGCCTCCAGCAGCAGCGCCTTGCCCGCGCCGCGCTCCTCGGCCGGCGCGCCGATCACCCGTACGGTGAGCCCGAGTTCGTCCGCGTACGGGGCCAGCCCGAGTGCCGCGCCGAGCCCGGCGGCGGCGATCAGGTTGTGCCCGCAGGCGTGGCCCAGCCCGGGCAGGGCGTCGTACTCGCAGACCAGTGCGACGGTGACCGGCCCGGTGCCGAGGCGAGCGTCGAAGGCGGTGGCCAGGCCGTGGGCGGGAGCGGTGACCGCGTACCCGTGGGTGCGCAGCAGGTCGGTGCACCAGGCGGCCGCCAGGTGCTCCTCGAAGGCGGTCTCGGGGTGGGCGTGGATCCGGCGGCTGAGCGCGAGCAGTTCCCCGCGGTGGGCGTGGACGCGGTCGCGCACGGCCTGCCGGGCCGTGGCGAGGCGGTCGGCACCGGGGCCGGGCGGGGCTCCGGTCCGGGTCTGGGGCCGGTTCTCGGTCGGGGGCATGGGCGCGTCTCCGGGGTGTCAGGGCCTCGGGCCCGCAGGGCCGTTGACCAGTTCCGATGAAGTTAGATTAGGCTAACCTAAGTAAGGCGTTCCGGATCCCCGAGGAGCTCTCCACCCCATGCCTGCCGCCGAAACCCAGATCGCCGACAGCCAGACCGTCGAACCCCAGGCCGCCGACATCCCCCTGCTCGCGGCCCAGGCCGCCATCTGGTACTTCCAGGCCCTCGACCCGGCGAGCCCGCTCTACAACACCGGCGACGCCGTCGAGATCACCGGCCCGCTCGACGAGGACCGGTTCGAACGCGCCCTGCGGCAGGCGGTGGAGGAGGCCCAGGCGCTGAGCGCCGTCGTCGTCACCGGCCCGGACGGCACCCCCCGCCAGCGGCTGCGCCCCGCCGGCCGCTGGCCGCTGCACCGCCTCGACCTGCGCGCGGCCGCCGATCCGGACGCCGCGGCCGAGGCCTGGATGCGCGCCGACCTCGCCCGCCCCGCCGACCTCTCCGCGGGCCCGCTGTTCACCCACGCGCTCGTCCGGCTCGCCGACGACCGCCGGATCTGGTACCGCCGCATCCACCATCTCGCCGTCGACGCCTACGCGTTGACCCTCCTCGGCGAACGGGTCGCCGCTCTCTACACCGCCCGCACCACCGGCGCCGAACCCGCGCCGAACCCCTTCGCCACGCTCGCCGAGGCCGCCGCCGAGGAGGCCGCCTACCGCGAGAGCGCGGAGTACGAGGCCGACCGCGCCCACTGGACCGCCCGGATGGCGGACGCCGACACCCCGGCCACCCTCCCCGGCGCCCCCGAGCCCGCCGCACTCGCCGCACCGCCCGCCCCCGCCACCTCGATCCGCCTCACCGCCGAGCTGCCCGCCGGCACCCGCGACCGTCTGGAGCGCGCCGCCGGCGCCGTCCGCGCCACCTGGGCCGAACTGCTCCTCGCCGCCGCGGCCGGCTACCTGCACCGCCTGACCGGCACCCGGGACGTCGTCCTCGGCCTTCCGCTCGCCAACCGCCGCGGCCCGGCCGCCCTGCGCACCCCCGTCGCCGCCGCCAACGTGCTCCCGCTGCGCCTCGCCGTCCGCCCCGCCGACAGCGCCGACGCCCTGCTGCGCGCCGTGGTCCGCGAGCTGCGCTCCGTCCGCCGCCACCAGCGCTACCCGCTGGAGGAGCTGCGCCGCGACCTCGGCCGCACCGGCGACCGCCGCGCCCTGTTCGGACCGATGGTCAACATCAAGGCCTTCGAGGGCGACCTCGACCTGGCCGGCCTGCCCGGCACCGTCCGCAACCTCGCCGCCGGGCCGGTCGACGACCTCGCCCTGAACATCTCGCCCGGCCCGAACGGCGCGCTGCGCCTGGCCATCGACGCCGACCCGGCCCGCTACGGCGCCGCCTCCCTCGCCGCCCACCGCGACGGCCTGCTGCGCTACCTCGACGCCCTCGCCGACCTGCTGCTCACCGACCCGCAGGCGCCGATCGCCCGGATCGACCTGCTCGACCCGGACGCCCTGCGCCGCGCCACCGAGGGCCGTACCGAGCCCCCGGTCGAGCGGACCGTGCCCGAGCTGTTCGCCGCCCGGGCCGCCGGCACCCCGGACGCCGTCGCCGTCCGCTCCGGTTCGACGGCGCTGACCTACCGGCAGCTCGACGCCGCCGCCGACCGGCTCGCCCGCCGGCTGGCCGCCCGGGGCGTACGGGCCGGCGCGCCGGTGGCGATCGCCCTGCCGCGGGGCACCGGCACCCTGGTCGCGATGCTCGCCGTCCTCAAGGCGGGCGGCGCCTGCGTGTCGCTCGACCTCACCCACCCCGCGCAGCGCCTCGCCGCCGTCCTGGCCGACGCCCGCCCGGTCTGCGCGATCGGCGCCGCCGCGGACCTCGCCGGGCTCGGCCTGCCCGCCGGCCTGCCCACCCTCCGGCCGGACGAGGTGCACGACGACGAGCCCGCTGCCACCGCCCCGGCCCTGCCCGCCCCGCGGCCCGACCAGCCCGCCTACATTCTGCACACCTCCGGCTCCACCGGCCGCCCCAAGGGCGTGGTGGTCACCCACGCCTCACTGGCCAACCTGTACGCCGGCCTCGGCGAGGACCACGTCGCCCCCGCCGTGCGCCGCACCGGCCGGGACCGGCTGCGCGTCGCCCACAGCGCCTCGTTCGCCTTCGACGCCTCCTGGGACCCGGTGCTCTGGATGGTCCACGGCCACGAGCTCCACCTGCTGGACGACGCCACCTACCGCGACCCGGCCGCGCTCGCCGCCCACCTCGACCGCGAGCGCATCGACTACCTCGACCTCACCCCCTCCTACCTCGAAGTCCTGCTTGCCGAAGGCATCCTGGACGAGGGCCGGCACCGCCCGTCCGTCCTCGTGGTCGGCGGCGAGGCCACCCCGCCCGCCCTCTGGCAGCGCCTGGCCGCCGTCCCCGGACTGCACCCCGTCGACCTCTACGGCCCGACCGAGACCACCGTCGACGCCTACGCCTGGACCCCGGGCCCGGACGGCGCCCCGAGCGGCCGGGTGGTGCGCGGCTCCCGCGCCTACGTCCTGGACAACTCGCTGCGCCCCGCGCCCGACGGCGTCACCGGCGAGCTGTACGTGGCCGGCGCCTGCCTGGCCCGCGGCTACCTCGGCCGCCCCGACCTCACCGCCGAACGCTTCCTCGCCGACCCGTTCGGCCCCCCCGGAAGCCGGATGTACCGCACCGGCGACCTCGCCCGGCGGCGCCCCGACGGCACCCTGGAGTTCCTCGGCCGGGCCGACGACCAGGTGAAGATCCGGGGCTTCCGGATCGAGCCGGGCGAGATCGCCGCCGTCCTCGCCGAACTGCCGGGCGTCGCCCAGGCCGTGGTGGTCGCCCGCCCCGGCCCGCAGGGCAAGCGGCTGCTTGGCTACGCCGTCCCGGCGAGCGGCAGCGCGCCCGACCCGGACGGGCTGCGCGCCGCGCTCGCCGACCGGCTGCCCGCGCACATGGTCCCGGCGGCCGTCCTGCTGCTGGACGAACTGCCGCGCACCGCCCACGACAAGCTCGACCACCGGGCCCTGCCCGAGCCCGCCGAGACCGCCGCGGGCACGGCGGCCGCCACACCCGAGGAGGAACTGGTCTGCGGCCTGTTCGCCGAGGTCCTCGGCCTGCCCCGGGCGCCCGGCCGGGAGGCCTCCTTCTTCGACCTCGGCGGCCACTCGCTGCTCGCCGGCCGGCTGGCCGCCCGGCTGCGGGACACCTTCGCCGCCCCGGTCGGCTTCGCCGACGTGTTCCGCCGGCCCACCCCGGCCGGGCTCGCCGCCCTGCTCGCGGAGGCCCCCCGCGCGGACGCCCCCGGCACGGGCGCTGCCGTGGCCGAGCGCGGCGCCGGCCCGGTGCCGGTGCCGCGCACCGAGCGGATGCCGCTCTCGCCCGCCCAGCGCGGCCTGTGGTTCCTGCACCGGCTCGAAGGCCCCAGCCCCACCTACAACATCCCGTTCGCGCTCACCCTCACCGGCCCGCTCGACCGCGCCGCCCTCACCCGCGCCCTCGGGGACCTGGTGGCCCGGCACGAAGTCCTGCGCACCGTCTACGGGGAGGAGCCGGACGGCACGCCGTACCAGCGCATCCTGCCGCCCACGGCCGTCGAACTGCACGACGGCACCAGCGAGTTGTCCGATGCCGTCCGCTACGCCTTCGACCTGTCCGCCGAACCGCCGCTGCGTGCCACGCTGTTCACCGGCCCGGCTGCCCCCACCGACGCCCCGCAGCCCGCCGACGGCGCCCCGAAGCCCGCCGACGGAGCGCCGCAGCCGGTCGAGGGCGCACCGCGGCACACCCTGCTCCTGCTGCTCCACCACATCGCCGGCGACGGCGCCTCCACCACCCCGCTGCTGCGCGACCTGGCCGCCGCCTACGCCGCCAGGACGGCCGGTCGGGAGCCCGAACTGCCCGCGCTGGACGTCCAGTTCGCCGACCACGCGGTCTGGCAGCAGGAGCGGCTCGGCACCACCGACGCCCCGAGCCCGCTCGCCGTCCGGCAGACCGAGCACTGGCGCGCCGCGCTCGCCGGGCTGCCCGACCAGCTGGAGCTCCCGCTGGACCGCCCGCGCCCGGCCGTCGCCGGCCACGACGGCGCCACCGTGCCCTTCGCCCTCGGGGCCGAGGCGCACTCCGCCCTGGCCGGGCTCGCCCGTGCCGCCGACAGCACCGTCTTCATGGCCGTCCAGGCCGGGCTCGCCGCCCTGCTCACCCGGCACGGCGCCGGAACCGACATCCCGGTCGGCACCCCGGTGGCCGGGCGCGAGGACGAGCGGACCGCCGCGCTGGTCGGCTACTTCGTCAACTCGGTGGTGTTGCGCACCGACACCTCCGGGGACCCGACCTTCCGCGAACTGCTCGCCCGGGTCCGCGCCACCGTGCTCGACGCCCAGGAGAACGCCGAACTGCCCTTCGAGCGGCTGGTCGAGGAGCTCAACCCGGCCCGCTCGCTCGCCCGGCACCCGCTGTTCCAGGTGATGCTCGCCTGGCAGAGCCGCCCGGACGAGCCGGTCGCCCTCGGCGACGGCCTCACCGCCGAGATCGCCGCGATCCCCAGCGGCACCGCCAAGTTCGACCTCACCCTGAACGCCGGCGAGTTGCCCGGCGGCGGCCTCGGCGGCTTCCTGGAGTACCGCAGCGACCTCTTCGACGCCGCCACCGCGGCCGCCCTCGCGGAGCGCCTGGCCAGGCTGCTCGCCGCCGCCGCGAGCGCCCCCGACACCCCGATCGGCCTGCTGCCGCTGATCAGCGACGAGGAGCGGCAGCGCGCCCTGGTGGACTGGAACACCGCTCCCGCCGGTGCCCCCGCCGCCTCCCACCCGGGCGCCACCCTGCCCGAGCTCTTCGAGGCGGCCGCCGCCGCCCACCCGACGGCCGTGGCCGTCCGCTACGGCGACGAACAGCTCGACTACGCCGGACTCGCCGCCTGCGCCGACCGGTTGGCCCGGCTGCTGGCCGCCGAGGGCATCGGCCCCGGCACCATCGTCGCGCTCGCCCTGCCGCGCTCGCTCGACCTCGTCGTCGCCCTGCTGGCGGTGGCCAAGTCCGGCGCCGCGTACCTGCCGCTCGACCCGGACTACCCGGCCGACCGGCTGGCCTACATGCTGGCCGACGCCGCCCCGGCCGCCCTGCTCACCGACCGCGCCACCGCGCCCCGGCTGCCCGCCCACGAGGTGCGGCAACTCCTGGTCGACGGCCCCGAGCCCGCCGCCTTCCCGGCCGTCCCGCTGGCGCAGCACGAGCGCACCCGTCCACTGCGGGCCGAGGACACCGCGTACGTCATCTACACCTCCGGCTCCACCGGCCGCCCCAAGGGCGTGCCCGTCACCCACCGCAACGTGGTCCGGCTGTTCCGCTCCACCGACCACTGGTTCGGCTTCGGCGCCGAGGACGTCTGGACGCTGTTCCACTCCTACGCCTTCGACTTCTCGGTCTGGGAGCTGTGGGGCGCCCTGCTGCACGGCGGCCGGCTGGTCGTCGTCCCGCACCTGGTCAGCCGCGACCCGGCGGCCTTCCTCGACCTGCTCGCCCGCGAGCGGGTCACCGTGCTCAACCAGACGCCGTCCGCCTTCTACCAGCTCAGCGCCGCCGACCGGGACCGCCCCGGCAGCGAACTCGCCCTGCGCTACGTGGTGTTCGGTGGGGAGGCGCTCGAACTCGCCCGGCTGGACGACTGGTACGACCGGCACGCCGACAACGCGCCCGTGCTGGTCAACATGTACGGCATCACCGAGACCACCGTGCACGTCTCGTACATCGCCCTGGACCGGGCGAGCGCCGCCGCCGGGAGCAGCAGCACGATCGGCGTCAACATCCCCGACCTGCGGGTCTACGTCCTCGACCGGCACCTCCAGCCCGTCCCGCCCGGCGTCACCGGCGAGATGTACGTGGCCGGGGCGGGCCTGGCGCGCGGCTACCTCGGCCGCCCCGAGCTGACCGCCACCCGCTTCGTCGCCGACCCGTACGCCGAGCTGTTCGGCGAGCGCGGTACCCGGATGTACCGCTCCGGGGACCTCGCCCGGCGCCGCCCGGACGGCGTCCTGGAGTACTTCGGCCGCGCCGACCAGCAGGTCAAGCTGCGCGGCTTCCGGATCGAACTCGGCGAGATCGAGGCCGTGCTGGCCGCCCACCCGGCCGTCGCCGACGCCGCCGTGGTGGTCCGCGAGGACGTGCCGGGGGACAGGCGGCTGGTCGGCTACGCGGTGGCCGCGGCCGGCGGCGGCCCGGCCACGGCCGCGGGTGCGTCGCCGGAGGACCTGCGCGCCCACGCCGCCGCCGGACTGCCCGCCCACATGGTGCCGTCCGCCGTCGTCCTGCTCGACCGCCTCCCGCTGACCGCCAACGGCAAGCTCGACCGCCGCGCCCTGCCCGCCCCCGAGGCCCCCGCGACGGGCGCCGGCCGCCCCCCGCGCACCCCGCGCGAGCAGCAGCTGTGCGAGCTGTTCGCCGAGGTGCTGGGCGTGGCCGCGGTCGGCGTCGAGGACGACTTCTTCGCCCTCGGCGGGCACTCGCTGCTGGTCGTGCGGTTCGCCGGGCGGATCCGCGAGGTGCTCGGCCTGGAGGTCGGCATCGGCGCGCTGTTCCAGGCCTCCACCGTGGCCGCCCTGGACGCGGCCCTCGCGGAGGGCGCGCCCGACACCGACGCCCTGGACGTCCTGCTCCCGCTGCGGCCCGTCGCCCCGGGCCGGCAGCGCCCGCTGTTCGCCGTGCACCCGGCCGGCGGCCTCAGCTGGTGCTACACCGGCCTGATCCGCAACCTGCCCGGGGAGGTGCCGATCTACGGCCTCCAGGCCCAGGGCGTCGGCGCCGCCACCGCCGGGCTCCCCCTGCCCGCCACGCTGGAGGAGCTGGCCGCGCACTACGCCGACCGGCTGCGCGAGGTCCAACCCGAGGGCCCGTACCGGCTGCTCGGCTGGTCCACCGGCGGGATCATCGCCCACGCGGTGGCCGTCCGGCTCCAGGAGCTGGGCCAGGAAGTCGAGTTGCTCGCGATCCTGGACGCCTACCCCGCCGAGGGCTTCCGCGAGCTGCCCGTCCCCGACCAGGCCGAGGCGCTGGAGGCGCTGCTCACCATGGGCGGCTTCGGGCCCGCGGACCTCGACGGCCGACCGCTCGAACTCGGCGCCGTCACCGAGCTGTTGCGTCGCGAGGGCAGTCCGCTCGCCGGGCTCGACGAGGCCACCGTGGCGGCGCTGAACGGCATCTACCTCAACACCAACCACCTGGTGCGCGGCTACGACCACCGCCGCTTCGAGGGCGACGTGCTGTTCTTCCGGGCGACCGTCGACACCATCGACGAGACCCTGGTGCCCGAGCTCTGGGAGCCGTACGTGTCCGGCCGGATCGACAACACCGACGTGGCCTGCTCGCACAAGGACATGACCCTGCCCGCCCCGATCGCGCACATCGCGGGCGTGATCGCCGACCACCTCAAGCAGTCCGACAACCGGACCCACGATGGAGAAGACCACCGATGAGTGACGCCCCCGCCAACCCCTTCGACGCCGACGGCGAGTTCCTCGTGCTCGTCAACCCCGAGGGCCGGCACTCCCTGTGGCCCGCCTTCGCCGCCGTCCCGGCCGGCTGGAGCACCGCCCACGGGCCGTGCGAGCGGGCCGCCGCCCTGGAGTGGGTCCGCACGCACTGGACCACCCTGTGACCCCTCCGGCGGTCGGGGCCCCGGCGCGCCCCCTGCTCGCGGGGCGCGCCGCGGTGGTGGTCGTCTACACGGCCGCGATGTGCATGAACGGCCTGGACTCGACCATCGTCAACCCCGCGCTGTTCAGCATCGCCGAGGACTTCGGCCGGCCGGTCTCGGCGGCGAACGCCGTGGAGACGGCCTTCCTGGTCGGCCTCGCCCTCGGCCTGCCGGTGGCCGGCTGGCTCGGCGACCGGTACGGCGTCAAGCGGGTCTTCCTCGGCTCGCTCGCCGTCTTCACCCTCGCCTCCGCGCTCTGCGCGGCGGCACCCGGCCTGGGCGCGCTGTCGGCCGCCCGGGCCGTCCAGGGGGTGGCCGGCGGGCTGCTCACCCCGGTCGGGATGACGCTGCTGTTCCGGGCCTTCGCCCCGCACGAGCGGGCGGGCCTCGGCCGCGTCCTGATCGTCCCGACCGCGCTGATGCCCGCACTGGGGCCGCCGCTCGGCGGCTTCCTCACCGAACACCTCTCCTGGCACTGGCTGTTCCTGGTCAACGTGCCGATCGGGGCGGCCGCGGTGCTGGTCGGGGTGATCGGCCTGCGGAGCGGGCAGGAGCCCCCGGCCGGCCGCTTCGACACCACCGGCTTCCTGCTCGCCACCCCCGGCCTCGGCCTGCTGACCTACGCGCTCGGCTTCGGCCCCGCGCACGGCTGGGCCTCCCCGGGGGTGGCCCTCGGCGGGCTGCTCGGCCTGGCCCTGCTGGGCGCCGCGGTGCGGCACCAACTGCGGGCCGGTGAACCGCTGGTGGACCTGCGGCTGCTCGCCGACCGGACCTTCGGCGCGGCGAGCTGGCTGGCGCTGCTGACCTCGGCCGGGCTGATGGGCGCCCTGTTCGCGCTGCCGCTGCTCGTCCAGGCCGCGCGCGGTGCCTCGGCGCTGGACGCCGGGCTGAGCGTCTTCCCGGAGGCGCTCGGCCTGATGGCCGCCTCGCAGGTGGTGGACCGCCTGCTGCCCCGGCTCGGCCCGCGCCGCCTCGCGGTGCCCGGGCTGCTGCTCGCGGCGCTGGTGCTCGCGGGCCTGGGCTTCGCCGAGAACCCCTGGGCCGTGAGGGCGTTGATGTTCGGCGTCGGCCTGGTCCTGGGGACGGCCGTGCTCACCGTCCAGATCGCCGGCTTCGCCGACGTCCCCGGCCCCGCCATGGGCCGGGCAATGGGCCTGTTCACCATCCTGCGCACCCTCGGCGGAGCCCTCGGCATCGCCGCCACCGCCGCGCTGATCGCCGCGCTCGGCGACGGCACGGGCGCCGGGCCGTACCGGCTCGCGCTCCTGCTCACCGCCGCCCTGGTCGCCGCCGGCGCCCTGCTGGCGCTCCGGCTCCCGGCCGAGGCCCCGGGCCCGCCGCCGGAGGACTGAGCCCTCAGCGGGTGGGCCGCCCGGGCACGGAGCGCCGGGGCCGGGCGGCCCACCACCACACCGAGCCCAGCAGCAGCGCCCCGGGGACGATCCCGGCGGCCGTCCCGGCGGCGGCCGCCGGGGCGCCGCCGAGGGCGAGCGCCAGACCGGCGGCCCAGCACAGCGCCACCGCCCCGCCGAGGACGCGCACCGCGGGCCGCCGTAGGAGGCCGGCGGGGCCGGCGGGGCGGTCTGGTGGCTCCTCTCGGCCGCCCCACCACTGCCCGACCCCGACGATGCCGAGGAACGCGGCCACCGAGAGCACCCGGACGGGCACCTCGAAGGCCGTCGGCAGGGCCCCCGCCCCCGTCTGGAGGTGGACGAGCCCGACGCCGGCCCCGACGGTCCGGGTGGTTCGATCAGTCGCCATGGCCCCGAGTCTGGTGCCCGCCCGGATCGCCGGACAAGCCACCCCGGCCGCCCTCGGCCAACACCTCGGGCACCCAGCACATGACCCGTGCGCCCGACCCCTCCATCCACATCGGTCCGCCGAGCCTACGGTGCGGTCCGCACCGTAGGCTCGGATTCGGAGCACGCCCGGGCTGATTCCCTATCGGGACTGGCCGGCTCCGGGGGTGGCGGCGCGGGCGAAGCAGACGAAGTCGGCCCACGCCTCGGGGGTGAAGGCGAGCTGGGGGCCAGCCTTGTCCTTGGAGTCCCGGACGCGGACGGCGCCGGGTACGAGGGCGATCTCGACGCAGGCGCCACCCTCGGTTCCGCTGTGGCTGGACTTGAACCAGGTCAGTTCGGTGCTCATAGATCCTCCGCCAACTTGGCGATGTAAGCAGCCGAGTCCTCGGGGTTGAGGGCCCGTTGGAGGATCATCGCATGGCGTTGGCTCAGAAGGCTTACCTTCCCGGGCTCAGAGTGGAGCAGACCCATTGCCTGTCCTTCTTCGTACGCCAGCCGTTGGTGCTCCGGGTTGTCGAGCAGGATGAAGGGGCCATTCAATCCCGGGTGCGAGCCCGCGCTTGGTACGACTTGAATAACGATGTGACGTGCTCCCCCAACGGTCAACAGGTGAAGGAGCTGATGCTTGTGGGCTTCTCCGGTACTGAGGGGGCTTCGGAGCGGCATTTCGCCGATCAGGAAGTTGAACGACTTCGTCTGGGTCGTCAGGACGGATTGGCGCGCGAGTCGCGCCGCAACGCGTTCCTCGATGGTTTCGTCATCGAGCGGCGGCCAGTGCGCATTGAGGAGGGCCCGAGCGGACTCCTCGGTCTGAAGGAGTCCTGGAATGAGCAGCGCTTCGAACCAATGGATGACGATGGCCTCGGCTTCGTAGCGCATGTACTCCTCGGCAAAGTGGGGGTACTTCTCCGGCACCAGGAACTGGGCCCCCGCCACCAGAATCCCCTTCGCGTCGCACATGTCGTCCGCCACCTGGAGCACGTGCAGCGAGGGTTTCCGCCGGCCCGCCTCCATCGACCGCAGGCTCTCGATGCTGTACCCGGCCTCGGCGGCCAGGTCGTCGCGGCTGACGCCGGCACGCGTGCGCCACAGCTTGATCTGGTTGCCGCAGTACCGCCAGGACATCGGCGGCGGCGTGGCGGACGAGGACGCGTTCATCGCTGACCCCCAAGGTCATCCGGTGTGGTCCTCGACGGTAGGCGCCCCACTCTTGGGATGTGTGCGAATCGACCGAAACCATCCCTACGGGTGACCGCCGGCCCGGCGGGGGCCGGGCCGGCGGAGGCGTTTCGGACGTGACGCGCCGGCGCTGGTCAGGCAGCCGTCGGCGGCTCCGGCCGGGAACCGCCGGCCCGGCCGAGCAGCGCCGCCAGCCCGTCCGCCAGCCCGCCGCGCCAACAGGCGTAGTCGTGCCCGCCGTTGAACTCGCGGTAGGCGAGGTCGTAGCCGCGCGCGGTCAGCACGTCGCGCAGGTGGCGGTTCTGGCCGAGAAGCATCCACTCCTGGAGCCCGACCTCGATCCAGAAACGGGCCGGGCGCCGCTCCTCGGCGGCGAAGCGGCGGGTCAGCCACTCGCTGCCGGCGTCGAACTCGGTCTCGTCGGGCCACCAGAAGGAGCCGGACTGGCAGAGTGCGTTGCCGAAGCGGTCCGGGCGGCGGTAGGCGGCGTAGGCGGCGGTGAGGCCGCCGGCGCTCTGGCCCGCGACGACCGTGTCGGCCGGCGCCCCGCTCGCGCCGAACTCCGCGGCGGCCCAGGGGAGGAGGCGGTCGGCGAGGAGGTCGACGAAGGCCGGGTTGCAGCTCAGGTCGTCCGGCCGCCGGGGGCCCATGGTGTGCACGAGCAGGGCGACGGTGGGCGGGATCGCGCCGTCCGCCGCCAGGTTGTCGAGGGTGTCGCCGACGGCGAGCACCTCGCCCCACATCTCCCCGTCCAGCAGGACCACGACCGGGTACGGCCCGCCGTCCGCCCGGTGCCCGGCCGGGAGGTGGACGTCCACCCGCCGCCCGGCCACCGTGCGGGCGAGGGTCTGCCCGCGCGGCACGCCCTCGCGCCGCCGCACGTACGGCTGCGCGGGGGCGGCGGGCAGGCTGAGCACCGAGGAGGGGTGGCGGCCGTCGCGGGCGGGCAGCCGGGGCTCGGTGTCGTACGGGTCGGGGCGGGCCTGGTCGAGGACGCGCAGCCAGTCCGGGCGGGTGGTGCCGGGGGCCTCGCCGCGGAACGGGTACAGCTGGTAGGAGGCGCGGTGGTCCGCGCGCAGCCGGTAGGTGATCGCCCAGCTGCCGTCGGCCTGACGCTTCATCAGATGTGGTGTCAGGTCCCCGGCGTGGCGGTCCTTGTCGGTGACGGTGTGCAGCAGGGCGAGCACGCCGTCGCAGTCGCCGCCCGGGTGGGTGAAGGTGACCAGGCGGTAGGCGGGGTCCTCGGGGTCGAGGACGACGAGCGGGGATTCCACAGCGTTGACTCCAAGAGGCTCAGGACGGGCTGCCCTTGCGGCCGAGCAGCACCCAGAGGAGGAAGGGGCCGCCGAGCACGGTGGTGACGATGCCGACGGGGATCTCCACCCCGGCGAACAGCACCCGCCCCAGCGTGTCGGCGAGCACGACGAGCAGCGCGCCGGTCAGGGCGGAGCCGAGCACCGGCACCCGCGCGGGCCCGGCCAGCCGTCCGGCGATCACCGGCGCGGCCAGGGCCACGAAGCCGACCGGGCCGCAGACGCCGACGGCCAGCCCGGCCAGGGCGACGGCCAGCAGCAGGCAGGCGAGCCGGACCCGGCCCGGGTCGACGCCGAGCGCGGAGGCGACGCTGTCGTCGAAGCGCAGCACCGCGAGCCGCCGGGCCGCCACCAGGGCGAGCGGCACCAGCACCGCCAGCCCGACCAGGACGGGCGCGGCGACGGCGAGATCGCGGCCGTTGAGGCTGCCGTTGGTCCAGATGTACAGCGAGCTCGCCGAGTTGAGCGAGCGCCGGGCCATCGCGACCTGGATGACGGCCGAGGCGAGCGCCGACATGGCGAGCCCGACCACCAGCACCCGGTAGCCGCGCGCGCCGAGCCCGCCGGAGGCCAGGGTGACGACCAGGACGGCGACCAGCGCGCCGAGCGGCCCGGCCCACCAGGCGCCGAAGGTGCCCGCGGTGCCGGCCGAGATCAGCACGGCGGCGGTGGCGCCGTCGTTGACGCCGAGGAGCTCGGGGGTGGCCAGGCGGTTGCGGGCGAGGGTCTGGGTGAGGCAGCCGGCCAGGCCGAGGGCTGCCCCGGCGGCGAGCCCGGCGACGATCCGGCCGAGCCGGAACTTCTGCACCAGCAGCACGTCCAGCCGGTCTCCGTAACCGAACACCGCCCGGAAGGTGCGGGCGAGGTCGAGCTCGCTCTGCCCTGCGTGCGCCGAGACCACCACGGCGGCCAGCAGGGCCGCCGCGAGACCGAGGGAGGCGAGCAGGGCCCGGTACGGTAGCAGCAGCGACCAGGCGCCGTAGCGCAGCGTCACGTCGGGCCTGGGGGGCGGGGGCTCGGCCCGGCGCGCGGCGGGCGGCGCGGACTCGGTCCGGTCGCCCATGGCCAGGGCGGCGGAGTGCCGGGAGCGGACGATCGCGATCAGCGCCGGGGCCCCGATCAACGCGACGATCACCGACACCGGCGCCTCGAAGGGCCGGGCCACCACCCGGGCGAGCACGTCCGAGCCGGTCAGCACGGCGGCGCCGAACAGCGCGGCGAGCACGGTGAGCCGGCCGACCCGGGGCCCGGCGAGGGTGCGGGCGAGGAACCCGGAGAGCAGGCCGAGGAAGGCGACCGGCCCGGCCAGCGCCACCGCAGAGGCGGTCAGCAGGGTGACGGCGACGGCGACGGCGGCCCGGATGGCGCCGGGCCGGTGGCCGAGGCCGCGGGCGAGGTCGTCACCGAGGGCGAGCGCGGTGAGCGGCCGGGTGGTGAGGGCGGCGAGCAGGAAGCCGGCGCCGAGCACCGGGGCGAGCTGGCGCAGCGTCGTCCAGCCCTCCACCCCGGCCAGCGAGCCGAGCACCCACACCCGGTAGCGCTCGTACGCCTCGGGGGAGTTGACGATCAGGACGTCGGTGAGCCCGCGGAAGATCGCCGCGACGGCGGAGCCGGCGAGCACCAGCCGCATCGGCGAGCCGCCGCCGCGGGTGCTCGCGACCAGCAGCACGACGGTGCTGGCGAGCACGGCGCCGCCGAAGGCGAAGGCGAGGTAGCCGAAGGAGGTCTGCACCCCGAGCACGGCGATGCCGAGCACGACGCCCAGCGAGGCGCCGGCGTTGACACCGAGCAGGCCGGTCTCGGCCAGCGGGTTGCGGGTGACGGACTGGAGTTGGGCCCCGGCGACCCCGAGCGCGGCGCCGACCAGCAGCGCGGTGAGGGTGCGCGGCAGTCGCAGGTCGCCGACGACCAGGGCCAGCCGGCCGTCGGCGCGGGCGCCGTCGCGGTTCAGCAGGTAGTCCAGCACCCGCCCGGGGCCGACCTCCCCGGCGCCGACCGACAGCGAGAGCGCGGCCAGGGCGAGCAGCAGCACCAGCGCCGCGGTGACGGCAGGCCAGGTGGGGCGGGCGCCCTCGGGGCGCCGGCCGCGGCCCGGTGGCGGCGAGTCCGGCGCGCTGTCGGGGGGCGCCGTGGGGACGCCGGCTTGCGACAATGTCATAAGGTAAGGCTAACCTAATGGCCGAGCCCGTCCCGCGGGGCACCCCCGTCCCGCCGGTCCGCCCGGACGCCGCTCAACTCCCGTACCACCATTGCCCGGAGGCACCCATGCCGTTCGCCCGTCGCCCGCTCAGCCCCGTCCGCCGCCGTGCGGCCCAGGCGCTGGCCGTCACCGGGGCGGCCGCGCTCCTGCTCACCGGCTGCGGCTCCTCCGGCTCCTCGTCCTCGGGTTCTTCCGCGCCCTCCTCCCCGGCGGCGGACGCGGCGGGCGGCGGCGCGGCCGGCGGCAAGCGGACCGTCAAGGACGCCACGGGCAAGGCCGTCGAGGTCCCCGTCGAGCCCAAGCGGGTCGTCACCCTGACCCAGGAGGACCTGGACGCGGTGCTCGCCCTCGGCGTCAAGCCGGTCGGCATCACCAACGGCCAGGGGCTGGCCGAGCCGCCCGCGTACCTCAAGGACAGGGTGCAGGGCGTCCCGGTGGTGGGGAACCTGCTCCAGCCCGTGATGGACAAGGTGATCGCCGCCAAGCCCGACCTGATCCTGGCCGGCGACATGCAGGACGAGCAGGTGCTCAAGCAGCTGCGCGAGATCACCCCCGCCACGCTGGTCACCATGGCCCCCACCGACGACTGGAAGCTCGCCTTCCGGGGCATCGGCAACGCCGTCAACAAGCTCGACCAGGCCAACAAGGTGATCGGCGACTACGACGCCAAGGCCGCCAAGGCGGGCGCCGGACTCACCGCGAACAAGGGCGCCGCCGTCTCCATCGTGCGCTGGAACCCCACCGGCCCGAGCTGGATGGAGAAGAAGCAGTTCGCCAGCGGCGTCGCCCTGGACATGGGCCTGACCCGACCGGCCGCGCAGGACAAGGACGGCAACGCGCACAGCCCGGCGCTCAGCCTGGAGAAGCTGGGCGAGATCGACGGCGACTGGCTGTTCCTGTCCACCCTGACCGACGACGGCAAGGCCGCCCTCAAGGACGTCCAGTCCAAGCCCGCCTACCAGGAGCTCGGCGCGGTGAAGAACAACCACACCGTCACCGTGGACGGTTCGGTCTGGTCCACCCGGGGCGGCCCGCTCGCCGCGGACGTCGTGATCGGCGACTTCACCAAGGCGCTGGGCGGGAACTGAGCGCGCACCGGCCAGGGGGAGCTGCCATGGAGTTGACGATCGAGGGTCTCAGCGCCGGCTACGGGCCGGGGCGCCCGGTGCTCGGCGGCGTCGACCTCACCGTCCCGGCCGGGCAGGTGGTGGCGGTGGTGGGCCCGAACGGCTGCGGGAAGTCCACCCTGCTGCGGTCCGTCGCGCGGCTGCACCGGCCGGACGGCGGGCGGGTGCTGGTCGGCGGCGAGGACGTGTGGCGGCTGCGTCCGCGCCAGGCCGCCCACCGGGTCGCGCTGCTGCCGCAGAGCCCGCAGGCGCCGGAGGCGGTGACCGTCACCGGGCTGGTCCGCTACGGCCGGCACCCGCACCAGGGGCTGTTCCGCCAGTGGTCCGCGCAGGACGAGCGGCTGACCGCCGAGGCCCTGCGCGCCACCGGCGTGGAGGAGCTCGCCGACCGCCGGCTCGACCGGCTCTCCGGCGGCCAGCGCCAGCGCTGCTGGCTCGCCATGGTGCTCGCCCAGGACACCCCGGTGGTGCTGCTGGACGAGCCGACCAGCGCGCTCGACCTCGGGCACGCGGTGGAGGTGCTGGAGCTGGTCCGCCGGGTCGCTGCGGGCGGGCGCACCGTGGTCATGGTGCTGCACGACCTCGCGGCGGCGGCCCGCTACGCGGACCTGCTGGTGGCGCTGCGCGGCGGCGCGGTGGTGGCCTGCGGGCCGCCGCGCGAGGTGGTGGACGCGCCGCTGGTGCGGGCGCTGTACGACATCGACAGCCATGTGCTGGCGGCGCCGGGCGACGGCGCGCCGGTGATCGTGCCCCGGGCGCCGCTGGGCTGACGACGCGGCGGAGGGACGAGCGGGGCGGAGGGGCGAGCGGGGCGGTCGGAGCGGAGAAGGCGGGCGGGGCGGCTGCGTGGGGGCAGCCGCCCCGCCCTTTTCCATTCCTTCGCTCACTCGTTCGAGGGGTTTGAATTCTCCATGTCCCGGCTCGACTTCACCGCGCCCCTCGCGTTGTCAGTGGGCCTCGCTACGTTCCTCGCATCGCTGGTCAGCAGGCGATCGACAGGTGTTTCCCGGTGGGAGGAGTACGGCCGTGGCATGGGTGGAGACGGACGCGGGTGGGTACCGCGTCGCGCTCGACGGGGAGGGCAGGGTGGTGTGCCGCAACGCGGCGGGCCGCGACCTCAGGTCCCTGCCGTCGAAGCTCGGCGACGACCGGGTGGTCCTCCAGCTCAAGCAGCTCGCCGAGTGGCTGGCCGCGCACGAGCGCGACTGCCTGGAGGACGTCGAGCGCTGGATGGTCCGCTCGCTGCCGGTGCCCGCCGCCGTGCTCACCGCCGTCTGGGCGGACGAGGCCTGGCAGGGCGTCCTGAAGGACCGCGTGGTCACCGCGACGGACGGCTCGGTGGCCGGCTTCCTGCGCGGCGCCGACGCCGAGCGCGGCCTCGGCCTGGTCGACCTCGACGGCGACACCGTGCGCCTCACCGACGGCGAGGTGCTGATACCGCACCCCGTCCTGCTCCAGGACCTCGACGAGCTGCGCGAGTTCGCCGTCGAGCTGGGTGTCTCCCAGCGCGTCCAGCAGCTCTACCGCGAGGTCTGGCACCGGCCCGCGCAGCCGCCCGTCGGCACCGAGGTCACCACCTACGCCGGCGGCCGCTACCGGGAGCTGCGCGAGCTGGTCGGGCGCTGCACCCGGCTCGGCTGCCGGGTCCGCGGCGGCTCCGCCGTCCAGTCGGTCACCGAGGGCGGGCGCTCCGTCGAGGCCCGGGTCTGGGTCGGCGACTACTACGAGTACGACGCGTGCGAGACGGGCGCGCTCAGCTGGGCCGGCCCCGACGGCCGCGCCCTGCCGCTCACCGAGGTCGGACCGGTCGCCTGGTCCGAGGGCATGCGGATGGCCGCCGCCCTGTACGCCGGCCGCACCATCCAGGGGGAGGACGCCGAATGACCGCCACCGGCCTGACCACGACCACGACCACCGCCGGCGCCGGCCGCACCGCGACACCGCAGGAGCTGCTCGACGCCGGAGCGGTGCTCCCGGCCGGCACCCTGCCCGACGCCGGCCGCCCCGACAGCGCCGCCGACGTGCTCACCGCCCGCGGCTACGCCCACCCCGCACTCGACGGGCGCCGGATCGTCCGGCTCGTCCCCGGCGCGCTCGGCCCGGCCGAGGACCTCGCCCTCGACTTCCTTGGCCTGGCGCCGCAGGGCGCCCCCGCCGAGGTCGGCCAGGTCCGTCAGGAGGCGCTCGGCTTCCCCGCCTGGGCGCTGGTCCACGACCCGGCCAACGGCCACCACGCGCTCGCCCTGGTCAAGGAGATGGAGCGGCTGGCCCGCCAGGCCGCCGCCAAGCCCGGCGCCGCCAAGGACGGCTTCGACGAGCTGGCCGGCCGCCTCGGCCGCGCCGTCCCGCACTTCCTGCCCACCTTCTGCGAGGAGGTCGGCCGGATCTTCCTCGGCCACGGGAACCGGACGTACGCCGCCGCCTGGTTCGGCAAGGCCCGCGAGGCCGAGCGCGCCCACGGCCTGGCGGTCGACGAGGAGCGGCTGCGCGCCGTCTTCCTGGAGTTCGCCCTGGCCGGCGCGCTCACCGTCAAGTCCCTCCGCCAGTACGTCAAGGAGCTCGCCCAGCGGCTCGACCCGCTGACCGCCTGGCAGCGCTTCCGCCAGCTGTGCACCGAGCGCTCCGCGGCCGGCATGGCCCCGTACGCCGGGGTCGCCGAGGACGCCCGCGCCCTGATCAGGGCCGCCGGGCTGGACCGCGCCGAGCACGAACGGGCGCTGCTCGCCGAACTGCTGGACTCCCCGGCGGTCAACCGGGCCCCCGCCGCGTTCTGGAAGTCCTGGCACGGCGCGCTCGTCGAGCTCGGCCGCGCCGACACCGCGGTCCGCGCCCGCCTGCTGGAGCTGCTGCCCGACCCGAACTCCGCCGACCCGGCCGCGCACGACACCGCCTGGCTGGCGCTGCTCGCCGAGACGGGGGCCGAGGAGCTGCTCACCGGCCCCCGGCCCGAGGGCGCCGAACCGGCCGCCGCCTGGCTCCAGCGCTGGTGCAACCACCACGGCCGGGGCTGGCGCGGCCCGCGGCCCACCTGCCCGGACACCCTCGCCCTGGCCGGCCGGATGGTCGAGCGGCTGAAGGCCGACGCCGTCCCGGTGGACCTCCACACCGGCATCCGCGCCAGCAACACCCGGATCGACCTGCTGGACCTCCTGCTGACGGCGGGCGTCCCGGTCGCCGACCCGCCCGCCGGCTTCGGCCTCGACCTGCGCCCGTGGGTCGCCCAGTGCGGCCCCGACAGCCCCGCCCTCACCGCCGACGAGCGCTACCGGCCGCTGCTGCGCCGGGCCACCCCGGTGGTGTGGGACACCGCCGTCAAGCGCGGGGCGGCCGCCCTGCCGCTGCTGAACGAGCTGCTCGCCGAGTGGGCCGAGGAGCGGGCCGGGGAACTGTCCGCCGCCCGCGGCCTGGCCGGCGCCGCCGAGCTGCTCCGCACCCTCGGCCAGTACAGCCACGCCGTCCGGGAGGTCGCCCCGGCCGTCGCCGAGCGGATCGCCGCCCTCGACGTCGCCACGCTGCTCGCCGACGCCCTGCGGGCCGGCATCCTGGACGAACTCGGCTGGCCCGCCCTGGAGGAGGCGCTCGGGAAGCTCGCCGACCCGCCCGCCGAGGACGCCCCGCAGTACTCCGTCCCCCGCCTGGACACCGGCCTCGGCGAGCTGATCGTCGAGGACGCCTGGCCGCACCTGATCCTCGCCCGCCGCGACCGGGCCGTCGTGGTCGGCCCCGAGGGCATCGTGCTGGAGCACACCCTGCGGGTGACCGGGCCCGCGCCCCGGACCAGGCTGCGCCTGGTCGACGGCGAACTGCTGGTCGTCTGGCCGGAGGACGGCAAGCAGCTCGCGTACTGGTCCAGCCGCCCGGACGAGCGGTTCGAGCTGGAGGGCCAGACCATCGTCGGCTACTACTACCGCAACCGCCGGCCCGAGGCGCCGTCCCTCCAACTGCCCGGCGGCGGGCGCACCACCGGCGAACGCCCGGTGCACGCCGGCGACACCCGGATGCCCCAGGAGCACCGCGTCCTCGGCGACGGCACCGGCTACTGGACGCTGCGCCACGCCTCCGACGGCACCCCCGTGCTGCGCGAACTCGACCCGGCCACCGGCGCCCTGGGCCGCGCCTCCGAGCCGCCGGTGATCGCCGCCACCGCCGCGGCCGGCCGCCTGGTCCAGCGCAGCACCTGGCTGCTGCCGCTCCGGCCCGGCCTGGAGGGCACACCGCTGGGCACCGACGGCACGGTGCTCGGCAACTGGGTCAGGACGGAGCCCGGCAAGGCCGTCACCACCTTCACGGCGGACGGCGAGCGCATCGTGAAGGCACCGACCGAGGAGCACACGGACACCGTCCCGGTCGGCCGGCTGCGCCTGCCCGGCGCGGCCGCCCCGATGGTCAGCCGCACCGGCGACGAGCACTTCTCGCTCAACCTGCCCGACTCCACCGGCCGCGCCGACCGCACCGCCGACCTGCACCCGGGCCGGGCCGGCGAGCTCGCCGCCGCCGGCACTCCGCTCGTGCCGCCCTACCCGCACTGGCACGCCCTGCGGCCGCGCGACGAGGCGGGCTCGGCGGCTCTGCGCGCCGTCACCGCCGAGCAGGCCGCCCGGCTGATCGACGCCGCCTGGCCGGTCGACCCGGAGCCGGCTCCCGAGGACGAGCGGTGCTGGCTCACCGTCCAGGGCGTGCGCCGCCCGCTCGCCCAGGACAGCAGGGCGCACCGGGCCCTGCCCGTCCCGGAGGTCGGCGCGATCCTGCCCGGCATCGGGCACCCCCGGCTGCTGGCCGGCGTCGCGGGGCTCGCCCGCACCGCCGCCGACCTGCTGGCCAGGGCCGCCCGGTTCCTCCCGCAGCCGGAGGCCGCGCGCCCGACGCCGGCCGCGGAAGCCGAGTGGCGGCCCGAGCACGGCCGCGACCACGAACTGCGCGACGCCGTCCGCGCCGTACTGGCCGACACCGTCGGCTTCGGCAGCAGCTGGGGCTCCGGGGACGACTACCGGGTGCTCAACAACCTGCGCACCGTCCGCGCCGTGCTGGCCGCCCCGCCCGCCGCCGAGGGCGAGGGCTGGAGCACCCCCGCCACCGTCACCCTGCGCGGCGCCGACGGCAGCCACGGCTGGCTGAGCCTGCTCGGCCGGGTCCACGCGCTGGCCCACGCGGTGGCCGCGCCGTTCACCGAGCCCGCCCACCGCTCCTCGCTGGTCCTGCTGATCGACGAGCTGACCAAGGGCCCGCTGGCCGACCGCGGCGCCACCCTGCGCGAGATCGCCCTCGCCGAGCAGGTCCCCACGGCGGTGAACGCCAGCGGCGGGCGGGCGGTCCCGCGCCGCCAGGGCCAGGTGCTGCGGCACGGTGAGCGCACCGTCGTCATCGTCGGGTACCTGCGCGAGCACACCCAGGGCACGGTGTACTGGCGCGCCGTCGACCACGACCCGAGCGGCCGGTTCGGGCCGGTCGCGCACTTCACGACCGTGGCGGAGCGCGGCACCGAGGAACTGGTCGACACCGCCTGGACGGAGCGGTTCGGGCGGCTCGCCGCCCTGCGCGGCGCCCTCCCGTGGGACCGCGCCAGGGCCGAGGCCTTCAGCGACCTCACCGGCATCGGGACGGCCCGCTCCGCGCTGGTGCTCAGCCCGCCGGCCGGCCTGCTGTACTGGACGGACCCGACACCGCCCGCCGGATCCGGCTTCAGGTCCGCCGAGTTCAAGGCCGCCCGGACGTGGCTGCGCGGGCACGACCACGAGGGGCTCCTCGCCGTCTGGGGCGCGCTGCTGCCCGCCGACCCGGAGACCCTGTGGACCGACGGCCCCGACCTCGCCGCCGGCGCCGAGGAGTGGATCCGGCGGTTCGGACGGCTCGTCACCCTCCCCGAGGAGGCCCTGACCACCGTCCAGGGCGTGTCCATCGACGCCGTCGAGTCGGTGCTCAACCCCGCCCGCACCCCCTGGCTGACCGGGCGCACCCGCTTCCGGGTCACCGACGAGGACGGCTCCGGCCCCCGGCTGCTCGCCGAGGACGGCGCCGCCGTCCCCGAGACCGGCGGGATCGGCTCCACCGTCGCCGCACTGCGCTGGCTCGCCTACCACCTGCCCGCCGACAGCCCGCTGCGCCCGCTGCTGCCCGCCGCCGCCACCGCGCTGCGCGAGCGCCTCGCCGACCCGGAGCTGCTGCTCGACCTCCACGTGACCACCACCGTCAAGGGCAAGCCGCTGGCCCCCGTCCTGCGCACCCGCTTCGGCCTGCCCGCCGAGGGCGGCGCCGACCCGGACGGCATGGTCCGCTGCGGCCCGGCGCTCGTCCTGATGCCCCAGCACCAGAGGTACGAGCGGATCTGGCTGCGCCCGGCGGTCCTCACCGGCCCCGACGACCCGCTGCTCGACCTGATCGGCGGCCTCACCGACAGCTACTGGTACCACGCCGAGCGGCCCGCCATCGAGGCCGTGCTGTGCGGCGAGCCGGAACGGCTGGCGGCGGCGGTCACCGTCACCCCCGGCGAGGCCGCCCCCGGCGAGGGCCCGGCCTGGCTGCAGAACCCGCAGCTGTCCGTCCCCGAGCTGGTCGCCGAGGTGTCCCGCGGGCACGGCCTGGGCGAGGACGCGGCCGCGCTCTACCTCCAGCTGCTCGCCCTGCCGGACCCGACGGACCGCAACGCCGCCCGCTGGACGGGCTGGAAGCCCGCCCGGCTGAAGAAGGCCCGCGTCGAACTCGCCGCCAGCGGCCTGGTGCTGGAGGCCAAGCGGGCCCGGGCCGGCCGCAGCCTCTTCCTGCCCGGCGGCTGGCAGGAGGCCAAGGCGCCCGCCCTGCCGGTCGAGACATGGAAGGCGGGCCTGTACGAGGTGCACACCCACCGGCCCGTGTCCGTCCCGATGCCCGTCCCCGAGCTGTTCGCCCGGGCCTGGCAGCGGACGGTCGACGGCGACGCCCCCGGTTACGAACAGCTCCAGACCAGCACGCGCAGGAAGGCCCGCCGATGAGCACGACCACCCCCGTCCCCCCGGTCGCGACCCGGCAGACCGTCCCGCCCGAGGAGAAGTACGCCGCCGAACTGGAGTTCCTGGCCGCCCACGACAGCGGCCCGCGCCCGCCCGGCTGGCGCCTCACCCCGCGCGCCGTGGTCACCTTCGTGATGGGCAGCGGCGGGGAGAAGCTCAAGGCCGGGCGCAGGGGCCTGGTCGTCGAGCCGAAGTTCGTCGGCGAGCGCGCCCTGGTCGAGCGCTGCGTCGTCACCCTCGCCGGGGAGCGCGGCCTGCTGCTCGTCGGCGAGCCCGGCACCGCCAAGTCCATGCTCTCCGAGCTGCTCGCCGCCGCCGTCTGCGGCAGCAGCGCGCTCACCGTCCAGGGCACCGCCGGCACCACCGAGGACCAGCTCAAGTACGGCTGGAACTACGCCCTGCTGCTCGCCAAGGGGCCCAGCCGCGAGGCCCTCGTCCCCTCGCCGGTGCTCACCGCGATGACCACCGGCGCCGTCGCCCGGGTCGAGGAGGTCACCCGCTGCCTGCCCGAGGTGCAGGACGCCCTGGTCTCGCTGCTCTCGGAGCGGCGGATCGCCGTCCCCGAGCTGGCCGGCACCCCGGACGGGCAGCTGCACGCCGCGGCCGGCTTCACCCTGATCGCCACCGCCAACCTGCGGGACAAGGGCGTCAGCGAGATGTCCGCGGCGCTCAAGCGGCGGTTCAACTTCGAGACGGTCGGCCCGATCGGCAGCCTCGCCGCCGAGGTCGAGCTGGTCCGCCGGCAGTCCACCGCCGCGGTAGCGCGGGCCGGCGCCGCCTACGCGGTGGACGACGCCGTCCTGGAGGCGCTGGTCACCGCCTTCCGGGACCTGCGCACCGGCCGCTCCACCGAGGGCTGGGACGTCGAACGCCCGTCCACCGTGATGAGCACCGCCGAGGCGGTCTCCGTCGCCACCGCGCTCGGCGTCAGCGCCGCCTACCTGCCCGACGGCGGGGACCTGCTCGGCCGGCTGCCCGGCCAACTCCTCGGCGTGGTCCGCAAGGACGAGCCGTCCGACGCGGCCCGGCTGCTCGGCTACTGGGACGGCCCGGTCCGCCGCCGCGCCGAACAGGGCGCCGCCACCTGGCGCACCCTGTGGGACCTCCGCTCGGCACTGGAGGCCTGATCCGATGAGCAGCGCGGAGACCACCCGCCCGGACGGCGCGGACCGGACGCTCAGGGCCGAGGCCGGCCGGCTGGCCGCCTCCGGCACCGGCGGCCCCGGGCCCCACCTGATCGGCGTGCGCCACCACGCGCCGTCCCTCAGCGCGGTCGTCCCCGCGCTGCTCGACGCCGCCCGGCCGGACGCCGTCCTGGTCGAGCTGCCCGCCGAGTTCCAGCCCTGGCTGGGCTGGCTCGCCGAGGAGGCCACCTCGGCCCCGGTCGCCCTCGCGGCGGCCCCCGCCGGGGCCGAGGAGGCCGCCGGGCCCGCCTTCTACCCGTTCGCCGACTTCTCCCCGGAGCTCGCAGCCCTGCGCTGGGCCCGGCGCAACGGGGTGGAGGCCGTCGCCTGCGACCTCCCGCTCGCCCACCGCGCCGCCCGGGCCGGGCAGCGGGGGCGCACCGACGGCGGCCCGGAGCGGCCGGGCGTCGCGGACGCGCTGCGCCGCCGCCTGACCGGCCGGGACTCCGACGACGACCTGTGGGACCGCCTGGTCGAGACGGCCGCCCCGGGCTCCACCCCGGAGGCCGTCCGGCGCGCCGCCCTGCTGGTCGGCTGGGCGCTGCGCCGGGACGCCGAGAACGGCCCCGGCGTCGACCCGTACGACCTGCGCCGCGAGGCCTGGATGCGGGCCCGGATCCGGGACGCCGCGGCCGGCGGGCGCCGGGTCGCCGCCGTGGTCGGCGCCTTCCACGCCCCCGCCCTGCTGGAGGGTCCGCTCTCCACCGAGGAGCCGCCGCACCCGGACGACCCGAGGCACGTCCTGTCCCTGATCCCGTACACCTACCCGCTGCTCGACGCCCGCTCCGGCTACCCGGCGGGCATCCGCGACCCGGAGTGGCAGCACACCGTCCTGGACGCCGGCGGCGACCCGGAACGCCTCGCCGAGGCGCTCACCGCCACCGCCGTCCGGATCTGCGCCGCGCTGCGCGCCCAGGACCACCCCAGCGGCCCGGCCGACGCCCGCGAGATCGTCCGCCTCGCGGGCGACCTCGCCCGGCTGCGCGGGCACGCCGCACCCGGCCGTGGCGAACTCCTCGAAGCGGTGCAGACCGTCCTGGCGCAGGGCGAGCCCCTCGGCCGCGGCCGGGCCGTCGCCCGCGCCCTCGAACAGGTGCTGGTCGGGACGCGCACCGGCCGCCCCACCCCCGCCGCCCCGCGCAGCGGACTCGCCCCCGCCGTCGAGGCCCTGCTGGCGGGCCTCGGCCTCCCGGGCCCCGCCGACCCCGGTCCGCGCGACCTGCGCCTCGACCCGCTGCGCAGCGGCCTCGACCGCCGCCGTGAGGTCCTCCTACACCGCCTCGCCGCCTGCGAGGTCCCCTACGGCGAGCCCGTCGCGGGCACCGGCGCCGGCGGCACCGAGACCCTCGGCACCCGCTGGCGCCTGCACTGGACGCCCGCCACCGCGGCCATGCTCACCGTCGCCGGCACCCGCGGCGTCACCCCCGCCCAGGCGGCGGAGGGCGCGCTGCGCGCCCGGCTCACCGACCAGCCGACCCCGCGCGAGGTGATCGACGGCCTGGCCGCCGCCGCCTCCTGCGCGCTCCCCGCCCTCACCGAGGCCCGGCTCGCCCAGCTCACCACCGTCCTTCCCGCCGCCGCCACCCTCCCCGAGCTCCTGGACGCCCTCGCCCTCCTCGACCGGCTGGCCGCCGGCCACTTCCCGGGCCACGCCCCGGCGGGAGGGGAGGAGGCCGGGGCCGCCGGTGGCGGGGTGTCGGCAGCTCGCCAGTGCTTCGCGGCGCCGGGTGTTCCCGGTGTTCCCGGTGTTTCCGGTGGCGGGGTGGCCGAGGGGTCGGTTGATGACGGCCGTCACGCTTCCGTGGGCGACGTCCGGTCGGGTCAGGGGCCGGTGGTCGGTGAGAGCGGCCCGGGTGTGTCGGGTGGTGACGGTCCTGTGGCCGGTTGCGCCCCGGTTGCCGGTGACGCGGGCTCGGCTCCTCCCGGGGTGTCGGCCGCCCGCCAGCGCTTCGCGGCGCAGGGTGTTCCCGGTGTTCCGGATGGCGGGGTGGCTGCCGGTGGCGGTGACGCCGGCCCCGCCGCGCGGGGTGCGGAGCCGCCCGTGGTCCCCGCTGCCGGTGAGGCGTCGGCAGCCCACCAGCGCTTCGCGACGGAGTTCCGCGTTCCCGGTGTTCCCGGTGGCGAGAACGCCCCCGGTGGCGAGCAGGCCGACGAGTCGACCGACGAAGGCCGCCACGCCATCGAGGGCGGCCCCCGCCCGCTCCGCGCACCCCAGGGCCCGCCCGTGCTCGCCGCCGCCGGTGAGCTGCTCACCGTCGCCGCCGTACGGCAGTTGGAGGGCCTGGGCGGGTCGGACGACCCGCAGGACGCGCGGGCCCTGGTGGAACTGGTGCGCCGGGCGGACCGGTTCGGCGGGGTGCGGCTGGCGTACGTGCTGGCCGAACTCGCCGAGCGGGGGAGCCCGCTGGTGCGGGGCGCGGCCGGTGCGGTGCGGGTGCTGCTCGGCCAGGAGCCGGCCGAGGCCCTGGGCGGCCGGGCCGCCTCCTGGGTGGACGGCGCCACGGCACCGGAGGCGCGGCAGGCGCTCGGCCGGTCGCTGGTCGGGCTGCTGACGGCCGCGGAGGGCCTGTTCGACTCCGCGCCGCAGGCGCTGGAGCCGGTGCTGGAGAGGGTCACCTCGCTGCCCGACGAGGCCTTCCTGGACCGCCTGCCCGCGCTGCGCGGGGGGTTCGACACGCTCAGCCCGGCCGCCCGCGACCGGCTGTTGGCCCTGGTCGAGGAGCGCCTGGGCACCCGGCTCGCCGCCCTGCCCGAGGAGGCCGGCCCCGCCGTGCTCGCCGGCTGGGTGCGCGCGGACCTCGTGGCGCGTGCGGCACTCGCCCGCCGGGGCCTGCCGGTCCCGGCACCCGCGGCACCCCCGGCCGATACGCCGACGCCGACGCCGACCCCCGACCCGAGCCCGAGTACGACGCCGACTCCGGTGCCCGCGGCCCCGGGACGGCCGACCCCCGCGACCGCACCCGCCCCCGCCCCCGCGACCAGCGCCGGCGGTCAGGCCGCCGACGCGGCCCCGGCCCTCGCCCCCGCCGAGCGCTGGCGGCTGCTGCTCGGCCGCCCCGGCCCCGGCGGCCTGACCGGCCGTGGGGCCCGACTCGCCACCGCGCTGGACGAGTTGTACGGCAGCGGCCACGGCGAGGGCTCCGGCCCGGGCCTGGAGAGCCGGGGCAGCCGGGGCGGCCGCGAGGCGCCCTACCCCGGTGTGCGGGAGTGGGCCGAGGAGCTGGAGTCGCTGTTCGGCCCCGGCGTGCGCGAGGAGGTGCTGGCCGCCGCCGTCGCCCAGGGCCGGACCGACGTCCTGGAGACGATCGACCCGTCCGCCGTCCGCCCGTCCGTCGAACTGCTGCGCACCGTGCTGGACCACGCGGGCGGGCTGCCCGAGGCCCGCCTGGCCCGGCTGCGCCCGCTGGTGCGGCGCCTGGTGGACGAGCTGAGCCGGGAGCTGGCCACGCGGCTGCGCCCGGCCCTGACCGGGATCGCCGTGCCGCGCCCCTCCCGCCGCCCGGGCGGCGGGCTGGACCTGGACCGGACGATCCGGGCCAACCTCGCCACCGCCCGCCCCGGCCCGGACGGCCGGACCCTCATCGTGCCCGAGCGCCCGGTCTTCCGGACCAGGGCGCGGCAGGCCAACGACTGGCGGCTGATCCTGGTCGTGGACGTGTCCGGGTCGATGGAGGCCTCCACGGTGTGGGCCGCGCTGACGGCCGCGATCCTGGCCGGAGTGCCCTCGCTGAGCACCCACTTCGTGGCCTTCTCCACCGAGGTCGTGGACCTCACCGAGCGGGTGGACGACCCGCTGGGCCTGCTGCTGGAGGTGCGGGTGGGCGGCGGCACCAGCATCGCGAGCGGGCTGCGCTACGCGCGGGAGCTGGTGACGGTGCCGTCCCGCACGCTGGTCGCGGTGGTCAGCGACTTCGAGGAGGGCGGGCCGGTCGGCGGGCTGCTGGCCCAGACCAGGGCCCTGGTGGACTCGGGCGTGCACGTCCTGGGCTGCGCGGCGCTGGACGACACCGGGACGGCCCGCTACTCGAAGGCGGTCGCGGGCCGGCTGGTCGCGGCCGGCATGCCCGTGGCGGCGTTGAGCCCGCTGGAACTGGCCCGTTGGGTGGGGGAGAAGGTGCGATGAGCGTGACGGCGCGGACGAACGACTGGCCGGGCGTGCGGCCCGAGGTGGTCGCCGAGGTGGTGGCCGGGCTGAGTGCCCGGTTGCAGAAGCGGCTGGACACCGCGGCGGAGAAACTGGCGCAGCGCCCGGGGGCCCGGGAGGGCGACGCCTGGCGGGTGGAGGTGGACGAGGAGACGGTGCTGGTGCTGCACGCTCCGGGCGGGGTGGTCGCCGCGGCGGCCGACGTCCGCTGCGGGTGCCTGCTCGCCCCGGCCTGTGTGCACCGGGCCGCCGCCGTGACGCTCTGCCCGCTCGCCGACGCCGATGCCGGGCCCGAGCCAGGGCCCGAGCCCGAGCCCGAGCCAGGGCCCGACCCCCGGTCCGCTGCCCGCCCCGCGCCCGGGCAGGAGAACGGGACGGGCAACGGCACGGCAGCGCCCGGAGCCCCGGAAGCCCGGAAGGCCCCGGGAACCCCGGAAGCGCCCGAGCCGCTCACGGCCGCCGAACTCGCCGCCGTCCGCCACCTCCACCGGGCCGCGTCGGCCGTCCTGGCCGCCGGGGTGAGCGGGGCCGGGGCCGTCTCCCAGGCCGAGCTGCTGCGGGCCGCCCACCGGGCCCGGCTGGCGGGCCTGCACCGCCCGGCCGCGGCGGCGGTCACCGTCACGACCCGGATCCGGGCGGCGCGCTCCGGTGCTCCCGACCACCGCCTGGCGGACCTGGTGGACGGGCTGCGCGAACTGCTCGTCCTCACCACCGCGCTGGCCGCCGGTCAGGCGCCGGCCCCCGAGCTGCGCGGCACCGCGCGCCAGGCCTACCGGGAGGAGGGCGGTCTGCGGCTCTACGGCCTGTTCGCCGAGCCGGTGCTGACGGCCACCCACGCGGGTGCGGTCAGCTGGGCGGTGGACGCGGACGGGAGGCTCAGCACGATCGCCGAGGTGATGCCGCACGAGGACGCGGCGGCGGCCGCCCCGCAGGCGGTCCGGGCGGGCAACCGGACGGTCCGGCTGGGCGACACCGCGCTCAGCCACCGCGAGTTCAGCCGGGCCGGCCTGGTCGTCCAGGGAGCCACCAGGTCCACCGGTGGCCGCCTGGGCGCCGGGGCCTCGGTCCGGGCGGTCAGCGCGACGGGCGCGGCCTGGACGGCGGAGCCGGCCACCCGGCTCTGGTCCGAGCCGGTGGCCGTCCAGGTGGCCCGGGCGCTCGCGGTGCAGGAGCTGCCGTACGAGAGCCGCCCGGCCGGCAGCGACCTGCTGTTCCTGGACGTCACCCTGCTGGGCACGGCCCCCGGGCCGGACGGGGCGCCGCAGCTGCTGGCGCGCGGCACGACGGGCGGGCCGGTGATCGTCCTGCGCCCGGCCCACGAGCACCCCGACCTGCCGTTCCGGGCGAACCTCGCGCTGCTCGCCACCGTGCCGGGCCTGCGGCTGCGGGTGGTCGGGCGCCTGGAGCGGGCGGACCGTCCGGAGCTGCGCCTGCTGGCGATCGGCACCCCGCCGGACGCCCCCGACCCGCTGGCTCCGCGCACCGACCGGGCGGGACGGGTCAACCTCGGCCTCGAACGCCTCCAGACCGCCGACCTCGCGGCGCCCGCGACGGCCTCCGCCGCCGGGCCGGAGGCACCGGACGACCCGGTACCGGGCCCGGCACCGGGTACCGCGCCGGGCCCGGCCCCCGACCAGGCGGACGGTCAGGTGCACGGCGCGACCGCCCCGGTGCCGTACCGCCCGCCGGTCCACGTGCTCGGCCGCCGGGTCGAGCAGACGGTCACCACGGGCCGGCACGCGCTCGCCCCGAGCGAGGCGTCGGCCGTGGCCGATCGCGGCCTGCTGCACGCCGCGGGCCTGGCCACCGCCGCGGAGCTCCTCGACGGTCTGCGGGGCGCCGCGGGCAACCGGCGGCGTGACGTCTTCGGCCGGGTCGTCACGGACGATCACGAGGGCTTCGCCGCCGCCTGGCTGACCGCGGCCTGCTACCTGGAGGAACTGGGCACGGCGCTGTGCGCGTCGGCCTGGTCCGGGGAGGGGTGAGGAGCCGCCGACCATAAGCCGAACTACTTGTACAGTCCGGTATTCGGCGTTTGCTGGCATACTTGGGGGAGGACGACCCACGGGGCGGGACCTGCCGGGAGAGCCTCCCCGAGGGCGCACGCGGCGCCTCGTCCGGCACACGGCACGAGCAACGCGACGGAAGGGTAGGCGAGTCATGGGAATCCGCGACGATGCGGCCGAGATCCGGGCCCGGGGCTGGCGGACGCTCGCCGCGCTGCACGCCATGATCGACACCGCCCTGGAGAAGGCGCTCCAGGCCGAGTTCAAGCTCTCGGTGGTCGAGTACACCGTGCTGGAGGCGCTCTCCCGTCAGGACGGCTGGCACATGCGGATGCAGCAGCTGGCCCGCGCCGCGGCGCTGAGCAGCAGTGCGACCACCCGCCTGGTGAGCCGCCTGGAGGACCGCGGCCTGCTCAGCCGGTTCCTCTGCGTGGACGACCGGCGCGGCATCTACACCGAGCTGACCGCCGAGGGCCGCGAGCTGCTGGCGTCCGCCCGCCCGGTGCACGACGCCGCCCTGGAGGCGACGCTGGCCGAGGCCACCGAGGTGCCCGAGCTGGCCCCGCTGGTCGAGTCGCTCGCCGACCTGCACCCGGTCCACGCCGGCGCCTGAGGCCCGGCGCCCCAGACCCCAGGCCCGAGGCGGGCCCAGGCGCCGGTCCGGCGGACCGGTGAGCCCGCCGCGTCAGCCCCGGCCCTCGGCGGGCGGCGCCGCCGTGCCGCGGCCCCCGGCGGGGCCGCCCGACAGGTCGTACATGCGCGGCGGCACGGGCCGGGGCACCACCACGGCGCCCGGCAGTCCGGGGATCTCGGCACCGACCGCCAGGCCCCCGTCGGCGGGTGCCCCGGCCTGCCCGCCGGCCCCCTTACCGCCGCCACCTCCGTCCGTCGCGCCGCCCGTCCCGCCGTCCGTCGCACCGCCCGTCCCGTCGGCCCCCGCGCCGCCCGGGCCCGCCGCCCCGCCCGCGCCGTAGGGGACGGCCGGTGCCCCCGGCGCGCCGAAGGGTCCCGGAGCCGCCGGGCCCCGGCCGAGCCCGTCGGCCCCGGCGCCACCCCCGCCCCCGGGCACCGGCCCCCCACCCGCCCCCGCGGGCCCGTCGGCCGCCGGAGCCCGGGTGATCCGGGCCCCCGACGGCAGGCCGGGCACCGCGGACGGCTGCCCGGCCTGCTCCAGCAGCGCCGAGGGCACCAGTACCGCGGCCCGGGTGCCGCCGTACGGGGACGGGTGCAGGGCGACCCGGAGCTCGTGCCGGGCAGCCAGCCGCGCTACGACGAACAGGCCCAGCCGCAGGTCGTCGCCGAGGGCGGAGACGTCCAGCTCAGGAGGGTCGGCCAGGTACTCGTTGAGCCGTCGGTACTCCTCCTCCGTCATGCCGAGCCCGCGGTCCTCGACCTCGACCGACAGGCCCTCGGGGACCGCCTTCGCGCAGACCTGCACCTGGGTGTACGGCGGGGAGAAGGTGGTGCCGTTCTCGATCAGCTCGGCGACCAGGTGGATCACGTCGGCGACGGCCTGCCCGTCGAGCGAGACGCGCGGCACGGCCTGGACGACGACCCGGGAGTAGTTCTCGGTCTCCGAGACGGCGCTGCGCAGCACGTTGACCACCGGTACGGCCTTGTGCCAGCGCCGCGCGGGCAGGGCGCCGCCGAGGATGACCAGGTTCTCGGCGTTGCGCCGCATCCGGGTCGCCAGGTGGTCGACCTTGAACAGCTCGCGCAGCAGTTCCGGGTCCTCGTGCTCGCGCTCCAGCGCGTCCAGCATGCTGATCTGCCGGTGGATCAGGATCTGGGTGCGCCGGGCGATGTTGAGGAAGACCTTCTTCGTGCCCTCGCGGCCCTGGGCCTGGTGGACGATCGCGGCGACCGCGGCCTGCCGGGCGGCGGCGAGGCCCTCCGAGGCCTGCTGGACGTCGTCGCCGGTGCGCCCGGGCGGCGCCCAGGCGGCCGGGGCGGGCACCTGCACCCCGGCCCGCAGCCGCTCGACGACCTCGGGGATCTCCCGCCGGGCGAGGGCGACGGTGCCGGCGCGCAGTTCGGACAGCCGCGCGGACAGCGACCACGCCGTCCGGACGCCGCGGACCAGGCTGGTCAGCAGCACCGCCGCGACGGCCGCGCTGCCGGCCAGCAGCGCGGTGCGCTGCCCGGTGCCGTGCAGCAGGTAGACGGCGTAGCCCCAGGCGGCGGCGAGGCCCAGGCTGGGGAGCAGCACGAGGCCGAGGAGCGGGCTGCGGAGCGAGCCGGACCGGCCGGCGCGGTGGCCCGGGCGGGGGGCCGGTATGCCTGGCATCTGGTTCCTTGCTGCAGGGCCGCCCCGCGGGGACCGGCCCGCCGGTCCGGACCGGCGGGTCCGTACGGCGGGCCGGCCCGTACGGCGCGGCCGGGCTTCAGGGAGTCGGGGCCGGGATCTGCCGGAGCCGGTGGCGTGCTGCCTTTCGGCCCCGGCGGGGTGCGGCACGGCCGCCGACGGCTGGCACGCTACCAGCCCCGGGGGCCGTGGGCGCAACATCAACTGCCCGCGCGGGTACGGCCGGTGGCTCCGGCGCGGCCCGCCTGTCCGACCGTTCGCCGACGCATCGCCGCAGCTCACGGCCGCCGGACCGACCGGTCCGAAGGCCTTCGGCGGCCGGGAGGCACCCCCGGAAGACCGGTCAGGAACAGGTCAAGTGCGGCGGCGGAGCGGCGGTCAGCCCGCCAGCGGCATCGGCAGCACCCGTCCGCCCAACCCCGGTGGCTTCTCCGCCGGAGCCTCCCGCTGGGCCGACAGCTCGTTCCACGCCCAGCTGGTCAGGGCGGACAGCTCGGCCGACCACTGCTTGCCGTACGTGCCCGAGGCGAACTGCCCGAGCCGCAGCCGCTGGACGTCCGAGGTGCCGGCCGGCGGGTAGACGTGGGTGGCGTCCCGCAGGTAGCGCTCGACGGAGAACTCGGGCTGGAGGCCGCGGGCGGCGTGGATCTCCATGGCGTTGCGCGCGGAGTCCAGCGCGTACTCGGTGTTGACGAGCTTGGCGTTCATCAGCTCGGCGTCGCAGGCGCGGCCGTGGTCGAGCAGGTGGGAGGCGTGGTAGGCGGCGAGCCTGGCGGTCATCAGCCGGGACTGCATCTCTCCCAGCTTGAGCATGATGTTCGGGAGCCGGTTGATCGGTCGGCCGTACAGCACGCGCCCCTCGGCGAACCGCACGGTGTCCTCGACGATCGCGGTGTGGATGCCGAGCGCGACGGCGGCGAGGTTGATCCGGCCGTAGAGGGTGGAGGAGGAGTAGGCGACGTCCAGCCCCTGCCCCTCCCGGCCCAGCCGGTTGGCCGCCGGGACGCGGCAGTCCTCCAGGAGGATCTCGCCGAAGCTGAAGCCGTACAGCCCGCTCTGGGACCCGGGGGAGCCGGTGCGGAAGCCCGGGCGGTCGCTCTCGACCAGGAAGGCGGACAGGCCCCGGCTGCCCCGGCCGGTGCGCAGGACCACGCCGTGCACGTCGCCGATGTGGGAGTTGCCGACGAAGCACTTGCGGCCGTTGAGCACGTACTCGTCGCCGTCGCGGACCGCGGTGCCGGTCATCCCGAGCACGTGCCCGCCGGACTCCGGCTCGGTGACGGCGATGGTCGGCAGGCACTCCCCGGAGGCGAACTTCGGCAGCCAGGTGCGGCGTTGGGCCTGGGAGCCGTAGTGCAGGACCTTGGCCACGCCCAGCTGGGAGGCCTGGGCGATCGAGCCCGCGGCCCCGCTGACCCGGGCCAGCTCCTCGATGATCACCGTCTTGGCGACGTGCCCCAGGCCGAGGCCGCCGAACTCCCGGGGGATCGTCACGCCGATCCAGCCCTGGCGGGCGATCTCCCGGGCCAGCTCGAACTCGATCGTCCGCTCGGCCTCCATCCGGGCCACCCGCGGACGCACCTCCTTCTCCGCGAAGTCACGGACCTCGGCACGAAGGCCCTCGTGACGGTCGTCGGTGAAGTAGTCCATCGCCATTGCTCCGGTCCTCTCGATGCGTGCGGTGCCGTGCCTCCGTCCGTGCCGTCGATGCCGCTCCGGCGGCCCCCACGGGGGTGGCGGTGGGGGTGCGGAGTTCCGGCCGGTCGCCCCGGTGCGATCGGCGCATGCGTCACCGGGCGGTGTCCCGGCGACGGGCACCGTCCGTGTCTTCGGCAGGGCTCATTGTTGTATGGGGTACCGGGGCATCCCAGAGTCGATCTTGGATTGGCGCGATTCGGCCCATCCCGGCCGGAGGGGGTTTCGCCCGGGCCCCGGACGGGAATCGATCTCCGCTTCCGTGACGGTCCGTCGACCGGTCGTTCACGTGCGGTTTTGACGGGCCATCGGCAAGACGGAAGAACGCTCGATCGGTACCGCCCGGCCGTTCTGATGTCTGGTTACATGTGCGCCATGACAGATGTGATGAGCACTCAAGGCCAGTTCCCGGGTGCCTCCGGGGAGTCCGCGCGAACCCGCAGGCTGCGCGGCCTTGGGCTCAACGACCCGTCCGCGGACGAGGCCTTCGACCGCTTCGCCCACCTGGCAGCCAGTATCACGCGCGCTCCCATCGCGATGGTCAACTTCATCAATGACGAACGCCAGATGTTCCGGGGGCTCTACATCCCGCCAAGTTCGGCCGGTGCCACGGCCGAGAACGGATCGTCCTGGGCGGACCGCGGCATCGCCTTCGACCTCCCCACCCGGGAGATGCCGCTGAGCCACGGCTTCTGCCCGCACGTGGTCGCCCAGCGCTCTCCCCTCGCCCTCGACGACATCCTCGCCTACCCCCGGTTCGCCGGGAACCCGGTGGTGGACGAACTCGGCGTCCGCGCCTACCTCGGCGCCCCGCTCGTCGACGACACCAACACCGTCATCGGCACCGTGTGCGTGCTCGACCGCGAGCCCCGGCAGTGGGGGCGCGAACGGCTGAGCGACATCCAGCACCTCGCCGAGGCGCTGCTCTCCGAGATCCGGCTGCGCGACAGCCTGCTCGCCCAGCGCCAGGAGATGTTCGCCGCCTTCGACGGTTCGCCGTACCCCATCATGCTCACCGAGGGCCCGAGCCAGGAGATCCGCTACGCGAACGCCCAGCACACCGACACCTTCGGCGCGCCCGCGGCGTACGGGACGATCGGCGCCGCGTACCCGCAGCTCGGCGCCGCCGGCCTCGAACAGACCGTCGTGGAGGCGTACCGCACCGGCCGCACCGCCGTCCTCGACGACGTCCGGATGCAGGCCGCCCGTCCGGACGTCCAGCGCGGCCGGCAGGTCTTCAGCTTCACCTGCACCCCGCTGCGGGCCGCGCTCACCGGCCGGATCAACGGCGTCCTCACCGTCGGCATGGACATCACGGCCCAGTCCCGCACCGAGGAGGAGCTCGGCACGCTGGCCGCCCTGCTCGTCGACCGGCTCCAGCAGAGCGGCGCCCCGGTGCCCGGCCGCTCGGCCCTCGCCGGTGAGGCCGGTCCCGGCCTGCCCGGCTGAACCCCGCCGGTGCGGACCGACCACCGCCGCGGCGGGGCGCCTCTCACCCCCGTGGAGAGGACCCCGCCCCGGAGCCGGCCCCGCCCCGGAGCCGGCCCCGCCCCGGATCGCGCAGCCTCACCGCAGGGCCGCCGCAGCCGCACCGCAGGGCTGCCGCAGGCCCACCGCAGGGCCGCCGTAGCCCCACCGCAGGGCTGCCGAGAACTGCCGAGAGCCTGCCGGGGGTGCGCCGGGGCCCGCCCCGACGCCGTTCCCGCGCCCGCGGCCCGGGCCGAGCGGGTGAACCGTCCCCGTCCTGCCGCCCCCGCCGGGCCCGCGCCCGGGGCGCCGGATGGTAGGCATGGGCCGCATGGACTGGATGGACTGGTTCGCCGCCCCCGACTACTGGCTGAGCCGGCTGCTCGTCCAACGCCTGCTCGCCGCCCTCTACCTGATCGGGTTCCTGGCCGCCGCCGCCCAGTTCCGCGCACTGATCGGCGCCGACGGGATGCTGCCGGTGCCCCGGTTCACCGCCCGGGTCCCGTTCCGCCGGTCACCCGGCCTGTTCCACCTCCACTACAGCGACCGGTTCTTCGCCGCCGTCGCGTGGAGCGGCGCCGCCCTCTCCACCGCCGTCGCGGCCGGGCTCGGCGACGCCGTCCCGCTCTGGGCCTCGATCCTGCTGTGGGCGGTGCTCTGGGCCCTCTACCTCTCCATCGTCAACGTCGGACAGACCTGGTACTCCTTCGGCTGGGAGTCCCTGCTGCTCGAAGCCGGCTCCCTCGCCGCCTTCCTGGGCAACGCCGACACCGCCCCGCCCGCCCCGGTGCTGTGGCTGATGCGCTGGCTGGTCTTCCGGGTGGAGTTCGGCGCCGGACTGATCAAGCTGAGGGGGGACAGCTGCTGGCGCGACCTCACCTGCCTGCGGTACCACCACGAGACCCAGCCGATGCCCGGACCGCTCAGCTGGTTCTTCCACCACCTGCCCGCCCCGCTCCACCGGGTGGAGGCCGCCGCCAACCACGTCGTCCAACTCGTCGTCCCGGTGGGCCTGCTGCTGCCGCAGCCGGTCGCGAGCTACGCGGCCTGCGCCGTTCTCGTCAGCCAGCTCTGGCTGGTGGCCTCCGGCAACTTCGCGTGGCTCAACTGGCTCACCATCGTCCTCGCCCTCGCCGCCGTACAGCCGGCGCGCCTCGGCCTGCCCGTCCACGCCCGCGCGTACCCCGGCGCGCCGCTCTGGTACGAGGCGCTGGTGACGGCGCTGACCGTCGGCGTGGTGGTGCTCAGCTACTGGCCGGTGCGCAACATGGTCTCGCGCGGCCAGGCCATGAACCGCTCCTTCAACCGGCTGCACCTGGTCAACACCTACGGCGCCTTCGGCAGCATCAACCGGATCCGCCAGGAGGTGGTGGTCGAGGGCACCGACGAGACGGTCCTCACCCCGCACACCGTCTGGCGCGAGTACGGCTTCAAGGGCAAGCCCGGCGACGTCCGCCGGCGCCCGCGCCAGTTCGCGCCCTACCACCTGCGGCTGGACTGGCTGATGTGGTTCGCCGGCATCTCGCCCGCCTACGCCGGCCCCTGGTTCCTGCCCTTCGTCGCCCGCCTGCTGTCCGGCGACCGCGCCACCCTGCGCCTGCTGCGCCACAACCCCTTCCCGGACGCCCCGCCGACCCACGTCCGGGCGACCCTCTACCTCTACCGGTTCACCTCCTGGCGCGAACTGCGGGAAACCGGCGCGTGGTGGCACCGCACCGCGCTCGGCGAGTACCTCGCGCCGGTCGACCTGCACGCCCTCGGCCGGGCCGGGCACCGTCCGCCGCTCGGCAGGACGCGGCCGGCGCGGCACCCGGCGCGGCACCCGGCGCGGGGGCTCGGCGGCCGGGAGGCGCCGCCGGAGCGGGGCCGCCGGTCCGGGCGGCGCCCCGGGCCGCCGCCCGGCGAGGCGCGGCGGGAGGGGCCGGGGTGAGGGCAGGGCGCGGTGGGACAGGCGGGGCCGGTGGGGCCGGGAGAGCGCCGGAGCCACCCGTCCGGACCAATCCGGGAGCGCGACCGGCGCAACGCCGGACCACCCGGGTGGACCGCCCGACTGGCGGCCGGGCGGGCGGTATGGCACACGACACCCGCCCGTCGCGGCGGTGGGTGCGTGCAAGGCTCGAACGGGCACCCGTATTCTGGGCCTCCACAACCGGCAGCCCGACCGCGCGCCCCCCGCCCCGCCCAGGGACGACCCCGCGCAACCGGTCCGCCGCCCCCTCGCCGCCAGCCCCGCCGCCGTCGCCCAGAACCGGACCTCACATGACAGTGCTTCACTCGCGCAACGCCGACGCAGCCGACCCGGCGGACGTCGCCGACGCCGCAGACGTCAAGGACCCCCAGGACGCCGCCGCGGAGCCCGACCTCCGCGAGGACCTCGGCCGCTACGCCGAGCTCGGGGCCTTCACGCTGACCGCCGAGACCCACGCCTGGTATGCGGCCGTCGACACCGTCGCGACCCCGGAGGACGCCCGCGCGGCCTCCACGGCCCTCGCCGAACTGCGCGGCAGCGACCTCCAGCAGACCTGGGACGCCGTCCTCGCCCTCGTCGCCGACGTCAAGCTGGACGAGCCCGGCACCGTCGCCAAGACCGCGCTGCTGGTGGAAATGCTCCAGCGGGTGCACCGGACGTCCGCCGTCCTCCTCCCCGTCGCGTACGAGGCCGACCTCGAGGCCCTCGCCGCCGCCACGGCCGACAGCGCCTGGCGCCGCGAGCACGGCGTCAAGCTCTCCTGGCTGCGCGGCCGCTCGCTGCGCAAGCAGGCCCTCGCGCTCGCCACCGACCGCCGCGTCCGGCGGGAGGACCTGCACGAGGCCCTCGCCTCCGCCGAGGTCGAGCGCCGCGCCTGGGCCGCGCTCGCCCCGGCCGGCACCCTCCCGAGGGTGCCCACCGACGGCGCCCTGGTCGACCGCACCGCCCAGGCCTTCGAGACGATCAACACCGGCCTGCGCGGCCTGGCCCGCCTGCTGCCCGACCACGACCTGGACGGGCTGCCCTTCGCCGAGCTGATCGACCTGGTCGAGCGGCTCGCCGCCGACGAGGGCACCCTCTACCGCCTGCCCACCATCCGCGGGCTGCGCACCGGCCTGGAGGAGGCCGGCCTCGCCGACCTGCTCGCCGAGCTCGCCGCCGCCAAGGCCGACCGCCGCGCCGCCGAGGCCGCGTACACGGCGCGTCAGGCGCTGGCGGCCGGGCAGCGGGACGGGCTGGCGGCGAAGGCGCCCGCTGCGGAGAAGGCGGCGCCGGAGGAGGCGACTGCCGAGGCGACCGTCGAGGCGGCTGCCGAGGAGACCGCCGTAGAGGTCGCCGCAGAGGCCGTCGAGGACGCGGCTGACGCCGTGGTCGAGACCGCTGGCGAGAGCGGTGCGGAGGAGCCCGCGGTCGAGGAGCCCGAGGCGGGGGAGTCCACGGTCGAGGGGATCGGGACCGATGCCGAGGCCGACGGGGCCGACGCCGAGGCCGCCGCTCTGCAGGCACTGGCCGGCGGACAGCGGGACGGGTCGGTCGAGGAGGCGCCGGCCGCGGTGACGGCTCCGGTGGAGGACGCCGAGGAGGCCGAGGTGGCCGGGGCGGCCGCTGCGGAGACCGAGGCCACAGCCGAGGTCGAGGCTGAGGACAAGCCCGTGGCTGAGGACAAGCCCGAGGCCGAGACCGGGTCGGCGTCGGACGCGGGTGCCGTTGACGAGGAGTCGGCGGTGGCGCCGGCCGAGGAGGAGGCCCCGGCTGCCGTGGTCTCCCTCCCGGCCCCCTCCCCGGCAGCCGACGACCTGGTGGCCGCCGCGACCGCCGCCCTGGCCGAGGCCGAGGCCGAGATCGAGACCCCGGCGGAGGCGGAGCCGGAGACCGCTCCGGCCGCGGAGACCGTCGAAGCCGTCGAAGCCGTCGAAGCCGAGGAGCCTGCCGCTGAGGACGCGATCGCGGAGCCGGTTGCCGAGGCCGAGGCCGAGGCCGTCGCCGAGGAGCCCGTTGTCGACGAGCCCGAGACGATCGTGGCGGAGCCCGCCGTCGAGGAGGCGGCTGCCGAGGCCGTCGAGTCGGTGACCGGAGCGGCTGAGCCTGCCGGCGAGATCGCGGTCGAGCCCGAAGCCCCCGCGGTCGAGCCCGAGCCCCAGGCCGCTGCCGAGGAGCCCGTTGCCGAGGCCCCCGCAGCCGAGCCCGAGCCCGAGGCCGATGCCCGTCCCGCCAAGCCGGACTTCACGCCCGGTCGGCCGGTGACCGCCTACTCCGCCGACGAACTGCTCGCCGTCGTGCGCTGGGTCGACGGTGACGGTGTCGGGCGGACCGACGAGGAGCTGCTGCGGGCGGCCATGAAGGAGCTGGGCTTCGCCCGCCTCGGCCCCCGGATCAAGGAAGCGCTGGGCGCCGCCGTCACCGCCGCGCGCGGCTGACGCCGTACGGCCGCACGGCCGAGGGCCCGGGATGCGAGCACGCGTCCCGGGCCCTGCCGCGTTCCCGGCGTGTCCTTGGTCGGTCGGTCGCCGGGCCGCGCGCCGGGGGCGTCAACCGCGGGGGTCCTCCGCAGCCTCCGCCCGCTCCCGGGCCGCCATCACGTCGTCGCCGTGTTCGAAGGCCCAGACGCCGAACGCCTCCACCGGCTCCAGCAGCGTCCGCCCCAGCCCGGTGAGGGCGTACTCCACGCGCGGCGGCGACCCGGCGTACGCGCGGCGCTCCACCAGGCCGTTGAACTGGAGCCGACGCAGCGTCTCCGTGAGCACCTTGGGGCTGATCCCACCGATCCGCTCGCGCAGGTCACCGGGCCGCGAGGGCCCCTCGCGCAGCGCCCACACCACGACGGCGTTCCAGGTGTTGGCGAGCAGATCGAAGGCGAGCCGGGCTCGGCAGTCGGCGATGAAGCCGTGGTCAGTGGTCACTTACCAGATGGTGCCCGAGCGGTTTCCTAGTGTCGTCCCGATTCTGACGGACAGGTCGTCGCACGGAGGGCGGACAGGATGAGGATCGGGATTGCCGGCACGGGAAGCATGGCGCGGGCGCTCGGCACGCAGTGGGTGCGGGCCGGCCACGACGTGCTGGTGGGCGGCCGCGACACGGGCCGCGCCGCCGCGCTCGCCGACCGGATCGGCGGACGGGCGGGAACGCTGCGGGAGGCGGCCGAGCACGGCCGGGACGCGGTGCTGTTGGCCGTGCCGTACGCGGCCGCGGTCGGTGTGGTGTCCGCTCTGGCGGACGCGGTACGGGGGCGGACGCTGGTCGACTGCACCAACCCGGTGGCGCCGGGCTTCGCCCTCGAGACGAGGGGCGGGCCCTCGGCCGCCGAGCGGATCGCGACCGCGGCGCCCGGTGCGTCGGTGGTCAAGGCGTTCAACCTCTGCCACGAGAGCGTGTGGGGCAGGACCCCGCCCGTCTTCGACGGACGCCCGCTCCTGGTGCCGCTCTGCGGTGACGACGCACCGGCGGTCGAGACCGTCCGACAGCTCGTCCGCGACCTCGGCTGCGTGCCGGTCGACGGAGGAGGGCTCGATCGGGCGGGCCTGCTGGAGGCGACGGCGGCGTTCCTGATCGGCCTGTGGGTGGGCGAGGGCGCGGACGCCCAGGCGATCGCGCCGCCGCTGGAGTACGCGGGGGCCGGTCCTTCCTGATCCGCGATCCTGCGCCGACCGCTCGACCGGACGGACCCTAGGTGCGGCCCCGGCCGCCGCCCGGGCCGCCGCTCGGGCCGAGCGGCCAGGCGAGGGCCTGCCGCAGCACGGTCGGGGCGGTCACCAGCGAGGGCCCGTACCAGGTCAGGTGCCGTCCGCTGACCAGCGCGGCCGGTGTGTCCGGGAAGGCCTCCGGGCCGTCCTCGGCGGTGAAGCGGTATGGCTCGTCCGGGAGGACGACCAACTCCGGCCGGCAGGAGAGCAGTTCGGGCAGCGGGATGGCCGGGTAGCGCTCGGGGTGGTCGGCGTGGACGAGCCGCAGGCCCAGGCGGCGCAGCAGGTCCCCGGCGAAGGTGTCGCGGCCGAGGACCATCCACGGGCGGCGCCAGATCGGCACGACGGCCCGGGGCCCCTCGGCCGCCGCCCCCGCGCCGCCGTGCCCGACGGGGGCCCAGGCCGCCTGGGCCTCGTCCAGCCAGCCCGGCCGGGGCAGCCCGCAGGCGGTGGTGAGCAGCCGGTGCAGGGAGCGGAAGGCGTCGTCCAGGGTACGGATGTCGGTGACCCAGACCGGGACGCCCGCCGCCCGCAGCGCGTCCAGGTCGGGGCGCCGGTTCTCCTCGTCGTTGGCGACGACGAGGTCCGGGGCGAGCGCGACGACGCGCGGGACGTCCGGGTTCTTGGTGCCGCCGATCCGGGCGACGGACAGGCCGGCGGGGTGGCTGCACCAGTCGGTGGCGCCCACCAGCAGCCCGGGGGCGGTGGCGGCGAGTGCCTCGGTCAGCGAGGGCACCAGCGAGACCACCCGGCGGGGCGGGCGCGGCCCGAGCCGGACGGGGTGGTCGAGGTCGTCGCGCGGGGCGGTGGGGTCGGCCATCGGGCCAGCCTACGGCCGGCGGCCCGGCCCGGCCCGAGCAGCCGGGCGCGCAGCGGCGGGACCGGCGACAGGACCGGGGACGGGGCAGGAGACGGGACGGCTCACGGATCGTCGGGAACCCGTCGCCGGGGCCGTCCGACTACCTGGTCCGGGTCCGCAGCACGGGCCCCGGCACGACCACCCGGTGCCGTCCCCCAGCACCACCACCGACCAGGAGACTTGTCATGCGTCCTCGCGTCGTCTGCGGAATCGCGGCCGCCGTCGCCCTGTTCGCCACGGCCTGCGGAAGCGGGGCCGGGGGCGGACCGAGCGGCGCCGTCTCCGTCCGGCCCGAGCCCGGCGGCGGATTCCCCGTCAAGGTCGCCGACTGCGCGGGCCGGGAGACCACCGTCGCCAAGGCGCCCGCCAGGATCGTCACCAGCAACGCCGCGGGCCTGGAGCTGCTGCTCCGGCTCGGCGCGGGCGACCGGGTGATAGGCACCGGCTTCCCGCCCGGCAAGGGAACCCTGCCCGCCGATCTCGCCGAGCAGGGCGCCAGGGTGCCGGCGCTCGGGGACAAGGGCATCCCCAAGGAGAAGCTGCTCGGCTCCGGCGCCGACCTGTACGTGGACACCTTCGGCGCGATGCCGATGATGGGCGGCGGTGCGACCGGGCCGAGCGAGGAGGAGTACGCGGCGGCCGGCATCCAGCACGTGTACCTGCTCTCCACCGCCTGCGCCGGGACGCCGAAGGCCGCCAAGGCGCCGCGCACCGACTTCGCCGCGATCGAGGAGGACGTCCGCCGGCTCGGCGCCGTCACCGGCACCGCCGCCCGGGCGGAGGAGCTGGTGGCCGGGATGGAGAAGCAGCTCGGCGAGGTCCGCACCGCGCTCGCCGCCGTGCCGCAGGCGCAGCGGCCGAGCTACTTCGTCTTCGACTACGACGCCGGCACCAAGCAGCCGGTGGCGGTCTGCGGCCGGCAGGTCGCCAACGCGGTGATCGCCCAGGCCGGGGCGCGCAACGTGTTCGCCGACTGCGACGCCGACTTCAAGCCCGGCTCCTGGGAGGAGGTCGTCGCCAGGAACCCGGACTGGATCCAGCTGGCCGTGCGCAACCGGGGCAGCGAGGAGGCCACCCGCAAGGCCTTCGACGAGGCCGAGGCCTTCCTGAAGGGCTTCCCCGCGACCCAGGGGCTGAAGGCCGTCCAGGAGGGGCGTTTCGTGCGGCTCGGCTCCGAGGTGACGACCATCGCGGGCGTGCGCAACGCCGACGCCGTCCGGCAGATCGCCGCCACCGTCCACCCGGACCTCGTCAACGCCCCCGGCCTCGCCGAGAAGGGGCAGTAGCCGGTGACCTCGGCCGCCGCCCGTACGGAGCGCGGTGAAGTCCGCCAGGCCCGCCCGGCCCGCATTCTGCGGGCCGGGCCGCTGGCCGCCGTCCTCGCCGCCGCCCTGGTGCTCGCGCTGACCGCCGCCGTCTCGCTCGGCTCGGTCGACGTCCCGCCCGCCGAGGTCTGGTCGGTGGTCGTCCGCCGGCTTTCCGGCCGGGCTCCCGAACCCGGCACCCGCGACCTCATCGTCTGGCAACTGCGCGTCCCGCGCGCCCTGTTGGCGGCCGTGGTGGGCGCCGGGCTCGGCCTGGTCGGCACCGCCGTGCAGGCCCTGGTGCGCAACCCGCTCGCCGACCCCTACCTGCTCGGCATCTCCTCGGGCGCCTCGCTCGGAGCGGTCGCCGCCATCGTCCTCGGCACCACCCTCGGCCTCCCGCTCTCCTTCGGCAGCGCGTTCGGCCTCACCGTCTCGCTGGCGGCGTTCGCCGGCGCGCTCGCCGCGTTCTCGCTGGTCTGGCTGATGGCCCGGCGCGGCGGCGGCTTCTCCCCGCTGCGGCTGGTCCTCGCCGGCATCGGCATCGCCCAGTTCCTCGGCGGCCTCACCAGCTACCTGGTCCTGCAGACCCGCGACGAGCAGCAGACCAGGGGTGTGCTGTTCTGGCTGATGGGAAGCCTCGGCGGCGCCGTCTGGGCCCAACTCGCCGTCCCTGTCGCGGCGGTGGCGCTCGGGCTGGCCCTGCTCCAGGCCCGCGCCCGGGGGCTCAACGCGATGCTGATGGGCGACGAGACGGCCGCCGGACTCGGTGTGGACGTCGCCCGGCTGCGCCGCGAGGTCTTCGTCGTCACCAGCGTGCTCACCGGGGTGCTGGTCGCCGTCTCGGGGGCGATCGGCTTCGTCGGGCTGATGGTGCCGCACGTGTGCCGGCTGCTGGTCGGCGCCGACCACCGGCGGCTGCTGCCGCTGTCCGCGCTGACCGGCGCACTGCTGCTGGTGGTCGTCGACACCGTGGCCCGCACCGCCCTGGAAGGCCAGGAGCTGCCGATCGGCGTGGTCACCGCCGTCCTCGGCGCCCCCACCCTGCTCTACCTGCTGGACCGACGACTGGAGCGCAGTTGAGGATCGCCGTCGAGGACCTGAGTGTCGCCCTGGCCGGCCGGACGGTGCTGGCCGGGGCCAACCTGATCGCCGAGGAGGGGGAGATCGCCGGACTGGTCGGCCCCAACGGCAGCGGCAAGTCCAGCCTGCTGCGCACCGTCTACCGCCACCTGCGCCCGAGCGCCGGCCGGGTGCTGCTGGCCGGGCGGGACCTGGCGCAGCTGCGGCCCGCCGAGTCCGCCCGGCACGTCGGGGCGCTGCCCCAGGAGCGCGGCGGGGACTTCGAGTTGAGCGTCCGCGAGGTGGTCGCGATGGGCCGCACGCCCTACAAGCGGGCCTTCGCGGCCGACGACGCCGAGGACCGGCGGATCACCGCCGAGGCGCTGGCCAGGGTCGGCATGGCCGAGGCCGTGGACCGGCGGTTCGCCCAACTGTCCGGCGGCGAAAGGCAACGGGTGCTGCTCGCCCGGGCGCTCGCCCAGCAGCCGGACGTCCTGGTGCTGGACGAGCCGACCAACCACCTGGACGTCCGCCACCAGGTCGAACTGCTCGCCCTGCTCCGGGAGCAGCGCCGCACCACCCTGGTGGCCCTGCACGACCTCAACGCCGCCGCGTCCGTCTGCGACCGGCTGCACGTCCTTCACGGCGGCGCCCTGGTGGCCTCCGGGGCGCCGCGCGAGGTGCTGACCGCCGCACTGCTGGCCGAGGTCTTCGGCGTGCGGGCGGCGGTGGTCGACCACCCGCTGACCGGGGACCCGCTGATCGCCTTCGACCACCGTGCCCCGGTGGCGGAGGCGGCCACCGCTCCGGTCCGCTGACCTGCCGCCCCGTCGTCCCGCCGCCCTGCCGCCGTGCCGCTCTGGCACCCGGCAGGGCGGCAGGGCCTGGGCCTCAGCAGCCCTCGTAGTGGCTCGGCCGGCCGTCCCGCAGCACCAGTCGGCCGAGCCGGGCGGCCTCGTCGCTGCGCAGCAACTCCCGCCCGCCGTCCGCGCGGTGGAGCACGGCGGAGTGCCAGGGGGTGGTCCACGAGTCGGCCGCCGCCAGCAGCCGGATGCCGAACTTGGCCGCCCCGGCCGGCTGCGGGTGGATGGAGAGCCGGACGGCCCGCGGGTGGTGCTCCGCGATCAGCTCGCCCCAGGCCCGGCTGCGCTGGATCACCCCGTAGGCGCGGCGGCGGCACTCCCGCTGGAGGGCGGACCGGGTGCCGGGGAAGCCGACGGTGTCCTCGGTGAGGAAGCGGGTGATGCCCCGGTAGAGCCGCAACGTCTCCTCCTCGGTCAGCACCTGTTCGCGCAGCTCCGCGACGCTCGGCGCGTACCGGGCGTGCACCCGGGCCCGCTTCTCGTCGTACGGGAGGTCGCCGAGGACGGCCCGCAGGTCGAAGGTGTCGAGGCGGTGCAGGCCCTCGCGGGCGATCATGGCGGTCAGGGCGTCCGAGTAGGCGTCTATGCGGTCGTCCGGGACGCCGATCAGGTCGCCGAAGACGTGCCCGTCCGAGCAGATCAGGATGCGGGCGCCGGGTGCGTACAGGCGGCCGATCCCGGCGCACAGCCCGTCCAGGAAGGTCAGCGACAGCCGCTCGCCCTCGTCGGGCAGGTGGCCGAGCACCTTCGCCGGGTTCGGCGACTTGCAGGGGAAGCCGGGCAGAGTGAGGACGATCGGCTCGCCGACGGCGATGAAGTCCGCCAGCTGGGCCAGTTGGAGCGGGAAGTGCTCCGGGCGGGCGTCGAACTCCGGGTCCGAGGCGCGGCGGTGCGGCAGCAGCAGGCCGAGGACACGGGCGGCGAGCCGCTCGGCCGAGGGCCGGTCGGTCCGGGCCGCCGCCTCGGTGCTGGTGGCGGTGCTGGTGGCGGTGCTGCTGGTGGTGGCGACGGCCGTTGTGGCGTCGGTGACGGCGGCGGGGGCGGTGCCGACGGGCGGCATGGTGGGTCCTCCACGGAAGGTGGTTCGGTAGGGGCTGCGGACGGGCGGTGCCGGCTGCTCCCGGTGCCCGGGCGCAGTCAGCGGCGGTGGTCGTAGGCGACCGGCAGCCGGTTCACCCCGCGGGCCAGGACGGCGGGGATCCAGGCCAGGTCCGCCAGGCCGTCGCCGGGTGCCTCCGCCGGGCGCAGGCCGGGCAGCCGGGTGAGCAGGGTCGCCAGGGCGGTCTGGAGCTCGGCCCGGGCCAGCGCGGCGCCGGGGCAGTAGTGGACGCCGTGGCCGAAGGCCAGGTGGGCGTTGGGCGAGCGGTCGAGGTCGAGGCGGTCGGCGCCGGGGAACTGCGCCTCGTCGCGGTTGGCGGCGCAGAGCGAGACGATCACGGAGTCACCGGCCGGGACGGTGGTGCCGAAGAGGTCGCTGTCCTCGGCGAAGAACCGCCAGGTGGTGAGCTCGAACGCGGCGTCGTGGCGCAGGAGTTCCTCGACCGCCCGGGCGAGCCGCCCGGGTTCGTCGACGGCCGCGCGCAGCCGGGCGAGCTGCTCGGGGTGGCGCAGCAGGGTGACCAGCATGGTGGTGATCTGGTTGGTGACCGGCTCCTGCCCGGCCACCAGCAGCTGGAAGACCATCGAGTCGAGCTCGGCGCGGCTCAACTCCCCGGCGTCGTGGGCGGCGACTAGCCGGCCCAGCAGGTCCTCCTCCGCCACCCAGCCGGGGTCCCGGCAGTCGGCGCGCTTGCGGGCGACGACGTCCGCGATGTACGTCTGGAGGCCGCGAAGCCGGGCCTCGTAGGCGGGGCGCCCCGGGTCCTGCGGGCCGACCGGCTGGACCACCTTGCCCCAGTCCCGGTCGAAGCGCGCCGCCAGGTCGCCGGGCAGGCCGATGACCTCGGCGAGCACCCGGAAGGGGTAGTGGGCCGCGAAGCCGGCCACGAGGTCCGCCCCGCCGGACTCCGGCAGGGCGTCCACCAGCGCGTCGGCCAGCTCCCGGAACCGGGGGCGCAGCGACTCCACCCGGCGCGGGGCGAAGGCGTCCAGCACGAGCCGGCGCATCGAGGTGTGCTTGGGCGGGTCCTGGTGGAGCAGGTGGACCTGGAGCTGGGAGCGCTGCGGCTCGGGCATGATCGACGCGAGTCGGCGCCAGTTGTCGTTGCCCAGCGCGTGGTTCTTGCCCAGGCGCGGGTCGTTGAGGGTCGCGTGGGCCGCCTGGTAGCCGGTGACCAGCCAGGCGTGGATGCCGCTCGGGAACTCCACCCGGTGCACCGGCCCGGCCTCGCGCATCCGCTGGTAGAGCGGGTACGGGTCGCGCTTGTACTCCGGGCCGTGGAGCGGGACGGGGGAGGGGAGCGGGCCGTGCGCGTACGGGCAGCGCGGGGCGCCGTCGGTGGCGGCCGGGGCGGGGAGGATCGTGTCGGTCATCCGAGGAGGTCCTTCGGTGCGGGGTCGGGTGGCGGTGCGGGGGCAGGGGGCGGTGCGGGGGTCGGGTCAGGCGTGGGTGCGTCTTCGGGCGGGCGGGCCGTCAGGAACCGCTGTCCGGGCGGGGACGGGGGCGGGGGCGGGGCCGCCGGTGCAGGGCGAGGAGGGCGACGGCGGTGGCCGCGACGAGGACGGCGAGGCCGATCCCGGCGCGGGCGGCTGCGGTGTCGCGGGTCCCGCCCAGCGCGGCGGCGGTGGCGAGGGCCGGGCCGAGCGCGAAGCCGAGGCTGCGGGCGAGTTGGACGGCGGAGCCGGCGGTGGCGAGCTTCCCGGGAGGGGAGGCGGACATCACCAGGGCCTGGGTGGGGCCGCCGTTGAGGCCCATCCCGGCACCGGCGAGGGCGAGCCGCGCGGCGACCTCGGGGGCGGACCACCCGGCGTCCAGCGGGACGAGCAGCGCCAGGCCGAGGGTGGTGACGGCGGCGCCGGTGAGTGCGGTCGGGCGGGCGCCCCAGCGGTCGGCCAGTCGGCCGCCGAGCCGTCCGGCCAGCACCATGCCGAGCGGGAACGCCAGCATGGTGAGCGCGGTGGTGGTGGCGCTCTCGCCCCGGGGGCCGCGCAGGTGCTGGGCGAGCAGGTAGTGGCAGGCCGCGAAGCCGGCGGCGAGCGCCAGCACCGAGGCGTTGGCCCGGGTGGTCCCGGCGGCCCGCAGCACCTCGGCCACCGGCCGCCCGCCCGGGCGGCGCAGCCAGAGCGGCACCAGCGGTACGGCGGGCAGGAGCAGCAGCAGCCACCACGGGGACTGCGGAGCCAGGGTGAGCCCGAGCAGGACGGCGGCCACGGCGGCACCGATCAGCGCGGCGTCGCCGAGCGAGGAGCGGTCGGGCGGCCGCAGCCCGCCCCGGCGCGGGGCGTGGCGCCGGACGATGAGGACGGCGGCCAGGCAGACCGGGAGCTTCACCAGGAAGACCGCCCGCCAGCCCAGGTGGTCCAGCAGCAGGCCGCCGACCACCGGCCCGGTGACGGCGCCGAGCGGGCCGAGCGTCGCGGGCACGCTCATCGCCCGGCCGCGCAGTTCGGGCCGGACGGAGGTCGCGGCGAGCACCGGCATCAGGACGAACAGCACGGCGCCGAAAGCGCCCTGGAACAGCCGGGCCGCGATCAGCCAGCCGGCCGACGGGGCGCAGGCGGCCAGCGCGCTGCCCAGGGCGAAGCAGCCGAGCGCGAGCAGCAGGGCCGAGCGGGTGCCGACCTGGTCCAGCCACCGCCCGGCGGGCAGCAGCAGGGCGACGAGCGGGAGTTGGTAGCCGAGGGCGGCCCACTGGGCGACTCCGGGGGAGACGTGCAGGCCGGCCGAGATGTCGGTGAGCGCGAGGTTGACCACGTTCATGTCGAGCATCGCGACGAAGGACAGCAGGCCGGCGGCGACGACCAGGCTCCAGCGGTCGACCGTCGCTTGCTGACGTTCTGTCAGATGTGGGGCGGGCGGACCGGGTTGCGCCGTCATGAAGTCCCTCCGTCTCCCGAGCTGCCGGACCGGATGCCGCCTCGGCGGCGGGGTCCGGTACAGCAGTCGGTGGCGCGGGGGATCCGGTTCCGAACAGGTGGGGGAATTTATCGGGGGGCGGGGTTCAGCGAACGGCGAACAGATGACAGATTTCGAAATCTGTCATCTGTTATCTGTCCTCTGTCCTCTGTCCTCTGTCCTCTGTCACCTGTTCGCCGTCGATTGTCAGCCGTCAGCCGTCAGCCGTGCGCTGTCGCGGCTGTCGGACTGACGGGCTGCCGACCGTCCGCAGCCCCCCGCCCCTCCGGCCGCTCAGCTGGCGGCCGCGAGTTCCCCGGCCTCGGCGGCGCGCAGGCGTGCCACCAGTTCCTCCCGGGCCCGGGCGACGCGGGACCGGACGGTCCCCACCGGGCAGCCGGCGACCTCGGCCGCCTCGGCGTAGCTCAGGCCGACCACCTGCGTCAGCACGAAGGCCTCCCGCCGCTGGGCAGGCACCCGGTCGAGCAGGTCGTCGAGCGCGATGCCGTCCTCGAAACCGGCCGGCGGTGCACCGATCTGCCGCTCCGCCGCCTCCTGCCAGTCCGGCAGCGCCGCGCAGCGCGGCCGGGCGGCGGCCATCCGGTACCGGTCGATCACCGTTCGCCGGGCGATCGACAGCAGCCAGGTGCGGGCCGAGGAGCGCCCGGCGAACGCGGGCAGGGCGCGCAGGGCACGCAGGAAGGTCTCCTGGGCGAGGTCGTCGGCGGACTGCACGTCGGTCAGGTGGGCGACGAAGCGCCAGACGTCCCGCTGGGTCGCCCGGACGAACGCCTCGACGTCGGTCGCCCGGCCGGAGCGGGCGGTCAGGGCCAGCGCGGTGAGCTGTTCGTCATCCACGGCGGCCCCCCACCCGGTCGGTCCCGGCAATCCGGGCGTGCGGGACGATGGTCATATGAGATGCGCGCAGTTTCGTACCGCTCTGTCGGCCCGGCTCGACGGCGAACCGAGCGGCCTGCCGGGCTCCCGGCTGGACGGGCACGTCGCGCGCTGCGCCGGCTGCCGGGAGTGGCTGGCCCGGGCCGAACGGCTGCGCGACCAGGTGCGGGCGGGTGCCGCCGACGGGCCCTCGCCCGCCTGGTCGGCCAGGTTGCTGGCCCGGCTGGACGGGGACCGGCCGGAAGGCGGCGCCCAGGAAGGTCCACGGGCTGTCGGGCCGGAGGCGGGGCAGCCGTAGCGGAAGCGCCGGATGCGCCGGATGCGCCGGACGCGGGGGGTGCGGCGGACGCGGTCGGAGCGTCCGGGGGAGCGGGAACGGCGGGAGGGTGGCGCGGGCCGCAGCCGGTGCGCCGTCGAAGTCAGGCATGGGAAAGGTCCCGGGAGAAGGCGGGGAGCGGCGCCGCGCAGCGCGGCACCGTCGGCGTCCGTGGGCACCGGCGCGGCACGCCACCCCCCGGAGGAGGCGCGGCGGCGGACGCGGGGCCCGCACCCTGGCGGCACGGCGGCGCGGGGCGCGGCCGTACGGCAGGGCGACCTGCCCGCCGCGGGCGTCCCGTTGGCCGGAAGGACCGGATCGAGGCGTAGGAGCGGCAGGCGCGTCAGCAGGCGGGGGCGAACACCGGCGGCCCGCGCCGGACCACGGCATGCGTCAGCAGTACCGACAGGGGCGGTCGGGCCCGGCTGTCGGCCGGGCGGGGCGGTGCCGGCGCCCGGAAGCCCACGGGGCGCGCGAACAGTGCGAGCAGCGGGAGCAGCAGCGCCCCCGCGACCACCGAGCCCAGCGCGCCGAGCAGGTCGAAGAGCCGCACCAGCGCCGCGTCACCGCGCCAGAGCAGGAGCGCGCACGCCAGCGCAGCGAGCACGTGGGCGGCGGCCATCCCCGCGGACATGCCGTGGGCCATTCCGTGCGCCATGTCGTGCGCCGGTCCGTGCGCCGGTGTGCCCGTCAGGTCCTGCGCCGTGCCGTACGAAAGGGCGCCGTGGACCGTCCCGTCGGGCATCACGTGCGGGCCGGCGGGCATCCCCGCCATCCCGGGCAGCCCCGTGTCCAGGACGGTCGCGTCCGGTGCCGCGTGGTGGGCCCCGGCCGTCGGCCGCACGTGGTCGGTGGCCGGCGGGACGTCCGGGTCGATGCCGGCCATCCGGGCCAGCTCCACCGGGGAGAGGCCGCCGGGCGCCCGGTCGGGGTTGCAGAGCAGGAGGGCCGCCCAGTCCGTGGTGGCGAGCCGGCCGAGGCCGCCGCCCCCTCGGGAGGCCATCCCGGCCTGTTCGAACAGCTGGTGCAGCGCGGTCTGCGCCACGACCATCCAGAGGCTGATCACCCCGAGCCCGCGCCGCTTCCCGGCGAGCAGCCAGGTCAACACGAGCACCGCCCCGAACCCGCCGGCCAGTACCGCGGGGGAGACCCCGGCCCCGGCCATGGCGACGTGCGCGGTGGCGGCCATCGCCACGCACAGCGCGGCGAAGACCACGGCGCGCAGCAGGCGGATCCGGTCGGTCGTCACGATGGCACTCATCGTCGCACCCGCCCTGCCCGGGCCGTACCGCACCCTCCGGTGATGGCCGGATCCGTGCCGTGAGACCATGCCCGGCCGCCGTCCCCGAAGCCCGTCCTGCCGGACGGAACAACGGCTCGTACGACCATCGGGGCGGTTTGACAGCACGCACCCCGCGCTCACTTAATGTGCACCACCCCGTACGGTACGTATCGGGACGATGCCGTTCAGAAGCAGGGAGGTCCGGCCTTGGAGACCCCGACGGATACCTCGGCGCCCATTGCCGACAGTGTCGAGTCCGCTGCCCCCACGGAGCCGACCGTCCCACAGCAGGCGACGGCCCCGAGGCGGGTGAAGGCCCGGGCCGAAGCTGCGGAGGCGGCCGAGGCAGCCGAGGCGGCTGGAACCGCCGAGGGCGCAGCCGCCGAACCTAACCGCCCCGCCGGACCGGCGGAGGCGACCGCGCCCGCCGAGCCGGCTGAGGCCACCGGACAGGCCGAAAGCGCGGAGCCGGCTGAGGCCGCCGAAGCAGCCGAATCCGCGGGGCCTGCCGAGTCCACGGAGTCCACCGGTGCCGCTGGGGCCGTCGAGCAGACCGACGGCGCCGGGCAGACCGAGCCCGCCGAGCCCGCCGGCTCGGCCGACCCGACCGACGCCACTGCCCAGACCGAGACGGCCGACGACACCGAGACAGCCGACGAAGCCGAAGCCACCGACTCCGCCGAAGCTCCCGAAGCTGCCGACGCCGCCGGGTCCGACGAGTCCGCCGGTTCCGCCACCGGGCCCGCCTCCGTCGACCTCGCCGCTCCCGGCTTCTGGAAGCTGCCCGCCCCCGAGCGCGCCGCCGCGTTCGCCGAACTGCGCAGCCGCCCCGCCCCGGTGTACTTCGGCGACCGCGCCACCGGCCGGGGCTTCCACGCCCTGGTCCGCCACGCCCACGTCGTCGAGGCCAGCCGCAACCCCGCCGTCTTCCTCAGCGGCCCCGGCGTGACCACGCCCGTCCCCGCCCGCTGGGTCCGGGTGCTGTTCGGCGACTCGATGGTCAACCTGGACGACCCCCGCCACGCCCAGCTGCGCCGGATCGTCTCGCGGGCCTTCACTCCGCGGCTGCTCGACCGGGTCGAGGAGGACGTGCGGCGGATCAGCACCGAGCTGGTCGACCGGATCGAGCGGGAGCGGCCGGAGGACTTCGTGACGGCGGTCGCCGCCGAGCTTCCGTTCCAGGTGATCTGCACCATGATGGGCATCCCGGAGCAGCCCCGCCGCACCATCCTCGACCTGGTCAACCGCAGCTCCGAGGACATCGGCGTGGCCCGTCCGCTGCGCCGTCGGCTCCGGGGGCCCGGGCGCGGGCTGAGGGCGCTCGCCCGGATGCAGGGCATCGTCGCCGGGATCGGCCGCCGGCGCCGGCGCCGGCCGGAGGAGGACCTGATCTCCGCGCTGGTCACCGCGGACGTGGACGGCCGTCGGCTGACCGGGCGCGAGCTGGGCGCCTTCTTCAGCCTGCTGCTGGTCGCCGGGGTCGAGACCACCCGCAACGCGCTGGCCCACGGGCTGCACCTGCTGACCGCCCACCCCGAGCAGCGCGCCCTGCTGCTGGAGGACCTCGACGGGCGGCTCGGCGGCGCGGTGGACGAGATGGTCCGCCATGCCACGCCGATCATCCAGTTCAACCGGACCCTCGCCGTGGACCACGAGCTGGGCGGTCCGGGCGGTCCGCTGCTGCGCGCGGGCGAGAAGGTCGCCCTCTTCTACGGCTCGGCCAACCGGGACGAGGAGGTCTTCCCCGACCCGGACGCGTTCGACATCACCCGCACGCCCAACGCCCACCTCGGCTTCGGCGGCGGTGGCCCGCACTACTGCCTCGGCGCGCACCTGGCCCGGCAGGAGATGACGACGCTGTTCCGCGAGCTGTTCACCCGGCTGCCCGAGGTGCGGTCGGTCGGCGAGCCGGAGCTCGTCCCGTCCAGCTTCGACCACCGGGTCCGCTCCCTGCGCTTCACCTTCTAGCTGGTTCCCTTCCAGCTGGTCCCGTCTGGTCCTGGAGCGCGCGGCTCCGGCCGCACGACCATGCGGTCATGCGGCCGGGGAACCGGCCGGCTGGGACGTGGCGTGCTCGCTGCTCCTGGCCCTGGTCCGGGTCCTGGTCCGGGTCCTGGTCCGGTCCGGGCACGGGGCGGGGAGACCTGACGGGTGCCGAGCCGGGAACGGTTGCGGCCGTTCCCGCCGGTCACCCTCAGGCGTTGTGGCCGGTGGGCGAGCGCCGGCAGGTGATCGACGGGATTGCGCACCGGGTGCGGACCGGTGGTCGAGTCGACGATCGTGCGGGCCCACCGGGACGCGGCCGGGCCCGCACGGATCCGTCGCCGGATCCGGCCTCGAAGGGGCCGGGCCGGAGGCACAGCAGGACGGGACGCCGGGGGTGCGGGGAGGCGAGGCCTGGGCCGCTCGCACCGGGCGTGCACCGGCGGCTCAGGCCCTCGCCCGTTCCGCGAGGACGTTCCCGAGCTCCTGCCTCGATGCCCGGAGGACGCCCGGCAGGTCCGATCGGTCCGGCTCGTCGGTCCAGCGTGCGAAGGCGACCTTGAACACGGCGATCGCCGTCTCGGCGGCCAGGCTGGCAGCCGGCTCGGGAGTGCCGCGCTCGCGCAGCGCGGCGGCCATCGTCTCGGCGAGGTGGGCGAGCTTGATCAGCTCGCGTTCGCGCAGCTCCGCGTTGGCCGACACGACGGAATTCCGCAGCCTGACCCGTTCGGGACTCTCCTGGAGCCGGGCGCCGAAGGCTTCGAGGGCCGCGCACGCCGCGTCCATCGCCGAGGCCACGGCGGGCACGTCGGCTATGGTCTGCGCCAGCAGCTCCTTGACCGTCTCCGAACCGGAGAACAGCACTTCCCTCTTGTCGGCGAAATGCCGGTAGAAGGTGCGCTCGGTCAGCCCGGCCCGCGCGGTGATCTCCCCGACGGTGGTCTGCTCGAACCCCTGCTCGGCGTACAGCTCCAGCGCCGCCTGGGCCAGTCGGCCCCGCGCGTTCGGCTCCCATCGACCCATGCCGCGAGTCTATGTGATGACACAGCCTGTCGTCACCGCTATGGTGATGACAGAACCTGTCATCACTCTTGGGAGGTCCCGCCATGCGGGTATTCGTCACGGGCGCATCCGGCTGGGTCGGCTCGGCCGTCGTCCCCGAACTCATCGGCGCAGGTCACCAGGTGCTCGCTCTCGCCAGGTCCGACTCCTCGGCGGCCGCCCTCGCCTCCGCTGGAACCGCGGTCCTGCGCGGCGATCTGGACGACCTGGACACCCTGCGGGCGGGGGCCGCCGACTGCGACGGCGTCGTCCACCTCGCGTTCATCCACGACTTCACCCGGTTCGAGGCCTCGGTACAGGCCGACGCCCGCGCCATCGACGCGCTGGCCGCCGCACTGGAAGGCACCGGCAAACCCCTGGTCGTCACCGCCGGCACCGCAGCCGTGCCCGGACGGACCGCGACCGAGCACGACACCTCCGCCCCGGGCTCACCCGCGGCCGGTAGGGACGCCAACGCCAGGTCCGCACTCGACGCCGCGGCACGCGGCGTGCGGTCGTCCGTCGTGCGCCTGCCCCGGACCGTGCACGGCGACGGCGACCACGGCTTCATCGCCCAACTCGTCGCCATCGCACGGGAGAAGGGGGTCTCCGGCTACGTCGGCGACGGGACCGGCCGCTGGCCCGCGGTGCACGTCCGGGACGCCGCCCGCCTGTTCCGCCTCGCACTCGAACAGGCCCCTGCCGGATCGACGCTGCACGCCGTGGCCGACGAGGGCGTCCCGGTCCGCGAGATCGCCGAAGTGATCGGCCGCCACCTCGGCCTGCCGACCGCCTCCGTCCCGGCCGAGGACTTCGGCTTCCTGGGCCGGATTCTCGCCGTGGACCAGCCCGCCTCCAGCACCCTGACCCGCGAGCTGCTCGACTGGCGGCCGACCCGCCCCGGCCTCATCGAGGACCTGGACGAGGGCCACTACTTCGCCCGGACGTCATGAACCGCCGCAACCGCAGGTGACCGCCCCCGAGCCGTTCGGCCACGGGCTGCGTCGACGTGCGGCGGCCCTCCGGCGGCAGGCCCCGCGGACGGCCCCGACCGGCCACCCGGTGCGACCGGCCCCCCGGTGAAGCACTACCGGCCGGTCGGCTCCCAGACGGCGTGGTCGTGCGCGAACAGCACCCGGTGCGGCTCGTGCTCGGCCACCCGGTCGAGCCAGGGCCGGTACCCGGGCAGCGGCGCGGCCACGCCCTCGCGCGCCGCCCGGCGCGCGAGCACCGCCTGCCCGTACTCGGAGGCGAAGTCGTAGGCCTGGCCTGCCAGCAGGACCGGACCGCTGCCCGGGCGGTCGACCAGCAGCGACTGGTGGCCCCCGGTGTGGCCGGGGGTGGGAAGCACCCGCACACCGGGCCACACCTCGACCTCGCCGTCGAGCTCGCGGTACTCGGCGCGGGGGAAGTCGACCAGCCCGTCGATGGTGTACCCGCCGCGCCGGGCGGTGGCCAGCTCCTCGGCCTGGACCAGGACGGGCGTGCCGGCGAACAGCGGGTTGCCGCCGCAGTGGTCGAAGTGCAGGTGGCAGTTGACCACCAGGTCGATGTCGGCGGGGGCGACCCCGGCCGCGGCGAGCGCCTCCGTCAGCGGGCGGCGCACCGGGCGGTAGTGCGCCTCGGTCTGCGGCTCGCCGCCGCCGATCCCGGTGTCGAACAGCAACAGCCCCTCCGGACGCCGGACCAGGTACGCGAGCACCGGCTCCACGCGCGGCTCGGGGCTGCCCGCTTCGGCGGCCGGCCGGACGAAGTACCCCAGGTCGAGACGGCGGATCACACGCAATTCAGCCCCCATGTCGCAGCGCGTCGCTCTGCCCCCGTACGGGCGGCCGCGCAGGCCCCCGTTCGCACCCTACCCGCCCACCGGCAGGCCTCGGTCGGCCTTCACCTGCTTCATCGTCAGGTGCGAGTTGACCTGGGCGATGCCCGGCAGGCCGGAGAGCACGTCGGTGATGAAGCGCTCGTACGCGGCGATGTCGGCCACCGCGATCCGCAGCAGGTAGTCGGGCTCGCCGAACAGCCGGTGGGCCTCCACCACCTCCGGCAGCTCGGCCACCCGGTGCTCGAACTCGGCGACCGTCACCTGGTCCTCGTGGCGCATGGTGATCGTCACGAAGGGCTGGAACCCGCGCCCGACCGCCGCGCCGTCCAGCACCGCCCGGTAGCCGCGGATCACGCCGTCCTGCTCCAGTTGGCGCACCCGCCGGAGGCAGGGGGACGGGGTGAGGTCCACCCGGGAGGCCAGCTCGGTGTTGGTCAGCCGCCCGTCCTGCTGGAGCTCGCGGAGGATTCTGCGGTCGATTCGGTCCATGGCGCAACATCCTGCCAAACCGCCGCTCCGACCAGCGAAAAGTCGCCATCGCGTGCCAGCCCCCTCCGACTACCTTCAGTGACCGCACCGGCCGCCGGGGCGCCCGTGCCCCGAGTCGGGGCCACCCGGCCCACCGCCGGGCACCCCGGCGGATCCGTCGGCCCGGCCCACCGCCGGGCGCCCCGGCGGTTCCGTCGGCCACCCGGCCGGCATCCGCCGGACCCCCCCTACCGCGACGAGCACGACAGGCCACGCCCACGCCCATGGACACCCACTCCCTCCTCCTCTTCCTCGGAGTCGACCTGCTGCTGGTCTGCACCCCGGGCCCCGACTGGCTCTACATCGCCGCCCGCGGCCTCGGCCAGGGCAGGCGCGCCGCGCTGACCGCGGTCGGCGGGGTCTGCGCCGGGTACGCCGTGCACACCCTGCTCTCCAGCGCCGGCCTGGCCGCCGCGCTGCGCGCCGTCCCGGCCGCCCTGCCCGTACTGCGGCTGACCGGCGCCGCGTACCTGCTGGTGCTGGCCGTCATGATGCTGCTGGCGCTGCGCAAGGACGGGGGCGCCGCCGCCCTGGCCGAGCCCAGGCCGCAGCCCACCGCGACGGTGCTGCGCCAGAGCATGCTGACCGCGCTGCTCAACCCCAAGGGGCTGCTGCTCTACCTCTCCCTGGTGCCGCAGTTCGTCGACCCGGCGGCCGCCCTGCCGGTCGGCGGGCAGGTGCTCGCCCTCGGCTCGCTCAACGTGCTGGCCTGTGCGGTGGTGTACGGGCTGGTCGCGCACGCCAGCGGGCGGCTGGGCGGCCGGTTCGGCGGCACCCCGCGGGCGGCCCGCAGGATGACCGTGGTCTCGGCGGTGCTGCTGATGCTGGTGGCGGGGGTCACGGCGAGCGCCTGAGAACGGGAGCAGAATGCCGGACATGACTGATCGTTCGCTGCCGGCGGCCACCACCGGAACGACAGGGAGCACCGGGAGCACCGGGAGCACCGGGAGCACCACCGGAACGACAGGGAGCACAGGGAGCACCGCCGGTAGGACCGGGGGAGCCGCGGGAGCCGACGACCACCCGACCGCCCACGCCTGGGCCGCTCTCGGCGGACGGCCCGAGCTGGTGGAGCGGGTGGCCTTCCAGGGGCCGGAGGACGTCCTGCCCTCCGGCCTGCCGGTGCGTCGGCTCGCCCGGGCCACCGTGGCCGTCTGCTCGCTGGCCGCCGCCGAGCTCGCCGCCCACCGCTCCGGCGGGCCCGTTCCCGCCGTCCGGGTCGACCAGGGCGCCGTCGCCACCGCCTTCGTCAGCGAGCGGCACCTGACGGTCGACGGCCGTACGCCCGTCGCCTTCGCCCCGCACTCCGGCTTCTGGCGGGCAGCCGACGGCTGGGTGCGCACCCACGCCAACTACCCGCACCACCGCGCCCGGCTGCTCTCCGCCCTGGGGCTGGCCGCGGATGCCGGGCCCGACCAGCTCGCCGAGGTGCTCGGCGGGCTGCCGGCCGAGCGGATCCAGGAGCGCGCCTATGCGGCGGGGGCGCTCGCGGTGGCCGTCGCGCCGGTGAGTCCGGCCGAGCTCCCCCTCGTGGAGCACCTGGAGACCGGTGCCGGGGCCGGGGGCGCGCCGGTCCGGGCGCTCGGTGCGGCGCCGGCGGACCGACCCGCCGCCGGGGTCCGGGTGCTCGACCTCACCCGGGTGATCGCCGGACCGGTCGCCACCCGTACCCTCGCCCTGCTCGGTGCCGACGTCCTGCGCGTCGACTCGCCCCGGCTGCCCGAGGCCGACGACGCCCACGCCGACACCGGCTTCGGCAAGCGCTCCACCCGCCTCGACCTCGCCGTGCCGACCGACCGCGCCGCCTTCGAGGACCTGCTCGCCACCGCCGACGTCGTGGTCTCCGGCTACCGCCCCGGCGCCCTCGACGCCCACGGCCTGGCTCCCGACGCGCTGTTCGCCCGTCGGCCGGACCTCATCCTCGCCCAGCTCTGCGCCTGGGGCTGGACCGGCCCCTGGGCCGGACGGCGCGGCTTCGACAGCCTGGTCCAGGCGGGGGTCGGCATCGCCGTCCACGAGGCCGCCGCCGACGGGCGCCCCGGCGTGCTGCCCGCCCAGGCCCTCGACCACGGCACGGGCTACCTCGTCGCCGCCGCCGTCCTGCGCGCCCTCACCGATCAGCGCACCCGTCGCCCCGGCGGCCGCCACCTGCGCTTCTCCCTGGCCGGCACGGCCTCCTGGCTGCTGCACGGCATCGAACCGGAGGTGCCGCAGGAGGCCCCGACCGAGCCGTACGATCCCGCCCGGTGGCTGGCCGTGGCCGACTCCGCGTACGGGCGGCTGCGCCACGCCCTGCCACCGATCGGGTACGACGGGGCGCCCGCCGACTGGTCGCGTCCGCCCGGCCGCTGGGGAACGGACGAGCCGGTCTGGCTGTGACGACCGCGGGCGGGCACTGTCCGAGGCGTCTGGCAGCATCACCGCCATGACCGCACACGCCACCGACTACACCTGGTTCGAGCAGCGCTACCCCGTCCTGGGCGAGGCCTACTGCCTCGCCCAGGTCCAGGGGATCTCCGCCGGCGAGCTGCTGCGCCGCTTCGACGCCCTGCCCGGACGCGAGGTCACCGGGCTGGACGCCGTGGTCGCGGCCTGGGAGTCCTTCGAGGACGGGGAGGGCGAGGAGGGCGAGGAGGACGGCGAGGACCGGGACCAGGAAGCGTCCGACAACGGGGCGGCCGGGGCGGCAGGGGCGGCCGGGCCGTCGTCGGCCCCGGGCGACGACCGCCTGTTCGTCGCCGTCACCGAGCTCGACGGCTGGGCGCTCAGCGTGGAACCGTTCGGCTACCTCGGGGCCCTGGACGAGCTCGTCCCCCGTCTCGGCGAGGGCACCCGGCTGGTCTCGCACTTCCGCAACTCCATGGCGGTCGACCACTTCCACTGGTGGGAGCACGGCACCAGGCGGCTCCACTTCGAGCCGCTCTTCCCCGGTCAGCGGGACGGTACGGACGCGCAGGCCCCGGGCGTGCCCGAGCTGCTGACCGCCTGCGGTTTCGACCTGGAGACCGAGACGCACGACCTGTGCGGCGCGGCCGCGTTCGCGCTGGCCGAGCGGCTGACCGACGTCCGGCTCGGCCCGGAGCGGCTGGAGGCCGCCACCTTCCGGATCGGCTACGCCCCGCGTCCGTGAGCCGGCCCGGGCGGCCACGAGGCCGTGCCCCGGCGGGGCCCGGCCTCGGCGCACCGGTCGTCAGACCCCCGAGGGGATCTGCTTGGCCCGGCCGCGGACCTGGACCGCCGTCACGATCTCGACCAGGCCCAGGATCACCAGCCAGCACCCGGCCAGCACGGTCAGCGCGGTGACCGACCCGACCGGCCACACCATCAGCAGCACGCCGGCCAGGGTGTTGGCCACACCGGTGAAGGCCTGCCAGCTGCGGGCTGGCATCAGGGGGTCGGAGAGTGCGGCGGCGAGCTGGGTGATGCCGCGGAACAGCCAGCCGATCCCGATCCAGAGCGCGAGCAGCAGCAGGGACTGCACGGCGCTGCGGAAGCAGAGCAGGCCCAGCAGCACGCAGATCGCGCCGCTGATGAAGGCCAGCACCCGCAGTGCGGTGGTGGAGTGGGTGCCGAACGCGGCGACCAGCTGCACGATGCCGATCACCAGCAGGTAGAGGCCGAACAGCACGCCCACCACCAGGAGCGTCTCCCGTGGCCAGGCGAAGACCACGATCCCGAGGGCGAGCGAGGCGAGTCCGGCGACGAGCAGGACCTGCCAGGCGGCCTTGGCGAGCAGTCCGAGCGGGCCCTGGACCGGGGTGCCGTCGGGGGTGATGATCGGAGGGGCCACGGTGGCGTACTCCTCGGGGTGATGCCGGGCGACGGGGGACCGGGGCGGGCTGGTCGGGTGACGACGCAGGACGCGTGAGGTCGGGTCGGCCGGCTGGCGGGCAGGGAACGTACCCCAGCCTCGCCGGGCCACGGCCGGACGGCGCGGCGGATACGGCCGTTCGGGGGATCCGCCGCGGTCGCCGGAACGTCATCCCCCGGACATCTGCCGTCGATATCTTCCGTCAGTATGACTTCTGAAGGGTGGGGGACCCCTCCGGTCGAGTCGATCAGCCAGCACTACGTCGTCTGCGGAGGCAACGCGCTGGCGCACCGACTGGTCCTGGAACTCGTCGAGCACTACGAGGTCCCGGTCGTCGTCCTGGTCGCCGACCGGACCCGCGACCACGCGCCGCGGATCGAGCAACTCCCGGGCGTCGCGGCAGTCGTGGAGTACGCCGGCATCACCGAGGAGGCGCTGCGCGCGGTGTCCGTCGGCACCGCACGCGGCCTCGCCCTGGTCGAGGGGAGCGACCAGGAGAACATCCACGCCGCGCTCAGCGCCCAGAACCACAACCCGGACATCCGCATCGTGTTCCGGATGTTCAACCAGCGGCTCGGCGAGAACATCGAGCTGCTGCTCAGGAACGGCGCTGCGCTCTCCGGCTCCGCCACCGCCGCCCCGGCCTTCGCCGCCGCGGCGCTCGGTCGGCCCAACTCGGTGGAGATCGAGGGGCGTTACCTGCACGTCGCGTTCGACGACGACATCACCTCCGACCGGCTCTGCGTGGTCGCCGACCAGATCGACCGCCAGGACCTCGGCAGGATCAGGCTGCTGCCCGAGCAGCAGGGCGACTCGGCCGAATTCGTCCGGCTCGCCGCCGAGTTCGGAGACCAGGGGCCGGTGCGGCCCGGCGCCGCGCGGCGCGATCCGGCGCCGTCGGCCGAGGCCGCCCCGGCACCGGAGTCGGGGAGCAGGGCGGCGCTCCAGGTGCTGCCGATCGAGCCCCGGGAGCCGATCGGCTGGTCGCGACGGCTGCGCTGGCGGCTGCTCGACACCATGCGCTTCTTCACCAGCGCCCGGATGCGCCTGGTGCTGCTCACCGCGACCGCGGCGGTGCTGCTGGCCTTCGGCGTCCTCTGGTACCTCAACCGGAACTTCGGCTGGACCGTCTACATCGCGCTGCTCGACCTGGCCGGCGCCGCCCAACCCGACCAGCTCGCCGACATCTCCGCCGGGACGGGCACCGGCGGGTTCTGGCAACGGGTCGCACAGGTGGTGATCACCATCTGCGGGATCACCTTCGCGCCGGTCGCCACCGCCATCGCGGTCGAGGTGCTGGCATCCGGACGGCGCGGGCAGCCGCGCAACCCCGGGGCGGGCACCCGGGACCACGTGATCGTGGTCGGCCTCGGCAACGTCGGCACCCGGGTCGCGACCCAACTGCACGCCATGGGCGTACCGGTGGTCTGCATGGAGCGGGACCCGCAGGCGCGCGGCATCTCCGCCGTGCGGGCGCTGGGGATCCCGGTGGTGATCGGCGACGGACCGTTCGAGCAGCAGCTGCGCCGGGCCAGGCTGAAGCACAGCCGGGCGGTGGTGGCGGTCAGCGGCGACGACGCCACCAACCTGGAGGCGGCCCTGGAGGCGCGCCACGGCAACCCGGAGGTCCGGGTGGTGGTGCGGCTGTTCGACGACGACTTCGCGAGCCACTTCTACCGGACGCTGGACAACGCGGCCTCCCGGTCGGTGTCCTACCTGGCCGCGCCCGCCTTCGCGGCCGCGTTGATGGGGCGTGAGGTGCGCGGGACGCTGTCGGTGCTCCGGCACGTGCTGCTGATCGCGGAGTTGGGGGTGGAGGACGGCAGCGGGCTGATCGGGCTGAACCGGCACGACCTGGAGGACCCGGGGGGCGTTCGGGTGATCGCGCTGCGGGCCGCCCACGGCGGGCAGCTCCAGTGGAACTTCCCCGACCGCACCCGGCGGCTCGCCCCGGGCGACCAGATCGTGGTGGCCGCGACCCGCAGCGGGCTCGCCCGGCTGAACACGGTCGCGGTGGGGGAGGAATTCAGCTGACAGATTTCATCATCTGAAATCTGTCAGCTGTCATCCGTCACCCGTCATTCAGCGGTCAGCCGCTCGCCACCTGTCCCACCTGCCCACCTGCCGCCCGCCGCCGTCAGCGGTTGCGGAACTCCGGCGCGCGCTTCTCGGCGAAGGCGGCCATGCCCTCCTTCTGGTCCGCGGTGGCGAAGGCGGCGTGGAAGAGCCGGCGCTCGAAGCGGACGCCCTCGGCGAGGGTCGTCTCGAAGGCGCGGTTGACGCTCTCCTTCATCATGATCGCGGCCGGGGCGGACATCGCCGCGACCGTCTCAGCAGTGGCCAGCGCCTCGGACAGCAGCTGGTCCGCCGGGACGATCCGGGAGACCAGCCCGGCCCGCTCGGCCTCCTCGGCGCCCATCATCCGGCCGGTCAGGCACAGCTCCATGGCCTTCGCCTTGCCGACGGCCCGGGTGAGCCGCTGGGAGCCGCCGATGCCGGGGATCACCCCGAGCTTGATCTCCGGCTGCCCGAACTTCGCGGTGTCCGCCGCCAGCAGGATGTCGCACAGCATCGCCAGCTCGCAGCCGCCGCCCAGGGCGAACCCGGCCACCGCCGCGACGATCGGCGTGCGCAGGGCGCCGAGCCGGTCCCACGGGCCCAGCCAGTCGTCCAGGTAGACGTCCGGGAAGCGGTTGTCCTGCATCTCCTTGATGTCGGCGCCGGCCGCGAAGGCCTTCTCCGAGCCGGTGATCACCAGACAGCCGATCTCCGGGTCCCGGTCGAAGGCGGTCGCGGCGGCGACCACCTCGTTCATGAGCCGGGTGTTGAGCGCGTTGAGCGCCTTGGGCCGGTTGAGCGTGATCAGCCCCACCCGGCCCTTGCGCTCGACCAGGATCGTCTCGTAGGTCTCGGTGTCGGTCATCGCCGTCGACTCCCATTTCCGCTGCTCGGCGCCCGTGGGCGCGCCCTGACCACCCAACGATCTACGACGCGCCCCGCCTCGCGCCAGTCTCGGTGTGCGAGACACCGGTCACCAGCCGGCGGAGGGGCGGCGGCCGGGCGGGTCAGAAGCGCACGCCGTAGTGCTCCGCCGCCAGCCGTACGGTCTCCGCCTTGACCTCGCCCCGGCGGGCCAGCGCGGCCAGCGCCGCGACCGTCACCGACTCGGCGTCCACCCCGAAGTGCCGCCGAGCAGCCGCCCGACTGTCCGAGAGGCCGAAGCCGTCGGTGCCCAGCGAGGTCCAGTCCTGCTCGATCCAGGGGCGGATCTGGTCCGGGACGGCGCGCATCCAGTCGCTGACCGCCAGCACCGGGCCGGGCGCCCCGGCCAGTGCCCTGGTCACGTACGGGACGCGGGCGGCCTCACCGGTGCCGGCGGCCGCCTGCGCCAGGTTGGCCGCGTCGCAGTCCAGCGCCTCGCGGCGCAGCTCCGTCCAGGACGGCGCGGACCAGACGTCGGCCGCCACGCCCCACTCCTCGCCGAGCAGTCGCTGTGCGGTCAGGGCCCAGTGCACGGCGGTGCCGGAGGCGAGCAGCTGGATCCGCGGCGGGTCGGCGGGCAGGTCGGTGGACAGTCCCGCGGTGTCCGCGGTGCGGTAGCGGTAGAGGCCGCGCAGGATGCCCTCCGTCACCTCCTCGCCGGCCGGGAGCGGGGGCTGCGGCAGCGGCTCGTTGTAGACGGTGAGGTAGTAGAACACGTCCTCGCCGTCGGGGTGCCGCTCGTTCGAGCCGTACATCCGGCGCAGCCCCTCGCGGACGATCACCGCCACCTCGAAGCCGAACGCCGGGTCGTAGGAGAGTGCGGCCGGGTTGGTGGAGGCGATCAACGGGGAGTGGCCGTCGGCGTGTTGCAGGCCCTCGCCGGTCATGGTGGTGCGCCCGGCGGTGGCGCCGACCAGGAAGCCGCGGCCCAACTGGTCGGCCAGGGCCCACATCTGGTCGGCGGTGCGCTGCCAGCCGAACATCGAGTAGAAGATGTAGAACGGGACGACCGGCTCGCCGTGGGTGGCGTAGGAGGTCGCTGCGGCCGTCAGCGAGGCCATCGAACCGGCCTCGGTGATGCCCTCGTTGAGGATCTGGCCGGTCGCCGACTCCTTGTAGTGGAGCAGCTGGTCGCGGTCGACCGGGTCGTAGGTCTGCCCGAGCGGGGAGTAGATCCCGGCGCTCGGGAAGAGCGACTCCATGCCGAAGGTGCGCGCCTCGTCCGGGACGATCGGCACCCAGCGGTGGCCGGTCGCCTCGTCCCTCATCAGGTCCTTGACCAGCCGGACGAAGGCCATGGTGGTCGCGATCTCCTGCGCGCCGGAGCCCTTGAACAGCGTCTCGAAGGGCTTCGCGGGCGGCGTGGGCAGCGGGGTGAAGCGCACCCGGCGGGTGGGCACGGGCCCGCCCAGGGCGGCGCGGCGCTCGCGCAGGTAGCGGGCCTCCGGGGAGTTCGGGCCGGGATGCGCGTACGGCGGCAGCGGATCGTTCAACGCGCTGTCCGGGATGGGGAGTTCCAGCAGGTCGCGCATGGCCCGGAACTCGGCTCCGGAGAGCTTCTTCATCTGGTGGTTGGCGTTGCGGGACTCGAAGCCGGGGCCGAGCGTCCAGCCCTTGACGGTCTGCACCAGGACGACCGTGGGCGCGCCCCGGTGCTCCAGCGCCGCGCGGTAGGCCGCGTACACCTTGCGCGGCTCGTGACCGCCGCGGGAGGTGGCAACGGCTTCGATCAGCAGGTGGTCGTCCACGGTGTCGGCGAGCGCCCGCAGTTCGGGCGAGCCGTGGAAGAGGTGCGCGCGGACGTACCCGGCGTCCGAGGCGGCGTAGGTCTGGAACTGCCCGTCCGGGACCTCGCCCAGCCGGCGCACCAGCGCGCCCGTGGTGTCGCGGGCGAGCAGCTCGTCCCAGGCCCGGCCCCACAGCGACTTGACCACGTTCCAGCCGGCCGCGCGGAACCGGCGCTCCAGCTCCTGCACGATCTTGCCGTTGCCGCGCACCGGGCCGTCCAGGCGCTGGAGGTTGCAGTTGACGACGAAGGTGAGGTTGTCCAGGCCCTCGCGGGCGGCCAGCGCGAGTGCGGCGGTGGACTCGGGCTCGTCCATCTCGCCGTCGCCGAGGAAGGCCCAGACGTGCGAGCCGGAGGTGTCCTTGATCCCGCGTGCGCTCAAGTACCGGTTGAACCGGGCCTGGTGGATCGCGGAGAGCGGGCCGAGGCCCATCGAGACGGTCGGGAACTCCCAGAACCAGGGCAGTCGGCGCGGGTGCGGGTAGGAGGGCAGGCCGTCGCCGGCGGCCTCCTGGCGGAAGCGGTCCAGCCGGGCCTCGGAGATCCGGCCCTCCAGGAAGGCGCGGGCGTAGACACCGGGGGCGGCGTGGCCCTGCACGTAGAGCTGGTCGCCGGAGCCGTCGGCCTCCTTGCCGCGGAAGAAGTGCTGGAAGCCGACCTCGTACAGCCAGGCGGCGGAGGCGTAGGTGGCCATGTGGCCGCCGAGGCCGCCGCGATGGTTGCCCCTCGTCACCATGGCGGCGGCGTTCCAGCGGTTCCACGCGGTGATCCGGCGCTCCATCTCCTCGTCCCCGGGGAACTCGGGTTCGGCGGCGGTGGGGATGGTGTTGACGTACGGGGTGTCCAGCAGCGGAGGGACGTCGAGCCGCTGCGACTCGGCGTGCTCGACGAGGCGGCGCAGGAGGTGGGCGGCGCGGTTCGGACCACCGAAGTCGCGGGCGGCGTCGAGGGACGCGCGCCACTCCGCGACCTCTTCGGGGTCGTGGTCGGGAAGCTGGTCGAGCTGGGACACGGGTCGTTCCCCTTCACGGTGCGCTTCAGGGTGCTAATTCCGAGATGCGGAATAGCATTCCTCTTCATGGAACTATCTGGACGGTAGAGAGCGAGTGGACGGTGCGTCAACCGCTACTGGCGGGTAATTTGAGCGATGATCGATCATTGTTGTACGAACTTCATGCCAGGGCCGGGCGGCCGCGCGGGAGGCGCAGCCGTCAGCCGTCAGCCGTCAGTCGTGGTCCGGAGGTCGTCCTCGCTTCGGGCGTACGCCAGGACGTGTTCGGCGAGCAGCCGACCGACCCCCGGATCCTGCCGCCGGAAGGCGTCGATCAAAGGCCCGTGGTCGGCGGCGTTCTCGTGCAGCTCCGGGCGGATCCGGTGCAGTGACAGCACCGTCCACACCTCGACCCCGAGGCCCTCCCAGGTGCGCAGCAGCGTCCCGTTGCCGGAGGCGGCGACGATCTCGCGGTGGAAGGCCACCCCGTGCCGGGCCTGGCCGAGCGCGTCGCCGGCCGCCGCGGCCGCCGCCATCCGCTCGGCGTGCCGCTCCAACGCGCTGGTGTCCCCGGCCAGTCGGACCACCGCCGACTCGGCGGCGAGCCGCTCCAGTGAGGCGCGCACCTGGTAGACCTCGTGCAGTTCGGCCGGGCCGATCTCGCGCACCCGCACGCCGCGATTGGGCTCGGCGTCGAGCAGCCCGAGCGCCTGGAGCGCCCGCAGCGCCTCCCGCACGGGCGCCTGGCTGACGTCCAACTCGGCGGCCAGGCGCCGCTCGACGATCCGGTCCCCGGGTTGCCAGCGGCCGTTCAGCAACCCCTCCAGCAGCAGTCCGCGCACCTGCTCGCCCAGCGGCACCCGGGACAGCGGGTCCGGGGCCGCTGGTGGGGACGGCTGCGGGGCAGGGACGTTCATGCGGGCTCCAGGGGTGCCGGTGGGGTGCGGGGGTGCCGGTGGCGTACGGGGGCGGGGATCAGGCGAGGCCCAGCTCGTCGCCCTCGCGCGGGGCGAGGAAGCGGGCGACGTCCGCCTCCGTCACCTCGGCGAGCGTGGCGGGCTTCCAGCGGGGGGTGCGGTCCTTGTCGATCACCTGCGCGCGGATGCCCTCGACCATGTCGTGGCCCTCCAGCATGGCGCAGGAGATCCGGTATTCCTGGTCGAGCACGGCCTCCAGCGAGGGGAGCGTACGGGCGCGGCGCAGTGCGGCCAGGGTCGTCTTCACGGCGGTGGGGGAGTTCGCCAGGACGGCTTCGGCGGCCTCCTTCGCCTCCGGGACACCGGAGTCCAGCAGCCGGTCGACGATCTCCTCGACGGTGTCGGCCGCGTAGCAGGCGTCGATCCAGGCGCGCCGGGCCTCCAGTTCGGCGGGCGGCGCGGGCTCGGCGTGGGCGCCGACGACCGCGGTGACGGCAGCGGCGGCCGTGGCGGCGGCACCGGCGCCGATGGCGCCGTCCCCGCCCAGGGCGGAGAGCAGGTCCGGGATGCGCGCGGAGGGTACGAAGTGGTCCGCGAACCCGCACAGCAGGGCGTCGCCGGGGCCCATCGAGGCCGCGGTGAGCCCCAGGTGGGTGCCCAACTCGCCGGTGGCGCGGGCGAGGAGACGGCTGCCGCCGACGTCCGGGGCGATGCCGATGCGGGTCTCGGGCATCGCGACGACGGAGCGCTCGGTGACGATCCGCACCGCGCCGTGGGCCGACACACCGACGCCACCGCCCATGGTGATGCCGTCCATCACCGCGACGTACGGCTTCGGGTAGCGGGCGATCAGCGCGTTCAGTCGGTACTCGTCGCGGAAGAACGCGCGGGCGTCGGCCCCGCCCGCCTTGGCCTGGTCGTGCATCGCACGGATGTCGCCGCCCGCGCACAGGCCGCGCTCACCGGCGCCGGTCAGTACGACGGCGCGTATCCGGTCGTCCGCGGCCCAGTCCTCCAGGGCGGTGCGCAGGGCGTTGACCATGCCGTGGGTCAGCGAGTTGAGCGCCCGCGGGCGGTTCAGGACCAGCCGTCCGACGCCACCGTCCAGGAAGGCCTGGACCTCCGCCGTCCCTGTGCTCATCGGGCCCGCTCCCGTTCCTCGGTGATGCTCGACCTGGACCCTGCCGGAATCCTGGCGTCCACCGTACCGGGGGCGGCGCGGCGTTCGGATCACCGGGCCGCGCGGGCCGGGGCGGGTGCGCGGCTGCGGTTCCCGGTCCCCGATCGGCGTCCCCGATCGACGTCCGCGGTTCGTGCTCTGCGGTTCGTGGTCCGTGGTCCGTGGTCCGTGGTTCCGTGCTCCGTGGTTCGCAGTTCAGGGCCAGACGCGCAGGGCGAGTTCGGCGGTCCGGGTCAGGTCGGCGACGGTGGCGCCGTCCCTGGCCTGCTGGGACATGCCCTGGAGGACCGTGCCGACGAAGGCGGCCAGCGCCTTCGGGTCGGCCTCGGGCGGCAGTTCGCCGTCCTGCTGCGCCCGGCGCAGCCGCTCCTCGAAGGTCCGCAGGTTCCGGTTGCGCCGCTCGCGCAGCCGGTCCTGGACCGCGGCGTCCTGCGGGGTGACGTTGGTGGCCGCGGAGATCACCAGGCAGCCGGCCGGATGCGACGGGTCGGCGTAGACGGCGGCGGCCTCGCGCAGGATGCGGGCGAAGGCGCCGTACGCGGTGGGCTCCTCCGCCAGGGCGACGGCCGCGAACGCGCCGGCGGGGGAGTGGCCGTAGTGGCGGACCACCTCCTCGAACAGGGCGCGCTTGTCACCGAAGGCGGCGTACAGGCTGCCGGGGCGGATGCCCATGGCGGCGGTGAGGTCGGCGATGGAGGTGGCCTCGTAGCCGAGCTGCCAGAACAACCGGGTGGCCGCGGCGAGCGCCTCGGCCCGGTCGAAGGCGGGCGGTCGGCCGCGCCTGGGGGCCGCAGGCGCGGTGCCCGCCCCGTCTCCGGACGCCGTCGGCGCCGTGCGTGGCTCTGTCATGCGTCGAATTTTAGAGCATTCACTCAAGAAGAGTGTGCTAGCGTCTTTCTTGAGCGGCCGCTCAAGAAATATCCGGAGTGCAGCAGGAGGGGATCGGCCATGGGTGGGCACAGGCTTCAGGGCAGGACGGCGCTGGTCACGGGCGGCAGCAGGGGCATCGGGCGGGCCATCGCCCGCCGACTCGGGCGGGACGGTGCCACCGTCGCCGTCGGCTACGCCCGGGACGTCGCGGCGGCGGAGGAGGTGGTGGCGGGCATCCGTGTGGACGGCGGTCGGGCCTTCGCGCTGCCGGCCGCGCTGGGGCGGCACGGCGACGCCGTCGCGCTGTGGGAGGCCTTCGACGCACGGATAGCCGAGTACGAGCCGGCCGGGGGCGTCGACATCATCGTGAACAACGCTGGGATCGGGCGCAGCTCCGACCTCGCGGGCCTGACCGAGGAGGAGTTCGACGAGCTGTTCGCGGTCAACGTCCGCGCGCCCTTCTTCGTCGTCAAGCACGGGCTGGAGCGGCTGCGCGACGGCGGCCGGATCATCAACGTCTCCAGCGGGCTGGCCCGGATCGCCATGCCGGAGATCATGGCCTACGGCGCCACCAAGGGTGCGTTGGACACCTTCTCGCTCAACCTGGCCCAGCAGCTCGGGCCGCGCGGGATCACCGTCAACTCCGTGGCGCCGGGAATCATCGACACCGACCTCAACGCGGAGTGGCTGCGGGATCCGGAGGAGAGGGCGAAGGCGGCCTCGGTCTCCGCGTTCGGGCGGGTCGGGGCGCCGGAGGACATCGCGGACGTCGTCGCCTTCATCGCCTCGGACGACGCGCGGTGGATGACCGGGCGGGTGGTCGACGCCACCGGCGGGTCTCGGCTGTAGGCAGGGCCGGGCGGGGCGGGTGGATCGCGGACGGCGGCGGGGGAACGACTGACAGGCGACAGCCGACAGCTGACAGATGATGAAATCTGTCAGCTGTCGGCTGTGATCTGTCGGCTGTCGCCTGTCAGCAGTGCTCCTGGGCCCGCGGCCTCCGGGTCCTCAGCCCCGGATCCGCCCGGTGACCTCGCCGAAGCCGATCACGGCACCGTCCGGCCCGGGCGCGGTGGCGGTGATCGTCACCTCGTCGCCGTCCTCCAGGAAGGTCCGGGTCGTCCCGTCCGGGAGCTTCAGCGGCTCCTCGCCGTTCCAGGTGAGCTCGATCAGCGCACCCCGGGTGTCCCGCTCCGGCCCGCTGACCGTCCCCGAGGCGAACAGGTCACCGGTGCGCAGCGAGGCCCCGTTGACGGTCATGTGGGTCAGTTGCTGCTGCGCCGTCCAGTACATGGTGGCGAACGGCGGCCGGGAGACCGGGTGCCCGTTCAGCCGGACCTCCATCGAGAGGTCCAGGCCCCACGGCTCGCGGCCACGGTCGTCCAGGTACGCCAGCGGCTCGACGTCCCGCTCCGGCGGCGTGACCCGGGCGTGCTCCAGGGCGTCCAGCGGCACGATCCACGGCGAGACGGAGGTCGCGAAGGACTTCCCGAGGAAGGGGCCGAGCGGCACGTACTCCCAGGCCTGGATGTCGCGCGCCGACCAGTCGTTGAGCAGGCAGACGCCGAACACGTGCTCGCGGAAGTCGTCCAGCACGACGGGCCGGCCCAGCTCGGACGGCGTGCCGACGACGAAGCCCACCTCGGCCTCGATGTCCAGCCGGCGCGACGGCCCGAAGGACGGCGCCGCGTCGGCGGGCGCCTTGCGCTGCCCGTGCGGCCGCACCACCGGCGTGCCGGAGACCACGACGGTGCCCGCCCGTCCGTGGTAACCGATCGGCAGGTGCTTCCAGTTGGGGGTGAGCGGCTCCGAACCCGGGCGGAAGATCCGGCCCAGGTTGGTGGCGTGGTGCTCCGAGGCGTAGAAGTCGACGTAGTCGGCGACCTCGAACGGCAGGTGCAGCTCCACCTCGCCGACCGGCAGCAGCGCCGGCGTCAGCGCCTCGCGGTAGGACTCGTCGGTGAGCCAGGTGGTGAGGTCCGCGCGCACCCGGGTCCAGACCGGGCGCCCCGCCGCCATCAGCGGGTTGAGCGAGTCCGCGTCCAGCAGCGCCGACGGCGCGCCGGCCGCGCGGGCGGCCGCCCCGGCGTCCAGCACGAAGTCCCCGACGCGCACGCCGATCCGGCGCTGTCCGGGCCGGTCGGCCGAGGTGAAGACGCCGTACGGCAGGTTGTGCACGCCGAACGGCGAGTCCTGCGCGCCGGCGAGCCAGCTGCTCGGGCTGCTGGGGGTGGTGCTCAACGGTCCTCCTGGTGCGGTTGACTGGGCGGCGACAGCAGGCCGAGCGCGGCCAGGTCGCCCAGTGGCTCGGCGATGCTACAGGTGCCGAACGCGGTGAAGGAGTTCCGGATCGCCACGACCTGATGCTCCGTCAGTTCGCGGGCCGCCTTGGCCAGCACCTCGCCGTCGCGTTCCGCCAGCACCGCCGCGGCGGTGGCCCGGTCGGTCTCCCGGGCGGCCAGCAGCACGTTGAGGAAGCCGTGGTGCTCGAAGCCGGTCTCCCGGTCGGTGTGCCGGACGGCGTTGTGCAGCCCGGCCGTGCACTTGTACGGCAGTCCGCGCCGCGCGCAGCCGGTGAGGAAGGCGGCCAGCTCGTCCTCGTCCGGGAACGCCTCGGCGACCAGCCCGCCGGTGCGGAACTTCGCCCGGTACGGGCTGTCCACCAGCACGTCCAGGGCGGCGTCCAGCCCGTCCCCGCGCAGGAGTTCGCGCGGCAGTTCGACGGCGGCCGGGACGTGCGGCGGCAGCAGCCGGTCCAGCGCCGCCACGGCCTCGGCGGCGTCCCGGGCGGCCAGCTCGACACCGGCCAGCTCGAACGGCGCGGCGGCGGCGAGCGCCGGGGCGAGTTCGGCGCTGCCCCCCGGCAGCACGAGCCCGACCCTGAGCGGTCCGTCGCCCGCCGCCGCCTCGCCGTTCGCCCCCGTCGGGCCCCCCTCGGCCGCGGCGGCCGTCACCGCCGCGGCGCCCCGGGCGGCGCCCGAGTCGGCGGAGTCCCCTGCGGCCGCCGGGGAGTTCGCGACCACCGCGGCCAACTCGCCGAGCCGGCCCGCCCCGCAGAGGAACGGGCCGACGGCCTCGGCGTACCAGGCCGCGCGGTGCGCCCGGTGCGCGGGCACCGCCTGGGCCACCGGCAGGTTCCCGGGCGGGAACACCGCCGCGTCGTCGAACAGCCCGCGGAACAGTTCGGGGACGATGCCCCCCGGAGGCAGCGCGCTCATCGCCCGGGCCCCCGACCGGCCCAGGTCCAGGCGTAGCCGGCGTCCTCGCTCGCCCGGCCGCCCTCGCCGAGCTCAAGCGGGCGGAAGGTGTCCACCATGACGGCCAGTTCGTCGAAGAACTCCACGCCGATGCTGCGCTCGTACGCCCCCGGCTGCGGCCCGTGGGTGTGCCCGCCCGGGTGCAGCGAGACGGAGCCCTGGCCGATGCCGGAGCCCTTGCGGGCCGCGTAGTCGCCGCCGCAGTAGAACATGACCTCGTCGCTGTCCACGTTGGCGTGGTAGTACGGCACCGGGATCGACAGCGGGTGGTAGTCCACCTTGCGCGGCACGAAGTTGCAGATCACGAAGCCGTTGCCCTCGAAGACCTGGTGGGCCGGCGGCGGCTGGTGGACCCGGCCGGTGATCGGCTCGAAGTCGCTGATGTTGAAGGCGTACGGGTACAGGCAGCCGTCCCAGCCCACCACGTCGAAGGGGTGGTGCGGCACGGTGTAGCGGGTGCCCGCGATGCCGTTCGGGCCGCGGTGCTTCACCAGGACGTCGACGTCCCCGGGGGCGTCCACGACCAGCGGCCCGACCGGCCCGCGGAAGTCCCGCTCGCAGTACGGCGCGTGCTCCAGCAGCTGCCCGTACTTGGACAGGTAGCGCTTGACCGGGGTGATGTGGCTGTTCGCCTCGATGCAGTAGGCGCGCAGCGGCTCGTCCCCGGCCGGCACCCAGCGGTGGGTGGTGGCGCGCGGGACGATCACGTAGTCGCCCTGTCCGACCTCGATCGAGCCGAACACCGTCTCGACGGTGCCGGAGCCGGACTCCACGTACACGCACTCGTCGCCGAGCCCGTTGCGGTAGAGCTCGCTCGGGGCCCCGGCGGCGACGTACGAGATCCGTACGTCGCCGTTGCCGAGGACCAGCCGGCGGCTGCCGACGACGTCCGCGGACTTCCAGTCCTGGTCCGCGAACAGCTCGTGCAGCTTGAGGTGACGGGGGAGGAGCGGATGGTTGGGCACCGTGGACTGGTCCGGCAGCTCCCACGGCACCGCGTTGACCACCGCCGAGGGGATGCCCCGGTGGTAGAGCAGCGAGGAGTCCGAGGAGAACCCCTCCTCGCCCATCAACTCCTCGTAGTACAGCCCGCCTTCGGGGGTGCTGTGCTGGGTGTGCCGCTTGGGCGGGATGCTGCCCAGCTGCCGGTAGTACGCCATCTCCGTGGTCCTCCTCGACCGTTCGTCAGAGCTCTCCGAGGGTCACAGGTTGCCGCGTCGGTCCTGCTCGCGCTCGATGGACTCGAAGAGCGCCTTGAAGTTGCCCTTGCCGAAGCCGAGCGAACCGTGCCGCTCGATGAACTCGTAGAAGACGGTGGGGCGGTCGCCGATCGGCTTGGTGAAGATCTGCAGCAGGTAGCCGTCCTCGTCGCGGTCGACCAGGATGCCGCGCTTCTTCAGCTCCTCGATCGGCACCCGGACCTTGCCGATCCGCTCCCGCAGCTCCGGGTCGTCGTAGTACGCGTCCGGGGTGTTGAGGAACTCCACGCCGCGCGAGCGCAGCACGTCGACGGTGGTGAGGATGTCGTTGGTGGCGAGCGCCATGTGCTGGCAGCCGGGGCCGGTGTAGAACTCCAGGTACTCGTCGATCTGGGACTTCTTCTTGGCGATGGCCGGCTCGTTGAGCGGGAACTTCACCCGGTGGTTGCCGCTGGCGACGACCTTGGACATCAGGGCGGAGTACTCGGTGGCGATGTCGTCGCCGACGAACTCGGCCATGTTCACGAAGCCCATGACGCGGTTGTAGAACGCCACCCACTCGTCCATCCGGCCCAGTTCGACGTTGCCGACGGCGTGGTCGAGGGCCTGGAAGAGGCGCTTGGGCGAGCCCTCCGGGTGGGTCACCCGGCTCTCCGCGACGACGTAGCCCGGCAGGTACGGGCCGTGGTAGCGGGAGCGGTCGATCAGGGTGTGGCGGGTCTCGCCGTAGGTGGCGATCGCCGCGCGGCGCACGGTGCCGTTCTCGTCGGAGACGTCGTTCGGCTCCTCCAGCACGGTGGCGCCGGCCGCCCGGGCGTGCTCGATGCACTTGTCGACGTCCGGGACCTCCAGGGAGAGGTCGACGACGCCGTCGCCGTGGCGGCGGTGGTGGTCCAGGAGCGCGCTGTCCGGCTGGACGCCGCCCTTGATCACGAACCGGCAGGAGCCGGAGCGGAGCACGTAGGCCTTGCGGTCCCGGCGGCCGGTCTCGGGGCCGGAGTAGGCGACCAGCTCCATGCCGAAGACGACCTGGTAGAACTGGGCCGTCTGGGTGGCGTTGCCGACCACGAAGACGACCGCGTCCTGCGCCGTCACCGGGAACGGGTCGGCGGCGGCGTCGTGCTCGACGAGGCCGACGAGGCGGCGCAGCTGGTCGGCGTCAAGACCGGCCTCGCGCTCCTCGGGGGTCAACTCAAGGGCGGGGGTCTGCGGGGTCATCGCTCGTTCCTCCACTTCGGGCCTCGCCGTCGAGGCTTCCGCTGGATCGCGACCGCACCGCGAACGGGTGGGCGGTGTGGTTGCGGAGAGCTTGCTCCTGTCGGAGGGGTTGGGCAACAGGTCGGTTTTTGACTGCTCAATGTGTACAAGCTGGTCAGGAAATCCCGCCTCCCGCTGGGCAAAATGCGTTGCCGACCGGGGGTGGAGCACGACGTATGCGCAATGGGGCGGTCACGCGCTCGCGGGGCCGGTGGGGCGCGGGAGGTGGCGGACGAACCAGTCCGCGGCCAGCTCGGCGACCCGGTCCAGGGCGCCCGGCTCCTCGAACAGGTGGGTCGCGTGCGGCACCACCGCCAGCCCGGTCTCGCACCGCAGCCGGCTGCGGGCCTGCCGGTTGAGGTCGAGCACGGCGGGATCCAGCGAGCCGACGACGAGCAGCGTCGGGGCGTGCACCCGGGCCAGGGTCTCGGACGGGGCGAGGTCCGGGCGGCCGCCCCGGGAGACCACGGCGCGCACCTCCTGGCCCAGTTCGGCGGCGGTGTGCAGCGCGGCCGCGGCGCCGGTGCTGGCGCCGAACAGGCCGATCGGCAGGCCCCGGGTCTCGGGCACGGCGGCGTCCGGGCCGTCGGCCGCCGCACCGAGCCGGCGGGCGACGGCGCTCAGCCGGCCGCCCAGCAGCGCCACGTCGAACACGTTCCGCCGGTCGGGCTCCTCGGCCTCGGTGAGCAGGTCGAACAGCAGCGTGGCCAGCCCGGTGCGGTTCAGGTGCTCGGCGACGTGCCGGTTGCGCGGACTGTGCCGGCCGCTGCCGCTGCCGTGCGCGAAGAGGACGACCCCGCGCGCGCCGGCCGGGACGGTCAGCCGGCCCGTGAGCCGGACCCCGGCGACGGGCAGCGGCAGCTCGCGGTCGACCCCGGCGGGGGCTTCGGGCGGGTCCTGACGGGCCGCGGCCAGCAGCCGCAGCACCTCCGCGTCCTCGGTCTGCGAGAAGTCGGCGTAGAACTCACCGATCGCGTAGAACGGGGACGGCGTGTCCACGCAGACCAGCTCGTCGGCGACCTCCTCCAGGCGCTCGGCCCAGTCCGTGGGCGCGACCGGCACCGCGAGCACCACCCTCGCCGCGCCGCGCTCCCGGACGATCCGGCAGGCCGCCCGGGCGGTCGATCCGGTGGCGATGCCGTCGTCCACCACGACCACCGTGCGTCCGCGCAGGTCGGTGGGCGGGCGGTCGCCCCGGTAGCGGCGGGCCCGGCGCGCCAGCTCGGCGCGTTCGCTCCGCTCCACCTCGGCCAGCTGCCGGTCGGTGACCGAGGCGAGCCGGATGACCTGCTCGTTCAGCACCCGGACGCCGTCCTCGCCGATCGCGCCCATGCCCAGCTCGGGTTGGCGGGGCACGCCGAGCTTGCGGATCACGCAGATGTCCAGCGGCGCCCCGAGCGCCGCGGCGACCTCGGCGGCCACCGGCACGCCGCCCCTCGGCAGCGCCACGACCACGGTGTCGGGACCGCCCAGGTGGCCCAGGCGCGCGGCCAGCCGTCGGCCCGCGTCGGTGCGGTCGGAGAAACGGGTGAAGTGGGTTCCGGTGACGTGCATGACACGGCCTCCGCTTCCACCGTACGTCCTTCCGGCCGGCTCGGGGCGGTCGTCGCCGAGAGCGCCGCCTCGGGCGCCGGGAGGGGGCGGCGCGCACGGGGACGGGGCGTCGAGCAGTGGGGGGGCGGGGCGGGGCCGGGACGCGGACGGGAGCGGGGCGGCGCACGGTGGAACCGGCGGCGGGCCGAAGAGCCCGCCCGCGACCGGAAGGAGCGCCCGTCATGTCGGGCACCGTCCTCACCGACCTGCACCGCCGAGGCGCCGTCGACCCCGGCCGCCTGCTTGCCGGGTCGCCTGCTCGCCGGGCCGCTGGGCGGCGTCGGCCTGCAACGACTCGCCCCCCGGCCGGAGCGCCGAGGTGGCCGCCGACGGCGTCGAGCACGCCCTCTACGTCACCGCCGGAGCGGGCTGGACAACCGGCGGATCGCCCGGGAGCTGGTGGTCGCGGAAAAGACCGTCCGCAACCGCATCACCCACATCTTGGAGAAACTGCACGTCGCCACCGCGCCGAGGCGGTCGCCCGGGCCCGCGACACGGGCCTCGGCGACGGCCGGGCCTCCCCGGAGAGGTGAACCGGGGGTGCCGGCCCGCCGACCGGCACCCCCGGGGTCCTGTGGCCCGCCCTACGGCCGCATCTCGTACGCGCCGGAGAGCGCCTCGACCCGCGCCCACACCCGGGCGTCCCGCGCCGGGTCGGCGACCGGGCGGCGGACGTTCGCCAGCGCCCAGGCAGCCTGCTCCTCGGTGGCCGAGGCCTTGCCGTGCAGCTCGGTGGCGTGCGCGGAGAAGTCGCGGACCAGCGCGTCGAAGATCCGGTCCAGGTCGTCCGCGTCCAGGCCGGTCAGCTCGGCCTGCTCCAGCACCAGCTGGCCGTAGACGACCAGCGCGAACAGCTGGCCGATCTCCAGCAGGAAGTCCAGGTCCGCCTGCTGTTCCTTGCTCGGCGCGTTCTCGAGCAGCAGCGCGCAGAAGCCGTCGGCCTGCTCGCGGAAGCGGGCGACGTTCGGCAGTGCGGCGTGGCGGTCGTAGGCGGCGCGCCAGTCGTGGAAGCGGATCGCGCCGAGGCCGCGCGCCGGGCCCTGCCGGAACAGGAAGGCGTCGTCGGCGGCGTCCAGGCGGGTCGGCACCGGGGCGTAGTCGGCCGGGGCGAACAGGTAGTTGCCCATGAACTTGAGGATCAGTGCCAGGTTGACGTGGACGGTGCCCTCCAGCTTCGGCAGGCCCCGGATGTCCTTGGCGGCCTTGTCGAAGTAGGTGTCCGCCTCGAAGCCCTTGGCGGCGATGACGTCCCACATGAGGTCGATGACCTTCTCGCCCTCGGTGGTGACCTTCATCTTGGTCATCGGGTTGAACAGCAGGTAGCGGCGGTCCTCGGGGGAGGCGGTGCGGAAGTAGTCCACGGCCCGCGCGCTGAACAGCTTCATCGCCACCAGGCGGACGTACGCGTCGGTCAACTCCCGCTTGACGTGCGGGAAGTCGGTGACCCGCTTGCCGTACAGCACCCGGTTCGAGGCGTGCGTGACGGCCTCGTACATCGCGTGCTCGCAGATGCCGATCGAGGCGGTGCAGAGGTTGAACTTGCCGACGTTGACGGTGTTGAGCGCGGCGTCGAAGGCGGCCTGGCCGGTGTGCAGCACGTCCTCGGCGCGGACGGGGTACTCCTCCAGGCGGAACTCGCTGACGTACATCTGCGCGTTCACGACGTTCTTGACCAGGTGGTACGCGTCGTGCCGGCTGTCGGCGGCGAAGAAGACGTACCCCTCCGGGCCCTCGACGTCGGAGCGGCGGCCGAACACCGAGACCAGCCCGGCCACGTTGCCGTTGCCGATGTAGTACTTGGAGCCGGTCGCGGTGAAGCCGCCCTCGCCGTCCGGGGTGAGGATCATGTCGGTGGAGTAGATGTCGGCGCCGTGGGTGCGCTCGGAGAGGCCGAAGGCCATGACGTGCCCCTCGGCCAGCAGCTTGGCGGCGCGGGCGCGGACGGCCTCGTTCCCGCTCTGCCAGACCGGGCCGAGGCCCAGGATGGTGACCTGCCAGGTGTACCAGTAGCCGAGGCCGTAGAAGCCGAGGATCTCGTTCAGCTCGGCGATCCGCGCGGTGTCCCAGCGCTTGTCGGGGTCGGCCGCGGCGGGGGTCAGGAACTCCGCGAACAGGCCCTCCTTCGCGGCGAAGTCCAGGAAGTCGGCGTACCAGCTGCGGTCGATGTAGGTGTCGATCAGCGCCTTCTTGCCGCGGGACTCGAACCAGTCCACCGTCGCACGCAGCAGCCGGCGGGTCGGCTCGTCGAACTGGGCGGGGTCGTAGCTGCGCGGGTTGAAGAGCATCGAGGGACTCCCGGGGTCGAGGGTGTGAGGAGTGGCGGGCGGGCAGCGGAGGCCGGCCGCCAGCCGGTCGGCCGTGGGTCAGCCGTCGCGGTGGCTTGCCGGTCGGCCGTCAGCCCGTCGGCGGTGCGGCGGCGAGGCGGCGCAGGGTGGCGAGCACGTCGTCGAGCCAGGCGAGGGTCATCCGCTCGTACTCGATGCCGCCGCGCAGCACCACGTGCTGCAGCTGCTGCCGGGCGTCGAGCGGGTCGTCGTCGGGGAAGTCGCGCCGCTCGCCGTGCAGGTAGCGGGCGAGCAGGGCGGCGTGGCCCTCGCGGTGCCGTTCGACCTCGGAGATCAGCGCGGCCGGGTCGTCGAAGGCGGCGGCCCGGATCTTGACCGCGAGCTCGTGCCGGACGGTCTCCGGCTCGACCGGTTCGCGCAGCCAGTCGGCCAGCGCGGCCCGTCCGGCCTCGGCCGCCGAGTAGACCTTCTTGTCCGGGCGCCCGTCCTGGGCGACCTCCTGCGCGGCCACCCAGCCGTCCGCCTCCATCCGCCGCAGCACCCGGTAGATCTGCTGGTGGGTGGCGGTCCAGAAGCGACCGATCGAGCGGTCGAACCGCCGGGCCAGCTCGTAGCCGGAGCCGGGCTGCTCCAGCAGCGAGACGAGGATCGCGTGCTCCAGTGCCATGGCCCGCATCCTGCTATGCAACGAGTTGCATAGGCAATGGCGACCCGGCCGGTTGAGACGCAGCTCACCGGCGTGATCGGATGGTTATCGCGCAATCCGTACCATCAGGTGCAAAACGGTCGATAAGCGCCAGAATGGGTACGGGACAAGCGCCTTACCGGGTCCCGACCACAGGAGGTGGTATCGGTGGCAACCCACATCCCGACCACGGGCATGGAGCACCATCCGGACATCGTCGAACTGCGCGAACGCTACGAGCGGGTCACCTCGACCCCCCGAGCCCAGGGCGTCGAAGCCCTGGCAGTCCTGGCCGGCCTCTTCCTGGCGGCATCGCCATGGATCGTCGGCTTCACCGCCTACAGCACCCTCACCGTGACCTGCCTGATCGTGGGTCTGGCCTACACGGCCCTGATGGCCGGCTACGGATCGGCCTACGAGCGCACCCATGCGCGGGCCTGGGCGGCCGCCGCGCTCGGAGTCTGGACGATCATCTCCCCGTGGGTCGTCTCCGGGTCCGTCGCACACGGCAAGAACATCGTGACCTGCATCATCGTGGGCGCCGTGATGTTCCTGCTCGGTCTCGCGGCGCTCTCGATGGCGACCATGACGTCGAACGGAGCATCGATGCGGCGCGGCCGGGCCGGTCGCGCCAAGGGCTGATCTTCCCCGCAGCCCGTGTCGGGGCGCGGAGGGCGTGACCGCCCGCCGCGCCCCGGCGCACGCCTTGGGCCCGCGCCCCGACGAGGTGCCGTGCCCGCGCCCCGGCGCATGTCCTGGACCCGCGCCCCGGTGCACGTCCTGCGGCCGGGCTCCCGCTACGGGTGGGTCATCCGCAGCACGTCCAGGGCCTCGTCCAGTTGCTCCTCGGTGAGCCTGCCCTGCTCGACGTAGCCGCGCTCCAGCACCACCTGACGGATCGTCTTGCGCTCGGCCAGCGCCTGCTTGGCGACCTTCGCCGCCTCCTCGTAGCCGATGTAGCGGTTCAGCGGGGTCACCACCGAGGGCGAGGACTCCGCGTACTCCCGGGCCCGCTCGACGTTGGCGGTGATGCCGTCCACCGTCCGGTCGGCCAGCAGCCGGGCGCTGTTGGCGAGCAGCCGCACCGACTCCAGGACGTTGCGGGCGATCACCGGGAGCATCACGTTCAGCTCGAAGTTGCCGCTCGCGCCCGCCAGGGTGACCGTCGTGTCGTTGCCCACCACCTGGGCCGCCACCATCAGCACCACCTCGGGCAGCACCGGGTTCACCTTGCCCGGCATGATCGACGAACCGGGCTGGAGGTCCGGCAGGTTGATCTCGCCGAGCCCGGTGCGCGGACCGGAGCCCATCCACCGCAGGTCGTTCGCGATCTTCGTGAACCCGACCGCCACCGTGCGCAGCTGGCCGCTCAGCTCGACCAGGGAGTCCCTGGCGCCCTGCGCCTCGAAGTGGTTCCTGGCCTCGGTCAGCGGCAGGCCGGTGGCACGGGCGACCTCCGCGATGACGGCCGCCGGGAACCCGGGCGGGGTGTTGATGCCGGTGCCCACCGCCGTCCCGCCGAGGGGGAGCTCGGCGACCCGGGGGAGGGTGGCCAGCAGCCGCTCCCGCCCGTGCCGCACCTGCGCCGCGTAGCCGCCGAACTCCTGGCCGAGCGTGACGGGCGTGGCGTCCATCAGGTGGGTGCGGCCCGACTTGACCACCCGGGCGAACTCGGCGGACTTGCGCTCCAGCGCCTCGGCGAGGTGTTCCAGCGCCGGGACCAGGTCGTGGGTGACGGCGGCGGTGGCGGCGATGTGGATCGAGGACGGGAAGACGTCGTTGGACGACTGGCTGGCGTTGACGTGGTCGTTCGGGTGGACCGGCCGGCCCAGCCGCTCCCCGGCCAGGGTGGCGATCACCTCGTTGGTGTTCATGTTGGACGAGGTGCCCGAGCCGGTCTGGAACACGTCCACCGGGAACTGGTCGTCCCAGTGCCCCTCCGCGACCTCCTCGGCCGCTGCGGCGATCGCCTCCGCGGTGTCCTCCTCCAGCACCCCGAGCCGGGCGTTCACCCGGGCCGCGGCGGCCTTGATCCGGGCCAGCGCGGCGATGTGCGCCCGCTCCAGCCGCTGTCCGGACACCGGGAAGTTCTCCACCGCCCGCTGCGTCTGCGCCTGCCACTTCGCGTCGGCCGGCACCCGGACCTCGCCCATCGAGTCGTGCTCGATCCGGTACTCCTGCGACTGCTCCCGCTCGCCACCCATCGCGCGCTGCACCTCCTGTACGGCCCCGACGGGGCCCGGGACGGATCTTCGACCACCACAGCCGCGAGCGGGGCCCGGGTATTTCCGATCGGGGTGATCCGGTTCCGAGCCGGGGCCGGATCACCCGTCGTCGGGGCGGGCCGCGGGCCCGCCGCTACTGCCGGACCGGCTCGGCGTGCACCGGCTGGGCGCGCACCGGATCGGCGGGGAACGACCCGGCAGGGACCGACCCGGCGGGGACCAGTTCGGCACGGACCAGCTCGCCCGGGGCGGTACCGGCCTGGACGACGCGGCTGCCGCCGGGGGCCCAGACGCCCGACCCGCCCGAGCTGTCCGGGTACTCGCCGGTGGCCCCGGCGCAGGTCGACAGGACGCACCAGACCCCGTGGGCGGCGGCCCGGTCGCGGACGTGGCCGTCCCGGCGCTCGGCCTGCGCGGCGCCGGGGCCGTAGAGGGTGGAGGCGACGTAGGCGTCGATGCCGAGCGCGGCCGTCGCCTCGGCGTGTGCCGGTTCGGAGGCGTCCGCGCAGACGGCGAGGCCGAGCCGCAGGCCGTCCAGCTCCAGGACGACCGGCTCCCCGCCGGGGGTGAAACGGTTCACCTCGGCACCGTGCAGGTACATCTTCCGGTAGACGACCTCGGCGCCGTCCCCGGAGACCGCCAGCGTGGCGATGGACTCGCATCCGTCCGGCTCGACGACCGGTGCCCCGACCAGGGCGACGGCACCGGCCTCGGCGCAGGCCCGCACCAGCGGCGCGAGGCGGTCGTCCGTCGGGTCGACGGCCGGTGCGGCCAGGTCGTAGCCGGTCAGCGACAGCTCGGGGAACACCACCAGCCGGGTGCCGGCCTCCCGCACCGCCTCGGCATGCCGGGCGACGTTGTCGGACACCGTCTCCGGACGGCCGGCGGGGGCGCAGACGGGCTGGGCGACGGCGACCGTCAGCGGTCCGGTCGCGGGGCCTCCGGCCGCCCGGGGCGCCGGGGGCGCGGGCACGGGCGGGTTCGCGGACGAGGGCACGGCAGGGCCTCCAGCGGCGGGCGGAACGGAACGGGACGGGCTTGGGCGGGCGCGAAGCGGGGCGGAGCGGGACGACCATGATCAACCTATGCACCGCCGAGGACGTGGGCAAGCGAGCCCCGGAGAAGAGCAGGGCCTGGAGGGGGATCCGGGCGAAGACCGGGCCGATCTCACCCGAAGGAGTGAGATCGGCGGCAGGCGCCTCAAACGGTCGTGCACCCCTCCCTACGCTCCAGACCGGGCCGGGCGGAATCCGGCCGGCCCGGATCGCCGCAGCCCGGCTCCGGGCGACCAGTGCGAGGGGGACGGACGGATGACCACAGGACGCGGTCCGACGGGCGGAACCGGCGTCGGGGCGGCAGCGGAGGGGGTGGCGCCCACCAGGACCCGGGCGGACGCCCGTACGGAGGCCGCCGCCACCTCGGAAGGCCCGGATGGCCCGGAAGACCCGGAGGGAGCCGGGCGGAGCACCCCCGGCGGCCTCACCCGGCGCCGACTGCTGGGCGCGTCGGCGCTGCTCGGCGGCGCGGCCTGGCTGCTGCGCGGCACCATCGGCCCGGACAGCGCCGCGGCCGCCGCGCCCGTACCGCCCGGGCTGCCCGCCGGCACCGAGCTCTACCAGCGGGTCTTCCAGAACTGGTCCGGCGAGATCCGCACCGACCAGCTGTGGACCTGCGCGCCCCGGACCCCGGAGGAGGTCCCGGCCCTGGCCGACTGGGCGCACGCCAACGGCTGGCGGCTGCGCGCCTCCGGCTACCGGCACACCTGGGCGCCGCTCACCGTCGCCGCCGGGACCCCGGAGAGCGCCAGGGTCCTGCTCCTGGACACCAGTCGGCACCTGACCGCCATCAGCGCCGACTCGCCCGGCACCGTCCGGGTGCAGACCGGCGCCACCATGGAGGCCCTGCTCGCCCACCTGGCCGACCGCGGCCTCGGCCTGACCGCCTGCCCGGCCCCCGGCGAGATCACCGTCGGCGGCGTGCTCGCCATCGGCGGCCACGGCACCGCCGTCCCGGCCGCCGGGGAGGTCCGGCCGGAGGGGCACGGCTACGGCTCGGTCAGCAACCAGGTGGTCCGGCTCACCGCCGTCGTCCTCGACCCGTCCACCGGCCGCTACACGCTGCGCACCCTCGACCGCTCCGAGGCCGACAGCGCGGCCTTCCTCGTGCACCTGGGCCGCGCCTTCCTCACCGAGGTGGTGCTGCGGGCCGGCGCCGACCGCCCGCTGCGCTGCGTCAGCCGGCTCGACATCCCGGCGAGCGAGCTCTTCGCCCGCCCGGGCCCGGGGGCAGGTGCCGGGCCGGGCACCGGTGGGGGCGGTGTCCCCGGGGGAGTGCTGGGCGGCATCCCCGGCGGCGGGGGAGGCCCGCGCACCCTCGCCGACTTCGTGGACCGCGACGGCCGGGTCGAGGCGATCTGGTTCGCCTACACCGAGTACCCCTGGCTCAAGACCTGGACCATCACCCCGACCAAGCCGATCGCCTCCCTCGCCGTCGACCACCCCTACAACTACCCCTTCTCGGACAGCATCCCGGAACCGGTCGCCCGGCTCGCCGGGGAGATCGTCAAGGGGGCCTGGGCCTCGGCCCCGCTGTTCGGCCAACTCCAGTACCTGGTCGCGAAGCTGGGGCTCACCGGCGACCTCACCGACCTCCTGCTCTCCGGCGACCTGCTGCGCGGGCTGCTCGGCGGCGACGTGCTCACCCACCTGCTCGCGGGCGGACTCCACTCCGACCTCTGGGGCCCCTCCCGCGCCCTGCTCCACTACGTCCGCCCGACCACCCTGCGGGTCACCGCCAACGGCTACGCGATCCTCACCAGGCGCGCCGACCTCCAGTGGGTGGTGAGCGAATTCGCCGCCTACTACCGCGAGTTGCTCGCCGCCTACCGTGCCAGGGGGGAGTTCCCGGTGAACGGAGCGGTGGAGATCCGGGTCACCGGCCTGGACGACCCGGCCTCCTGCGGCGTCCCCGGCGCCCGGCCCCCGCTGCTGTCCGCGCTGCGCCCGCGCGCCGACCGCCCCGCGTGGGACACGGCCGTCTGGCTGGACGTGCTCGCCTTCCCCGGCACGCCCGGGCTGGAGCGCTTCGCCAGGGAGTCGGAGCAGTGGCTGCTGCGCACCTTCGACGGCACCCGGGCCGGGCTGCGGGTCGAATGGTCCAAGGGCTGGGCCTACACCGACACCGCGGGCTGGGCCGATCCCGACCTGATCGGCCGGGTCATCCCCGACAGCCTGCGGGCCGGCGGCGGGCCCGGCTGGGACGAGGCGGTCGCCGTGCTGGACCGCCACGATCCGCACCGGGTGTTCGGGAACCCCTTCCTGGACGGCCTGTTGACGTAGGGCGCGCCTGGGCGGGATGGGGCGAGGGATGACAGCGGACAGCCGACGGATGACAGATAACAGAGTTTGAAATCTGTCAGCTGTCATCCGTTAGCCGTGGCCCCGTCGGCCGTCATCCGTTCGCGGCGCCCCCGTACTCCCCGTCCCCCTCGGCCAGCCGATCCGCCTGCACCTCCGGCCGCTTGCTGTCCCACAGCAGCTCCCACACCCTGAACACGCAGTGGTAGTCGCGCAGGCTCCCCTGGGAGATCAGCAGGTAGGTGTCCCCGTCCCGGAGCAGCGTCCGCCGACGGCTGTTGAAGGGGTGCTGCGGAGTGTAGGAGGGGACGAGCCGCCTCAGCTCGTCGACGGCCTCCTCGCGGCTGCCCTCGACCTCGGCGAGCACTTTGCTGCCCCAGGTCCGGTCGTTGCCGGTACCCACCGTCTCCTCGACGACCAGCGCCCAACGTGCCATGTGCTGCTCCTGCTCCCGTGGCTTCGCGGTCCGTCTCAGACCTTCTCCTGCCCCTGGCCCGACGGCGACTTGAAGAAGATGGTGGTCGGCCGGAGCGCGCCCGTCGGGTCGGCCGCGAAGTCCGGCACCGAGCCGACCCGGGTCCAGCCCGCCCCCTCGTACAGCCGCTCGGCCGGGCTGCCCGTCTCGGTGTCCAGCACCAGCAGCCGGATGCCCAGCTCCACCGCCCGCTCCTCCAGCGCGGCCAGCAGCCGCCCGGCCAGCCGGTGCCCGCGGTCCGCCGGGTGCACCATCAGCTTGGCGACCTCGCCCCGGTGGCGGCCGTTCGCGGCGGTGGCCGGCCGCAGCTGCACGGTGCCGGCGAGCCGTCCGTCGGCCCGGTGCCGGGCGGTCCACACCACCAGCCGGCCGGCCGCGACGTCCGGGCCGAGCGTCCGCCACCACGCCGCCGCCTCGTCCGGTGGCAACGGGGCGAGGAACCCGACCGAGGCACCGTCGTGCACGGTCTCCACCAGCAGCCCGGCGAACTCCTCCGCCGCTCCGTCCAACTCCTGGGCCGTCGCCTCGGCGACCGTGTACGTGCCGTCGGACATGTCGTCATCCTCACTCGTTCGTGCCGGTCCGCCAGATGGCCGGGTGCGGAATACTCGCCGGTATTCCGCGTTCCGCCGACCGTACAAGGAGTCTCCATGGCGAAGCCGACCCGGATCGACCCGGCCGACCTGCTCGCCGTCGGCGACCTGCTCTCCGACGAGGAGCGGCTGGTCCGCGACACCGTCCGCCGGTTCACCGAGGAGCGCATCCGCCCGCACATCGGCGAGTGGTTCGAGCGCGGGGCCTTCCCGGCCCGCGAGCTCGCCCCCGAGCTCGGCGCCCTGGGTGTGCTCGGCATGCACCTCGACGGCTACGGCTGTGCGGGCGCCGACGCGGTGGCGTACGGGGTGGCCTGCATGGAGCTGGAGGCGGCGGACTCGGGGCTGCGCAGCTTCGTCTCCGTCCAGGGCTCGCTCGCCATGCGCTCGATCCACGCCTTCGGCTCCGAGGAGCAGAAGCGGCGCTGGCTGCCCGGCATGGCCGCCGGTGAACTGATCGGCTGCTTCGGCCTCACCGAGCCGGACTTCGGCTCGGACCCGGCCAACATGCGCACCCGGGCGGTGCGCAAGGGCGGCGAGGGCGGCGACTGGGTGCTGTCCGGCACCAAGATGTGGATCACCAACGGCAGCATCGCCGACGTCGCCGTGGTCTGGGCGCAGACCGAGGAGGGCGTGCGCGGCTTCCTGGTCGAGCGCGGCACCCGCGGCCTGACCGCCACCGACGTGCACGGCAAGCTCTCGCTGCGGGCCTCCGTCACCAGCGAGCTGGCCTTCGACGACGTGGTGCTGCCCGCCGACGCCGTCCTGCCCGGGGTGGTCGGCCTGCGCGGACCGCTCTCCTCCCTCAACGAGGCCCGCTACGGCATCCTCTGGGGCACCGTCGGCGCCGCCCGCGACTGCTACACCGCCGCTCTGGACTACGCCAAGAGCCGGATCCAGTTCGACCGCCCGATCGCGGGCTTCCAGCTGACCCAGCAGAAGCTGGTCGAGATGATGCTGGAGGTCGAGAAGGCCTACCTGGTCGCCCTGCGGATCGGCCGGCTCAAGGAGAAGGGCGCGGCCCGCCCGCCGCACGTCAGCTTCGGCAAGCTCAACAACGTCCGCACCGCGCTGGAGATCGCCCGCAGCGCCCGGACCGTCCTCGGCGCCAACGGCATCACGACCGAGTACCCGGTGCTGCGGCACGCCAACAACCTGGAGTCGGTGCTCACCTACGAGGGCACCAGCGAGATCCACACCCTGGTCCTCGGCGAGGCCATCACCGGCGAGGCCGCCTACCGCTGACGGGCCGCCGCCCGGACCGCCCGGCCGGGAAAACCGGTGGCCGGGCCCGTCGCGGCCCGGCTACCGTCCCCGTCGTGTCCACCGGCCCGTACACCCCCACGCCGCCCCCGACCACCACCCTCTGGCGCCCCACCGGCCCCGAGGAGCTGGCGCTGGTCGTGGCGGCCGACCGGCGTGCCTGGCCGCCCCGCCTGCCCGAGCAGCCGATCTTCTACCCCGTCCTCGACGAGGACTACGCGATCCGGATCGCCCGGGACTGGAACGTGCCGGCCTCCGGCGTCGGCTACGTCACCCGCTTCGAGGTCGACACCGCCTTCCTCGCCCGCTACCCCGTGCGGCAGGCCGGCGGCCGGACGATCCTCGAGCTCTGGGTGCCCGCCGAGGAGCTGGAGGAGTTCAACCGGCACCTCGTCGGCCGCATCGAGGTCGTCCACGAGTTCCGCCCGGCGGCGGGCTGACCCCGTCGGCCCCGCACCGGCAGCCCACCTGCGGACCCTCCGCTTCCGACACCCCGCGGACACCTTCCGTTCGACGGTGCGACGCCGGCCGGTACGGCGGCAGGTGAAGCATGGCGCGGTCGGCGGCGCCCTCGGCGGGCGCGGCCGGGTGTGCACGACCGAAAGGAACCCCCGCCATGTCCGCTGCCCAGTGGCCCCGCCCCCGCGTGCTCGTCGTCGGGATCGACGGCGTCCGCCACGACTACCTGGCGCAGGTGCCGATGCCGCGCCTGCGGGAGGTCGCCGAGGCCGGGTTCCTGGTGCCGGTCACCGTCGCGGATACCACGCCCACCATGTCCGGACCGTGCTGGGCCACCATCGTGACCGGCGTGGAGCCCGCCAAGCACGGGGTCTGGGGCAACCACCTGGGCGGCAACCGGCTCGACGTGTTCCCCGACTTCGCCACCCGCCTCGCGCGCGGCGACCGCCGCCGCACCTTCGTCGCGGCCGGCTGGGACCCGCTGATGATCAACGAGTCCGGCGGCCCGCTGTTCCGCGCCCCCGGCCGGCTGTCCTACGTGGCCCCCGCCGAGGACACCCCCGAGGCCTGGGAAGCGGTGGACGAGGAGGTCACCCGGGAGGCCGTCCACGTCCTCGGCACCGCCGACCCGGAGGCCTCCTTCGTCTACCTCGGCGCCGTCGACGAGACCGCCCACTTCCTGGGCTGCGGCGACGAGTACCGCGCGTCCATGCGCACCGCCGACGAGCGCCTCGGCCGCCTGCTGGACGCCGTCCGCGGCCGGTCGACCCACGCCGAGGAGCAGTGGACGGTCATCGTCGTCACCGACCACGGGCACGTGGACGCCGGCGGCCACGGCGGCCGTACGGTCGAGGAGCGGACGGCCTGGGTCGCCTGCGCGGGGCACGACATCCCGGCCGGTCCGCCCGCCGGCGAGATCCGCCACCCGGACGTCGCCGCGCAGGTGTACGCCTCCCTGCTGCGCCCGATCGACCCGCACTGGACCCTCGACGGCCGGCCGTTCCCGGTGGCCCGGCCCGTGGTGGCGGCGTCGCACTGACCCCGGGCGCTCCGGGCGGCGACCACTGCGGAACGGCCCGGCGCGGAACGGCCCGGCGCGGGAGGCGACCCGTGCGGGAGGCTCCGGTGCGCAAGCGGTGCCGGCGGGCGCGAGCCGTGCGGGAGGCTCCGGTGCGCAAGCGGTGCCGGCGGGCGCGAGCCGTGCGCCGGTGCTCCGGGTGCAGCAGGCCGGGCTGCGGTACCGCCGGGCTTGAGCGAGGCTCGATCGGGGCTCGGGCCGTGCTCGACCCGGGCATGCCAACCTGAGCGCCGGAGTGGCACGTACCCGAACCCGAGGGGCCCGGAGCCGCGGTTCTGGGGGTCTCCGGGGGTCTCCGCCGAAAGACGTACGCCTGAAGGTGGAGGAGATACCCCGTGGGTCGGAGACGAGATCTCGACCTGGTGGTGACGATCCGACGGGTCGGGACGGGCCACGATGGTTACACCGGACGGCGGAAGCCGCCGCCCGGCCCGGTGGCGCCGTGGGGGTGGCCGCCGACAGTGGAGACGAGCGGCCGCGGCCGCACCCGTCACGACACGGAGAGGACAGTCGGGCATGAAGGGCATCGTGAGCAAGGTCGCGCTGGGGGTCGCGGGCACCGGCATGGCCGTCGCCGTGGCGGCCGTGGCCATCGGCCCGCGGGTGTCCGACTGGTACGACGAGCACCACCAGCAGCAGGCCTCCTACGAGACCGGCACCCAGGCCAAGGCGGACCGCCGGTCGATGCCGGACTGGCTGCCCGACAACGCCTCCGGGGTGAAGTACCTGATGTCCACCACGGGCGACGACCGCCTGCTGCGCGCCACCCTCCCGGAGGGGCGGCTGCCCGTGGGCTGCACGGCGGGGCTGCCGGGCAAGAGCGCGCACCCGGTGCCGGAGTCGCTCAAGGCCGGCTGGTTCCCCGAGAACGTCGCCTCCAAGGCCACCGGCACCTGCGGGCACTACAACGTCGCACTGAGCGGCAACCAGCTCTACGCCTGGCAGGACGGCGCGGCGGTGCAGGCGGCGCTGCGCGCTGAGCAGGTCGCCAAGCGCTGAGCCCGGCCGACCCGCCCCGGCGGCCCCTGCCCGCTCCGGGGCACGCCTGGGTGCGCCGGGGCACCCCGGGGCAGTGCCGGGCACGGCGGGGCACTGCCGGGCACTCCCGGCAGGGAAGCGAACGGCCCGTCGCGCACCGGAGGGTGCGGGCGGGCCGCCGTCGTGCGCGGGCGGGAAACCGGCGGCGGTCGAGCCGCCCGTACACGCCCGCACGGTCGAACAGCACGCACCCCCGCTGTCGGAACCGGACGGTGCTGCGGTAGGACGGAGCGCGAACGAACCCCGCGCCCGCCCGTCCGTTAGGAGAACCATGCCCGGCCCGACCGTCGGCCCCACCGACGACACGTCGACCGCTGCCGCCGCTGCCGCCCCCGCGTCCGCCGCCACTGCCGCAACCTCCGCCGCCTCCGACACACCCGGCGAGCCCGCACCCGCGCCCGCCGTCGGCCGGGCCCGTACCGGCGGGGCCGTGATCACCGTCCTCGGCGGCCTCGCCGCGCTCGGCCCGCTCACCACCGACCTCTACCTGCCGAGCCTGCCCGCGATCGCCGACGACCTGGCCGCCCAGCCGGCCGCCGTCCAGCTCACCCTGACCTTCTCGATGTTCGGGGTCGCGGTCGGGCAGCTGTTCTTCGGGCCGCTCAGTGACCGCTACGGGCGCCGCCTGCCGCTGCTCGCGGGGCTCGTCCTCTACACCCTGTCCAGCGTGGTGTGCGTGGTCGCGCCGAACCTGCCGGTGCTGATCGCCGCCCGCTTCGTCCAGGGTGCGGCGGGCTCCGCCGGTCTGGTGATCGGACGGGCCGTCTCCCGGGACCGCTTCCAGGGCGTCGCGCTGCTGCGTTTCCTCGCCTCGATCGCCCTGATATCCGGGCTGGCACCGATCCTCGCCCCGATCATCGGTGCGCAGCTGATGCGGTTCACCTCGTGGCGCGGCACCTTCGGCGTGCTCACGGCGCTCGGGCTGCTGCTCACCCTGGTCTCGTTCGGGATGCTGCGCGAGACGCTGCCGCCGGAGACCCGGGACCGCGGCGGGGTGGGCGCGGCCCTGCGGACGATGGGGCGGCTGCTGCGCAACCTGCCGTTCCTCGGCCTGGCGCTGACCAGCTCCCTGGCCTTCGGGGCGCTCTTCGGCTACATCAGCGGGTCGTCGACGGTGCTCCAGCACGTGTACCAGGTCTCGCCGCAGACCTACAGCCTGCTGTTCGGGCTGAACTCGTTCGCGATCGTGGTGATGACCCAGGTGAACGGGCGCCTGCTGGCGCCGCGCTTCACCCAGCGGGCGCTGATGCTGGGCAGCCTCGCGGCGGCGGTCGCGGCGGGGGTGGCGCTGGTGCTGCTGACCACGGTGTGGGACTTCGGGCTGGCCGGGTTCTGCCCGCCGCTGTTCGTGATGATGGGCAGCCTGGGGGTGCTGCTGCCGAACACCGCCGCCCAGGCGCTCGGCCTGGTCGAGCCGCAGGTGGCGGGGACCGCGGCGGCGCTGCTGGGGACGGGCAACTTCCTGTGCGGTGCGGTGGTCGCGCCGCTGAGCAGCCTCGGCGGGCGGCCGTCGGCGGTCCTGCTGGCGCTGGTGGTCCTGGTCTGCGGGGTGCTGGCGACGGCGGCCTACCTGGCGTTGTGCCGGCCGGAGCGGATGCGGGCGGTGGGCGGCTGACAGGGGGCGGGCGGGCGGCCGGACGACTGCTCGCGCGAAGGGAAGTCCGCGAACAGGAGCCCGCGAACGGAAGCCAGCCAACGGTAAACAGATGACAGCTGACAGATGTTGAAATCTGTCAGCTGTCATCTGTCATCGGTTACTCGTCACCCGAGCCCGGCTCAGGCGATCGAGAAGTCGTCCCCGTACACGTTGCCCTGGCCGTACCAGCCGTGCAGGTACACGGTGACGGTGCCGTTGGCGCCGGTGGTGAAGGGGACGGACAGCTTGGTCCAGCCGGAGGAGCTGGTCCAGGCGCTGGCGGTGGCCCCGCCGCTGACGCCCACGTAGGCGTAGCTGCCCTGCACCCAGCCGCTCAGGGTGTAGCTGGTGTTGGGCTTCAGCGTCACGGTCTGCGAGCACTCGCCGGTCTGCGCGGCGGTGGCCGCGGCCTGCAGCGCCTTGGAGCCGCCGTGGACCGGGGTGGAGACCACGGCGCCGCCGCTCTGGCAGGTCCACGGGGCCAGGGTGCCGCTCTCCAGGTCACCGTTGACCAGGCCGGTCGCCGGGGCGGTCCCGGTGACGGTCAGCGTGTAGGTCGCGGTGTGGCTGCCGGACGGCCCGGTGGCGGTGACCCCGAGCTGGTAGGTGCCCGGCGTCGCGGTCGAGGTGGTGCTGATGTTGAGCGTGGCGCTGTTGCCGGTGGTGACGCTGCCGGGGGTGACGGAGGCGTTGATGCCGACCAGCGGGACGCTGATGACCGCGAGGCTGACGTTCTGCGCCGAGCCCGCCGTCACGGCCGTCGAGACCGTCGCCGAGGTGGACGAACCGGCCGCGACCGTACCGGCGTTCGGGTTGACGGCGACGGAGAAGTCGTTGCCCGGCTGGGTGCCGGTGACGTTCAGGGTGAACGTGCCGGTGTGGCTGCCGGAGGCCGCCGCGCCGGTGACCGTGATCGGGTAGCTGCCGGGCGTCACCGAGGAGGCGGTGCTGATGTTCAGCGTGGCGCTGCTGCCGGCGGTGACGCTGCCGGGGGTGACGGTGGCGGTGACGCCGGCCGGCGCGCCGCTGACCGTGAGGTTGACGTTCTGCGCCGAGCCCGCCGTCACGGCCGTCGCGATGGTCGCCGAGGTGGACGAACCGGCCGCGACCGTGGCGGAGTTGGGGCTGACCGACACCGAGAAGTCGTTGTTCACCGTCGAGCCGCTGGTGAACGGCGCGAAGATGTGGGTGAAGTCCCAGGTGTTCTGGGCGATCCCGGAGCAGTTGTCGTTGCCCTTGGTGCCCGGGCAGCCGCCGTTGTCGCGCTGGAGGGCCCAGAAGGACAGCGTGTTGATGCCCTTGGAGACCGCCCAGTTGTACACGGTGTTGGCGTTGGCCAGGGTGAAGGTCTCGGCCGGGCCGAAGTCGTCGACACCGATCATCTCGGTGATCCCGATCGAACCCCACAGCTGGGCCGGCGTCTTGGAGGGGTAGAGCTTCGCCAACTGGTTGTAGAGGCCCTGCGCGGAGGTCTGGGTGTCGGCCGCCATGTCGTGGGTGGCGTTGTCGTAGTAGTCGAAGGTCATCATGTTGACGACGTCGATCCGCGCGTTGTTGCTGACCGCGTTGCGCAGCACCGCGAGGCCGCTGTCGGCCAGCCCGGAGGTGGTGGTCGGCAGGGTGTAGGAGAACTGGATGGTCCGGCCCTTGGTGGCGGCCCAGTCCTGCACGAGCTTGATCGCCTTGTTGCGGCGGTCGATCCCGCCGCTGTTGGTCAGCGAGTTGTCCTCGATGTCGAGGTCGATCCGGCTGACGTCGTAGGTGGTGATCACGTTCTCGAAGGCGGCCGCGATCTGGTTGACGTCGGTGCAGCTGTCGGCCAGCTCGGTGCCGGTGTTGTCGGCGGTGTAGCCGCCGAAGGACGGGATGACGTCCCCGCCGTTGGCGCGGATGGTGGCGATGTCCGCGCCGAAGGTCGAGGAGGACACCGGCATGGAGGAGTCGCCGTTCCAGTACGGCGTGCAGGAGCCCTTGGTGGCGGTCTGGAGGAACGCCATGGTCAGGTGCTTGGCGCCGGACTGCGCGGCCAGCTGGGCCGGGCTCTGGCCGGTCCAGGCCTCGAAGTAGGGGGCGAAGACCCGGCTGGGAAGCGGGGTGGCGGCCTGGGCGGAGCTCGTCCCGGCGGCGACCAGGCCGGCCGAGGCGGCCAGCGTGGCGCAGGCCGTCAGCACGGCCTGGACTGTTCGGCGGAGGCGCATGGATTCTCCAACAGACTTGGTGGGGCAGGACGTTGGGGATCTCCGACCGGTCCGGGCGGTGGCCGTGTGGGGTCGGCCGGGGGCCTGGGGCCGGGTCGGATGTCGGGAGTACGGGGGTGCGGGACTGCGGGGGTGCGGGTGCGGGCGTGCGACGGCCCACCGGCTCGCGTGGACGCGGGCGGCGTGCGGGTGCGCGCGCCGTACGGAGCGGGGGTGGTGCGGAGCATGGCAGGGCAGTGCCTCAGCCGCCGGTGGTCACACCCCCACAGTGCATCCCGGTCGGATCGACATGCTTATGTTTGGACTAGACCACTGGTCTGTCAAGAGACCTAACAGTTCGTCAGCATACGGCCCGCACGGCGGAAGGGGGCGGACGGCGGGTGGCGACGCGCAGGGGGCGGGTACGCGGTGGGCGGGGCCCGTTCCGGAGACGAGAAGACCGTGGCCGCGCACCCGGGAAGGGGCGCGGCCACGGCGGCCCGGCGCTCAGGACACCGGGCGGTTCATGGTGCCGCAGGTCGGCGGCCGGCGACCAGAAGGCCTGTCGATCCGGGCACCGAGGGCCGGGAGGCCCCGGCGTGCCGGGCGTGCCGGGCGAGTCGACGGGCCGACGGGCCGTGGGATCAGCGGGACGGCGGGCAGAGCGTGGCGAGCAGCGCCTCGTTGATCTTGGCGGAGGCCTCCGGCCCGAAGCCCTGCGGGTGGTCGGCGGAGGTGAAGCGCTGGTTGGCCAGGTCGACCAGCTTCTGCTTGTCCTTGGGGAACTGGTAGATCGACTGGCACTGGTTGCGCGCCCGGTCCACGGCCCGGTCCGGCTTGCCGCCGACGATCCCCGGGTCGATCGCGTCCAGTGCGGCGACCAGCTTGGCCGTGGCATCGGCGCCCGGCTTGGCGGGCAGTCCGGCGTCGGCGGGCGGGGCGGGCTTGGCCGGTGCCGGGGCGCCCGGGGTGCCGGCGTCAGCGGCCCCGGCGTCGGGGGCGGGGGTGCCGGTGCCGCCGTCGGCCGTGGGGGCGGCCGTGCCGGGGGCGGTGGCCGCGGGCGTGCCGGCGGCGGCGGAGGGTGTGCCGGCCGTGGCGGCGGCGGTGGGGGAGTCGGCCGCGGAGGCGGGCCGCCCCGAGCCGGAGGCCGAACCGGAGCTGGAGCAGGCAGCGAGGCTCACCGCGGCGAGTGCCGTGAGGGTGGCGGCGAGGAGACGAGTGCGCATGGCGCCCAGACTGTCATGTTCGCGGCGTGGAAGGGAAGGCTCCCCGGGCACGCGGATGGCGGCCCGGAGGAGGTTCCTCCGGTCCGCCATCCTTCATGCAGTGCCGCGCGCTCGTGCCGTCGGCCCGGGCGGCCCTCAGCCGATCCCGCTCGACTTCAGCCAGTCCTTGGCGACCGCCGACGGGTCCTCCTTGTCCACCGACACGCGCTTCATCAGGGCCATCAGCCCGGCCGTGTCCAGCTTCGCCGACACCGCGTTGAGCGCCGCCGTCGCGGTCGCGTCCACGCCCGCCTTGTAGACCAGCGGGGTGACGTTCTGCGCGCCGAAGATGTTCTTCGGGTCCGCCAGCGGGACGAGCTTGTACTGGGCGATCTTCGGGTCGGTGGTGAACACGTTGCCGACCTGGACGCTGCCGTCCTTGAGCGCGTTCGCGGTGGCGTCGCCGGTGGGCTTCCACTCCTTGAACGTCAATCCGTAGACGTCCTTGAGCTGCTGCTCGCGGCGGGACTTGAACTCCGGAGGCCCGCCGATGGTGAACTCGCCGGCCTTGGCGGCGAGGTCGGCGATGCTCTTGAGGTTGTCCTTGTCGGCGGTCTCCTGGGTGACGCTCAGGGAGTCCTTGTCCTCGGCCGGGGAGGAGTCGAGCAGGCCCAGCGGGGCGGGCAGCGCCTTGGCGAGCGCCGCGTTCACGTCCTGGGTGGTGACCTCGGTGGACTTGGGGTCGAGGTAGGCGAGCAGCGAGCCGTTGTACTCCGGCAGGACGGTCAGGTTGCCGCTCTGCAACTGCCCGTAGAGCACCTCACGGCTGCCGATGTTGAACTTCTCCTGGACCTTGACGCCCTTGCCCTTGAGGGCCTGCGAGTAGATCGATCCGAGCAGGACGTTCTCGGGGAAGTTGGCCGAACCGACCACCACGGTCGACCCGGAGCCGCCCGAGCCGCCCGCCGGGGCCGAGGCGCTCGGACCGCCGCCGAGCGGGTCCCCGCCCGAGGAGCCGCAGGCGGTGGCGCCGAGGGCGAGCGCGGCGAGGGCGCCGAGGGCCGCGGCGCGGCGGCTTCGATTGAATGTCGACATGGTGACAGATGTCCTTCCGGAACGGGAGAGGAGGGGAAGCGGAGTCAGTGGGGCCGCTGCTGGGCGCGCACCCCGGGCGGGAGCGCGAACCGGGCGAGCAGGGCGAAGAGCAGCTGGGCGGCGACCGCGAGCAGCACCACCAGTAGTGCGCCGCCCACGGTGACGGCGTACTTGCGGGTCGCCAGCCCGTCGATGACGTAGCGGCCGAGGCCGCCCAGCCCGACGTAGGCGGCCACCGTGGCGGTGGCGATCACCTGCACGGTCGCGGTGCGGAAGCCCGCCAGCAGGGTCGGCGCGGCCGACGGCAGGCAGACCTGCCGCAGCACCTGGGGGTGGGTCAGCCCGATACCGCGCGCGGCGTCGCGCACGTCCGGGTCGGTGCCGCGCACCCCTTCGACGGCGGCCACCAGGAGCGGCGGCGCGGCCAGTGCGACCAGCGGGACCAGCACCGCGGTGTCGCCGACCCCGGCGAGCAGCACCGCCAGCGTCACCAGGCCGAGGGTGGGCAGGGCGCGGGCGGCGCCCGCGAGCGCGGTCACCACGGTGACGCCCCGGCCCGTGTAGCCGATCAGCAGACCGAGCGGCACGGCGAGCAGTGCGGCGAACAGCAGCGCCTCGCCGGAGAGCAGCAGGTGCTCGGAGACCCGGTGCACGATCGAGTCCGGCCCGCTGCGGTGCTCCGGGGCGGTGAAGAACTCGCTCAGCCAGTCCAACCAGCTCACGAGCCGGCCCCCTTCTCCCGGACGGCCCAGGGCGCGAGCAGCCGCCGGGCGGCCACCAGCACCACGTCGACGGCCAGCGCGAGGACGGCGATCAGCACGATCCCGGCCACGATCGGGGTCGGGAAGGTGCGCTGGAAGCCGTCCACGAACAGGTAGCCCAGCCCGCCGCGGCCGACCAGCGCGCCGACGCTGGCCAGCGAGATGCTGGACACCGCCGCGACCCGCAGGCCGGCGATCAGGTACGGCACGGCGGCGGGCAGTTCGACGGACGTCAGGCGGTGCCAGGGGCCGTAGCCCATCGCGGTGGCGGCCTGCCGGACGGCGTCCGGGACGGCACGCAGCCCGTCCACGGTGGTCGGCAGCAGCACGGCGAGGGCGTAGAAGGTGAGCGGGATCATCACGGTGGCCTGGGTGGCGAGGCCGGTGTACGGGATCAGCACCACGAACACGGCCAGCGAGGGCAGCGCGTAGACGATGTTGAACACGGCGGACAGCGGCTGGTACAGCCGGGGGTAGCGGGCGCAGGCCAGGCCGAGCGGGACGGCGAGCAGCAGGCCGATGAGCACCGGGACGAGGGCGATCAGGGCGTGGTCGGCGAGCAGGTGGCCGAGGTAGCCGAGGTGGTCGCCGATCCAGTACCAGCGGACGATCGGTTCATCGTCCACCGTCGGCTCCGTCCGTACCGGCAGTTCCGTCGGTGCCCTTGGCGTCCTTCGGGCCCTCCGGGTCCGTCAGGGGCTTCGGGTCCGCGAGGGTCTTCGGTGCCTTCGGTGCCTTCGGTGCCGTCGGGTCCGTCAGGGCCGTCGAGCCGCCCGTGCCTTCCGGCCGCAGCGCGGCGAGGACGGCCTCGCGGTCGGCGGTCCCGCTGACCCGGCCGTCGGCGTCCAGCGCGACGGCGACCCCGGCGGGGGAGAGGACGGCGGCGTCCAGCGCGGTGCGCAGCGTGTCGCCGTCCGGGCGGAAGCCGGCCGCCGGGTGCAACTCGGCGGTGACGGCGTCGCGGTCGATCCAGCCGATCGGGCGGCGCTCGTCGTCCAGGGCCAACTCCCACCCCCCGTAGCGGAGTCCGCCGTCCACCGGGCGGAGCTCGACGGCGCTCGCGGGGCGCAGGCCGAGGCCGCGAAGGCCCCGGTCGCGCCCGAGGAAGGCGGCCACGCCCTCGTCGGCGGGGGTGGTCAGCAGGGTGTGCGGGTCGGCCAGCTGGGCGATCCGGCCGTGCTCGCGCAGCACCACCACCTGGTCGCCGAGCCGGACGGCCTCCTCGATGTCGTGGGTGACGAACAGCACCGTCTTGTGCAGCTCGGACTGGAGCCGCAGCAGCTCCTCCTGCAGTCCGGCCCGCACCACCGGGTCGACGGCGCTGAACGGTTCGTCCATCAGCAGTACCGGCGGGTCGGCGGCCAGCGCGCGCGCCACGCCGACGCGCTGCTGCTGGCCGCCGGACAGCTGGAACGGGTACCGCTTGGCGGTCTCCGGCGCGAGCCCGACCAGTTCGAGCAGCTCGGCGGCGCGGGCGCGGGCCTTCTTCCGGTCCCAGCCGAGCAGGTACGGCACGGTGGCGATGTTGTCGATCACTTTGCGGTGCGGGAAGAGCCCGGCCTGCTGGATCACGTACCCGATGCCCCGGCGCAGCTTGGCGGGCTCCAGCTCCGCGACGTCCGTGTCGTCCAGGAGGACCCGGCCGGAGGTGGGTTCGACCATCCGGTTGACCATGCGCAGCAGGGTGGTCTTCCCGCAGCCGGACGGCCCGACCAGGACGGTTATCCGACCGGTCGGGACCTCCAGGTCCAGGCCCTCGACGGCGACCGTGCCGTCGGGGTGGCGCTTTCCCGCGCCTTCGAATCTGATCACGTGGAGTTTCCTCGTCAGGGCGCCCCGGGGAGGCGGCGCCTGGGTCGGTCGTTCGGTCGTTCGGGTCGTTCGGTGGCGGCGGTCTCACGCGCCCGGGCGTACTTCCGCCCGCGTGGTTGCCCAGCTTTGGACCGGCGGAAACTCTGATCAGACTATGACCTGCATCATCTCCTGTCCCTGATTTACCGCCCCGGCACGCGGTGCGACTGCGGACTCAGCCGCCCTGACGGGTCGGCAGGCCGGCGGCCGCCCAGCCGACGAAGCCGCCGTCCAGGTCGGTCGCCCGGTGCAGCCCCAGCTCGCGCAGGGACGCGGCGGCCAGGCTGGAGGCGTAGCCCTCGGAGCAGACCACGACCACCTCGACGTCGTAGCCGGTGGCCTCGGGGATCCGGTGACTGCCCGTCGGGTCGAGCCGCCACTCCAGCACGTTGCGCTCGATGACCAGCGAGCCGGGGATCTCCCCCTCGGCCGCCCGCTGCGCGGCCGGGCGGATGTCCACCAGCAGCGCGCCGTCCAGCTGGGCCTGGTACGCCTCGCGGGCGCGCGGTCGGTGGACGCCCGCGCGGGCCCGCTCCACCAGGTCGTCGATCGTGGTCACCACTGGTCAGGTCCTTCCTCGGAGGTGCGGACGAGCCCGCCGGCCCGCAGGTCGTAGTGCGCCATCGAGCCCAGCGGCGGGGAGTAGGCGTGCAGGGTGACGGCGGGGCCGACCGCGGTGTTGCGCACGTCGTGCACGTAGTCGGGGCCGAAGGCCCGGGCGGTTCCGGCCAGGATCCGGCGGATCGACAGGCCCTGGTCGGGCCCGCCGAGGGACAGCTCCTCCAACTCGCCGAGGGCGACGGCGAAGGCGCCGCGCGAGCCGCCGTGGTCGTGGAAGCCGGTGGACTGGCCGGGCAGCCAGCTGATCAGCCAGACCTCGTGGTCGTCGTCCGCCACCAGGCGCCGGTACCAGCGCTCCTCGGTGGAGAGGCGCACGTGGTGGATCCACTCCTCGGGCCGCTCGGACAGCTCGCGGACGATGGTCCGCAGGGTGGCGGGGGTGAGCGGGGCGCGGGTGTCCCCGGCCGGCGGCGTCGGTGGTGGCTCGGAGGTGCCCGCGGGGTTCGCGGGGTACACCGGGCCCGCGGGATTCGCGGGGTTCACCGGTCCCGCGGAGCTCGTGGGGTTCACCGGCCCCGCGGCGCCGCCACGGACGGTCGGGGCGGGGGTGCTGCGGTCGGTGTCGGGGCTGATGCTCGGGCTCAGGCTCATGAGGGCGTCCTCGGGTGCGGCGGGAACGTCGGCGGAAGCGCCCGTCCGGCAGTGTCGGACGCGCACGGGCCGACGGATCGGCCGGGCACGCACGGGTGCGCCGGGGCGGGGCGGGGTCAGGACTGCGGGTGCGCGGCGCGGGCCCTGGCAGGCGTCACAGGGCGGGACCGGCGGGGGAGAGCAAGGTCAACAGGCACAGATGGAGCTCGCCTGGCGTCGCAGATCGACGTGCAGGCGGCATACCAGAGTGGCGCCGGTCTCCATGTGCCGGATCCTTCCGGAGCGAACCGGACGAAGTCAAGCCGAACGGGGCCCGCCGCCGTCCGGCGGGCCCGCCGCTGCCTCCTGCGCCCCGGTCCGCCACCCCGCTGCTACTCGCCGGTCGGGCGGCGTGGCGCGGGTGGGGCCGTGGCCGGACCGGGCGCGTCGACGGTGCCCGTCGGCTGCGCGGGCACGGGCCCGGCGGTGCCGGGCGGCGCATCGGCCGGCACGTGTTCGGTTGGCGCCTGCTCGCCCAGCGCCTGCTCGCCCAATGCCCGCTCGCCCAGGCCCAGCGCCTGCTCGATCAGCGGCGCGGCCTGTTCCCCCAGGTGGCGGCCGAGCGTCTGGTAGGCGTCGAACTGCTGGTGGTCGAACCACTGGTCGCTGGTGCGGTCGTTCGGGAAGGCCCGGTTCGCCGTCGCGTAGGCGTGCAACTCGTACGGCATGTCCGGGGTCAGCACCGCCTGGAGGACGACCAGTCTGCCGTGCCGGACGGCCCCGGGGCCCTCGCCCAGGTCCGGGTAGCGGATGGTCCCGGTGACGACGGCACGGGCCGAGAGCCGGGCGGACAGCTGCGCCGCGAGCCCGCGCAGCGGCGGCCCGTCGGCCCGGGCCTCGCCCTCGGCGGGCCGGTCGGCGGCGCTGCCCGGGATCAGCAGCTCGGGCTGGTGCAGGGTGATGGCGATGCCCAGCTCCTCGCGGGCCAGGGTGATCGCGGCGGCCAGGTTGGCGGCGTAGCCGGCGTCCCCGCTGGCGTCGATGCAGACCGCCGTCCGCACCCGGTGCCGCAGCAGCTCGACCAGCCCGAGGTTCTCGTAGTGGCCGCCGTCGGTGGTGAGCAGGAAGCGGTCGTCGGCCGGGAACCGCCCGACCAGCTCCCGCAGGAGGTACGGCAGGCGGCGGACCGCGGGCTGTGCGGGGCGGCGCCAGTCCGGCGCGCCCGTCCAGTCCGGGCCGAGCACCGCCGGGTTGGGCAGCCAGGTGCCGAGCCGGGCGTTGGTCACCGCGAACAGCCGCTGGTAGACCCGGGACTCCCGCCCCATGGCGGAGGAGAAGGCCGCACCGGAGACGGCCATCGCCGACTGCACGGTGAGGTCCCGGGCGACGTGCGGGCGGGTGCGCCGCTCCAGCAGGTCGGTGCGGGCGTACCCGATGTCCGGGCCGCCCACGTAGTCGTACGAGAGCGAGAAGGAGACCGCCGGACGGCCCGGTGGCGTACGGGAGTTGCCCGAGAGGTTGGCCGCCGCGGAGAAGATCACCTGGGGGAAGTCGGGGCGCCGGGCGCCGTAGTGGCTCAGCCACGTCTGCTCCCGGAAGAAGTGGTACGGGCGGGCCAGCGACCGGCCGCCCTCGGTGGCCCGCCGGACCGCGAACGCCGAGGCCAGCCGCAGCCGGTAGAACGGGTGCAGGCTCATCCAGGTCTGGTCGAGGTTCAGCCCGACCCCGCCCAGTACCAGGGGCAGCAGCACCTGGACGGCCGGCGGCCAGGCGTAGCCGGTGGCGACCGCCCAGCCGAGGGCCAGCAGCGCGCCCGCCGTCAGCACCAGGAGGGCGGAGCACACCACGAGCGTCTGGGGGAGGCCGGCGGCGCCACGGGGCCTGCGCGCTCCGTCGGCCGTGCCCCGGCCCGCCCGGCCCGCGGCGGCGCGCGGGGCCGCGCGCCCGGGCGCCCGGCGGTCGCGCCAGAGTATGCCGACCAGCAGCGCCAGATAGCTGAGCGCCACGGTCAGGCCGAGGCCCGCACCGGTCAGCTGCGGGCCCGCCGCCAGTGCGTCCTGCAGCCGCACCGCGCCCCAGGCGAGCCCCGGCACCGCCAGCACCCCGAGCGCCAGGAGGGCGGCGAGGCCGAGCAGGGCGAGGTTGGCCCGGCGCAGCGCGCGCGGCAGCACGGCCTGCCAGCCGAGCGAGGGGAAGACCAGCAGCCAGAGCAGCCAGCACCCGGCGGCCGAGGCCAGCAGGACGCCGCAGGCGGCGAGGGCCGGCGCCCGGAACCCCAGGGGCCCGGGCCCGGCGCCGGCGTGGCGCAGCCCGGCCGCGGCCAGGTGGCTCAGGTCGGTGAGCGGCACGGCCCGGTAGAAGAGGCTCAGCCCGAGGCCGAGGGTCAGCACGGCGGCGAGCAGCAGGGTGAGGGCGGACAGCACCCCGCGCAGCAGCGTCCCGAGGGCGACCAGCCACTCGCCGGCGCCGTCGGCGATGTACTTGCCGTGCCGTCGGAGGTGGTCCTCCTCGGGGGAGCCGGGCTCCAGCACGGTGTCGGCCGTCAGGCCCGAGACGGCGTGCACCGGGCCGCCGGGGGCGGAGTCGCTGAGCGCGAGCTGGAACGCCCCGACGGTGTACCCGCCGCCCGAGACGGAGACCAGGTAGCGGGCGCGTTTCAGCCAGGGCCGCAGCGACTGGAGCGCGCCGAGGGTGACGCAGGCGGAGCGGATGCCGCCACCGGAGACGCAGAAGCCGAGCTCGGCGGGCTCGCGGCCGGGCGGCACCCGGGCGGCGTCGCGCCAGTGGGCGTGCGGGCCGGGAGCGGGCGGCGGTGCGCCGGCGGGGGCGAGCGGGGTGCCAGGCCGGGCGCCGGCCGGTGCCGGGCCGTGCCGGCCGGCGACCGGCCAGGGCGGGATCAGCGCCGGGCGGTCGGGGCAGTCCGCGCCGCCGGCCTTCGCCCCCGCCGGCCGGAGCCCGCGCACGGCGCGGGTGGCGGTCACCAGGAGGACCCCTGCCGCGAGCACTCCGGCGGGCAGGAGCAGCAGCCACTTGACGGCGGCGAGCGCGGTGGCGGCGGCGAAGGGGGCGTCGGAGCCGCCCGCGCCCGGCCGGAGGCCGTCGAGCCCCGCGCGCAGCAGCGCGTCCTCGCCGAGGTCGCAGCAGGCCGCGAGCAGCCCGGCGCCGCCGAGCGCGAGGGCCTGCCGCCGCCGGCGCACCGGCCCGAGCACGTAGCCGCCGACCAGCGCGGCGGCGACCAGCGTCAGCCCGTAGCCGCCGATCAGCCAGCCGTCGGCGCGCAGCGCTGCCAGGTGATCCGCGGCCCGCCCGCCGACCACCGCCTCGGCGGCCGCGCGGGTACCGGCCAGTTGGAGGGCGACGTCCCGCACGTGCGGGGCGCGGCGGTGGAACAGCAGGCCGCCGAGGGCGACCGGCAGGAGCGCGCCGAGGGCGAGCAGCAGGCCGGCCCAGGCGGGCAGAGCGGGCGGCCGCACCACCGGGACCCCGACCGGTGCCGCGCTCGCCGTGCCCGTCGCTCCTGCCATACCCGTCGTACCCGCCGTGCCCGTCGCCTTCGTCGTGCCTGCCCTGCCTGCCGTGCCTGTCGTACCTGCCGTGCCTGTCGTATCCGCCGTGCCTGTCGTTCCCGCCGCCTCCGCCGCGGAATCCGCCACCACCGTCGTCGTCACCCCCGCTCGGCCGCCCCGATCCCCCGTGACCGAGCCGCTGAACTCGCATGGAACCACGACGTGCTGACGCTCCGTGGAGACCGACCGCGATGTCCACGCGGGTCTTACCCCACCCTTGCCGGTTGCGCACCCCGGGCATCGGTTTTCACCCGAACGAGTAAGAAGGTGACAGGTGGGGTAGATCAGCTGTTCATCCCACCCGGGACTGTCCGCGTGTCCGGGAACCAGGTCGCCCCGGATGCGATCGCGCCAACGTATTGTCAGGCCACCGAGGCCGGGCCTACCGTCTACAGATCGCTTCTACGCACGTAGATCCTGTGGTTCCCCGACGGGATCCACGGGTGGGACGCGCCTCGTCAACCCTCAGACCGCCGGCCCGACCGCACGGCCGGGCCGCGGAGTCGCGGAGGTAACCATGTCGCAGATCGTCCGGGCCGCGCTCGTCCAGACCCGCTGGACCGGTGACCAGGAGAGCATGATCGCGCTCCACGAGCGGTACGCCCGCGAGGCCGCCGCCCGGGGCGCGAAGATCATCGGCTTCCAGGAGGTCTTCAACTCCCCGTACTTCTGTCAGGTCCAGGAGGCCGAGCACTACCGCTGGGCCGAGGCCGTCCCCGACGGCCCGACCGTGCGCCGGATGCGGGAACTGGCCCGCGAGCTCGGGCTGGTGATGGTCGTCCCGGTGTACGAGGAGGAGCAGACCGGCGTCTACTACAACACCGCTGCCGTCATCGACGCCGACGGCAGCTACCTCGGCAAGTACCGCAAGCACCACATCCCGCAGGTCAAGGGCTTCTGGGAGAAGTACTACTTCAAGCCCGGAAACCTCGGCTGGCCCGTGTTCGACACCGCCGTCGGCAAGGTCGGGGTGTACATCTGCTACGACCGCCACTTCCCCGAGGGGTGGCGCGCCCTGGGCCTGGCGGGCGCGCAGATCGTCTACAACCCCTCCGCCACCAGCCGCGGCCTGTCCGCCTACCTCTGGCAGCTCGAACAGCCCGCCGCGGCCGTCGCCAACGAGTACTTCGTCGCGGCGATCAACCGCGTCGGCACCGAGGAGTACGGCGACAACGACTTCTACGGCACCTCCTACTTCGTGGACCCGCGCGGCCAGTTCGTCGGCGACGTCGCCTCCGACAAGGAGGAGGAGCTCGTCGTCCGGGACCTCGACCTCGGCCTGATCGAAGAGGTCCGCCGGCAGTGGGCGTTCTACCGGGACCGCCGGCCCGACGCCTACGGACCGCTCGCCGAGGCGTGAGGGGCAGCGCGATGACCACCCGTGACCCGCACCGGCGCACCGTCCTGCGCGGCGGCCTCGTCATCACCGCCACCGAGGAGCTCCACGCCGACGTCCTGATCGAGGGCGAGCGCATCGCCGCCCTCGCCGCCACCGGCAGCTCCGCCGCCGAGGCCTGGACGGCCGACACCGTCATCGACGCCACCGGCCACTACGTCATCCCGGGCGGCGTCGACGCCCACACCCACATGGAGCTGCCGTTCGGCGGCACGGCGGCCTCCGACACCTTCGAGACCGGCACCCGGGCCGCGGCCTGGGGCGGCACCACCACCATCGTGGACTTCGCCGTCCAGCCGGTCGGCGGCTCGCTGCGCGAGGGCCTGGACACCTGGCACGCCAAGGCCGAGGGCAACTGCGCGATCGACTACGCGTTCCACACCATCGTCTCCGACGTCAACGACGCCGTCCTGAAGGAGATGGACGCCCTCGTGGACTCCGGTGAGTCCACCTCCTTCAAGCTCTTCATGGCCTACCCCGGCGTCTTCTACAGCGACGACGGCCGCATCCTGCGGGCGATGCAGCGCGGCGCCGTCAACGGCGGGCTGATCATGATGCACGCGGAGAACGGCATCGCCATCGACGTCCTGGTCGAGCAGGCGCTCGCCGCCGGGCGGACGGCTCCGCGCCACCACGGCGAGGTCCGGCGCGAACTGCTGGAGGCCGAGGCCACGCACCGGGCGATCAAGCTCGCCCAGGTCGCCGGCAGCCCGCTCTACGTGGTGCACGTCTCCGCAGCCGCCGCGCTCGCCGAACTCGCCGCGGCCCGGGACGCGGGCCTCAACGTCTTCGGCGAGACCTGCCCGCAGTACCTCTTCCTCTCCACCGACAACCTCGCCGAGGAGGGCGCCGACGGCTTCGAGGGCGCCAAGTACGTGTGCAGCACGCCGCTCAGGCCGCGCGAGCACCAGGAGGCGCTCTGGCGCGGGCTGCGCACCAACGACCTCCAGGTGGTCTCCACCGACCACTGCCCGTTCTGCTTCGTCGGCCAGAAGGAGCTGGGCCGGGGCGACTTCTCGAAGATCCCCAACGGCCTGCCGGGCGTCGAGAACCGGATGGACCTGCTCCACCAGGCCGTGGTGGACGGGCACATCAGCCGGCGCCGCTGGGTCGAGATCGCCTGCACCACCCCGGCCCGGATGTTCGGCCTGCACCCGCGCAAGGGCACCGTCGCTCCGGGCGCCGACGCCGACCTGGTCGTCTACGACCCCACCGCGGTGCAGACCGTCTCCGCCGCGACCCACCACATGAACGTGGACTACTCGGCCTACGAGGGCCGCCGGCTCACCGGCCGGGCCCGGACGGTGATTTCGCGCGGCACCGTCGTGCTGGACGGCGGCGACTGGCTCGGCCGGGCCGGCCACGGCACCTTCCTGCACCGGGACACCTGCCAGTACCTGCTCTGAGCCCACTGCCCGCGCCCCCTGAACCGCCCGGCCTGCCAACGTCCGCCTGTCGTAACGCCGGTCGCCGTCCGCCCGGTCGCCGTCCGCCCGGTCGCCGCCCGAACCGACCGGCGACCGGCGGCGGCCGAACCCCGTCACCTGGAGCCCCTCATGGACATCGGCCTCGTCCTTCAGACCGACCCGCCCGCCCGGCTGCTCATCGACCGGATGATCCGCGCCGAGCAGGCCGGGTTCAGCCACGGCTGGACCTTCGACTCCTGCGTGCTGTGGCAGGAGCCCTTCGTCGTCTACAGCCGCATCCTCGCCGAGACCGAGCGGATGACCGTCGGCCCGATGGTCACCAACCCCGGCACCCGGACGTGGGAGGTGACCGCGTCCACGTTCGCCACGCTCAACGACATGTACGGCAACCGGACGGTCTGCGGCATCGGCCGCGGCGACTCCGCCATGCGGGTCGCCGGGCGGCCGCCCGCCACCCTCGCCCGGCTGTCCGAAGCCATGTACGCCATCAAGGAGTTGGCCGAGGGCCGGACCGCCGAGGTGGACGGCACCGAGATGCGCCTGCCGTGGGTCCGCGAGGGTGCCTCGCTGCCGATCTGGATGGGCGCGTACGGGCCGAAGGCGCTGAAGCTGACCGGACGTCAAGCGGATGGTTATATCCTCCAGTTGGCCGACCCGTACCTCACCGAGTTCATGGTCAAGGCGGTACGGTCCGCTGCCGTCGAGGCCGGCCGGGACCCGGACTCCGTCACCGTCTGCGTGGCCGCCCCGGCCTACGTCACGGCCGACGACTCGCCCGAGGCGCTCGCCCACGCCCGTGAACAGTGCCGCTGGTTCGGCGGGATGGTGGGCAACCACGTGGCCGACCTGGTCAGCCACTACGGCGAGCACTCCGACCTGGTGCCGGCGGCGCTCACCGACTACATCAAGGACCGCCAGGGCTACGACTACAGCCACCACGGGCGGGCCGGCAACCCGGACACCGCCTTCGTCCCGGACGGGATCATCGACCGCTTCTGCCTCATCGGCCCGGCGCAGGCGCAGCGGGACCGGCTGGCGGAGCTCCGCTCGCTCGGCGTGGACCAGTTCGCCGTCTACGCCATGCACGACGCCATCGAGGCCACCATCGACGCGTACGGGGCGGACGTCATCCCGCACCTGTGACGGCGGGCCCGTCGCGCCGTTCGTGAGCCCGCCTCCGCACCTCATCCGAGCCCAGCCGCGGATCCGGCCGCGGCGGACGGGAGTTGACCGTGACCGAAACCGCGACCGGCGACAGCGGCGGCAGGCAACGGCGCCGCCCCGACGGCCGGGCCGAGGCCGGCCCGGCCGTCGGTGACCTGCCTCCCAACGGCTTCACCAGCGAGGACCTGCGGCCGGTCCCGGTGGAACGGCGCACCTGGACCACGTACAACTTCCTCGCGCTCTGGGTCGGCATGGCCCACAACATCCCGTCCTGGACGCTGGCTTCGGGGCTGGTCGCGCTCGGGATGGACTGGAAGCAGGCGGTGCTGACCATCGCGCTCGCCAACCTCGTCGTCCTGGGCCCGATGCTGCTCACCGGGCACGCCGGCACGAAGTACGGCATCCCCTTCCCGGTGTTCGCCCGGGCAGCCTTCGGGTTGCGCGGTGCCAACCTGCCCGCCCTGCTGCGGGCCGCGGTGGCCTGTGCCTGGTTCGGCATCCAGACCTGGATCGGCGGCGAGGGCATCTTCCTGCTGGCGGGCAGGTTGTTCGGCGAATCCTGGCGGACGGCCGGTGAGCTGGGCGGCTACCCGTGGACGCAGTGGCTCTCCTTCCTGCTGTTCTGGCTGATCGAGATGGCCGTCATCGCGCGCGGGATGGACGCACTGCGGCGGTTCGAGAACTGGGCGGCCCCGTTCGTCATCGTCGGCGCGCTGGCGCTGCTGGGGTGGATCACCGTCAAGGCGGGCGGGTTCGGGCCGCTGCTCGACCAGCCGTCCAGGCTGGGGTGGGGCGGCGGCTTCTGGAAGGTCTTCCTCCCGGCACTGATGGGCATGATCGGGTTCTGGTCCACCCTCTCGCTGAACATCCCCGACTTCACCCGCTTCGGCGGCAGCCAGCGGGCCCAGGTGCGCGGGCAGGCCCTCGGCCTGCCGACCACGATGACGCTCTTCGCGTTGCTGTCCGTGCTGGTCACCTCGGGCTCCGAGGCGGTCTACGGGGTGCCGGTGTGGGATCCGATCCAGCTGGCCGCCAGGATGGAGAACCCGGTCGGCATCCTGTTCGCGCTGCTGACCGTGCTGGTCGCCACGCTGTCGGTGAACATCGCCGCCAACGTCGTCTCGCCCGCCTACGACCTCGCCAACCTGCTGCCCCGCCTGGTGACCTTCCGCACGGGTGCGCTGATCACCGGGGTGGTGGGGATCGTGATCTTCCCCTGGCGGCTGATCGCCGATCCGCACGTGTACATCTTCACCTGGCTGGGGGTGGTCGGCGGCCTGCTCGGCACGGTCGGCGGCGTGCTGATCGCCGACTACTGGGTGCTGCGCCGCACCCGCCTTCGGGTCGTCGAGCTGTACCGCCCGGGCGGGGCGTACTGGTACACGGCGGGCTGGAACTGGCGGGCCGTCGCGGCGCTGCTGGTGGGCGGCGTCCTGGCCGTCGGCGGCTCGTACTCCGCCGTCGATGCCAAGGGCGCGAAGCAGGGCCCCTTCCCGGCGGACGGCCTGATCCCCGTCCTCAGGCCGCTCGCCGACTTCGGTTGGGCGGTCGGGCTGGCGGCGGCGGCCGTGGTGTACCTGGGACTGAGCGGGGTGTTCGGGCGGGAGGAGCGGGAGCAGAGGACGGCTGACAGATGACAGCTGACAGATTTCGAAATCTGTCAGCTGTCATCTGTCTTCTGCCGGCTGTCTGCCGTCACCTGTTCGCCGCCCGTTCGACCGCGGCGAGGACCTTGGCCGCGCCGTCCTCGGCGGCCAGTTCGGCGGCGAGGGCCCGGGCGCGGGCGCGGTAGCGGTGGTCGTCGAGGGCCAGGCGGAGGGCGGCGGCGAGGCGGGCGGGGGTGAGGGAGCGGAAGGGGACGGCGCCGGGGGAGACACCGAGCGCGGCCAGGCGGGCGGACCAGAACGGTGCGTCGAGCTGGGCGGGCACGGGGATGCTCGGAGTCCCGGCGCGCAGGGCGGCGGCCGTGGTGCCGGCGCCCGCGTGGTGGACCACGGCGGCCGTCCGGGGGAAGAGCCAGTCGTGCGGGGTGTCGCCGATGGTCAGGACGGACTCCGAGTCCGCGGCGGTCAGTTCGCTCCAGCCCGACTGGAGGAGCAGGCGCACCCGCGCGGCCCGGGCCGCGGCGAGGACGGTCGCGGTGAGCCGCTCGGCGTCGGGGACGACCAGGCTGCCGAAGCCGACGAACACCGGCGGCGGCCCGGCGGCGAGGAAGTCGAGCAGCCGGGCCGGGGGTTGCCAGTCCGGTCGGCGGGCCGGCCACCAGTAACCCGCCACGTCCAGGCGGGGGTGCCAGTCCGTCGGCCGGGGCACCACCAGCGGTGAGAAGCCGTGCAGGACGGGGAGGTTGCGTCGGGCCCGGGCGATGCCGAGGGGTGGCAGCCCGAGCCGGCGGCGCAGTTCGCGGACTGCCGGGACGAACAGCTGGTCGGTCGCGGTCTGGACGGCGTGCCCGGCGAGCAGGTTGCCGGACCGGCCGAGCGATCGGGTGCCGGTCACGGCGGGCGCGAACTCCCGGGTGGGCGCGAGGGGTTGGAGGTACAGCCCGATGCTGGGGATGCCGGCCGCCTCGGCGGCGGCCTGGCCGAGTGCGCTGGTGGTGCTGGTGGTCAGCAGCAGGTCGGCGCCGCGGGCCGTGGCGTCGGCGATGCCGTCGCCGAGCGCGGGCATGGCCTTCCGTCCGAGCCGCAGGAGGTGCAGGACGGCGCTCGGACCGCCGCCGGCCCGCAGCAGGCGCCGGCCCTCGGCGGACGCGAGTTCGGCGCGCGGGTCGACCGGCAGCGGGCGGAACTCCAGCCCGGCGGCCCGGACCGACTCGGCGAAGATGTCGTGGGTGGCGACGGCCACCTGGTGTCCGGCCGCCCGCAGGCGGGCGCCGAGCCCGGTGAAGGGCGCGATGTCGCCCCGGGAGCCGGCGGTGGCGATCAGGATGCGCATGGCCGCAGTATTCCGGTGCCGGGCGACCGGCCGACAGGTGCCACGCGCGGGTGGGCCCCGCGCGTCGGCCGGAGCCGGTCCCGGTGCCACGGGCGGCCGAGCCGGGTGGTGGGAAGGGGCGGCGGCCCGGGGTGGGAACCGGGTGCCGGCCGCCGGCGTCGTAGGGAGTAGTGCGGACGGGACGGGGCCGTCACGCCTCGGATGGGGAGGGGACGACGGATGAGCATCGTCGCGTGGATCGTGCTGGGCCTGCTGGCGGGCGGGCTGGCCAAGCTGCTGCTGCCGGGGAAGGACCCGGGCGGCCTGATCGTGACCACCCTGATCGGCATCGCCGGGTCGTTCGTCGGCGGCTGGATCGCTTCGCACTTCCTGCACCGTTCGGTCACCGCGCACTTCTTCGATGCGGCGACCTGGGTCTCCGCGATCGGCGGCGCCCTGGTGCTGCTGATCATCTACCGACTGCTGTTCGGCAACTCCCGCCGCTGACCGACGGGTTCGGCGCGGCTCCGGCGCTCCCGGCGGCCGGTTCGGGGGAACGGTGTGGTCCCCCCGTTCGTCCTTCCGGTCGGACCCGGGCGGGGGCGCGACGGGGTCGGCACACCGATGACGCAAGGGGCGGCGGATGAGCTGGATGGCGTGGATCGTGCTGGGCCTGGTGTCGGGGACGCTGGCCCGGATGGCGATGTCGAGGGGAGAGCGCGGCCTGGTCGGCAGCACCCTGATCGGCATCACCGGCTCCTACATCGGCACCTGGATCGTCTCGCGCTGGATGCACGGGACGGTGAAGGTGAGCTTCCTCGACGTCACGACCTGGGTCTCGGCGATCGGTGGCGCCATGGTGCTGCTCCTCGGCTGGCGGGTGCTCCGCTTCCTCGCCCGGCGCTGAGCGCGAAGGCCGACCGCGGCGGCTGCCCAGGGAGTCGGCCGCGAAGGCCGAGCGCGGAAGGCCGGTGGAGGGGGCGGGGGCCGGCGGGCGGTGGAGAGGTCCGCTCGCCGGCGCCTCGGTCACCGGTGGGTGGTCACTTGGCCTTCAGGCCGCCGAGGACGAGCTTCCAGACGCTCTCGAACCGGTCGTCGACCCCGGCCGTGGACCAGGTCGACGCGTAGGCCGGGTCGTGGAAGGGGCCGGTGGCGTCGAAGACGGCGCGGGCGGTGTTGCGGATGTGGGCGAGCTTGAACTCCTTGCCCTCCATCCCCTCGGCGACGATCCGCCCGATCTGCGTGACCAGGGTGTCGATGTGGGCGTCCACCAGGCCGCTGTTCTCCTCGACCAGCACCATGTAGGTGGCGAACAGCTCCGGGTCGTCCAGCGCCTTCTTCCGCTTGGCCGCGAACAGCGTCGTCAGCCAGCGGTGCAGGCGGTCGGCGGCGGGGCCGCCCTCGTCGGAGATGGCCGCCAGCTCGTGGTGCGCCTGGTCGAGCCAGCGCTCGGTGACCGCCTCGCGCAGTGCGGCCTTGCTCGGGAAATGGCGGTAGACGCTGCTGTGGCTGACACCGAGGATGCGGGCGACGTCCACGACGGTGGTTTTGGCCGGGCCGAACCGCCGGAGGACGTCCTCCGCCGCGATCAGGATCTGCTCGGCGGTGAGTGTGGTGTCCGTGGTCACGGGGAGGTCCGTCCTTAGGGTCGTGCGGTCGGGTCGTGCGGCCGCCGTGCGGCGACGGCACCGGGGTGCGGTCGGCGGCGCGGTCGGCGATCGGGGTGGTGCGGTCAGCGCTCGCTGTCCAGGTGGGCCATCTGTGCGGCAGCGTACCGGTCGCCGGCGGCGGAGCCGGCGGGGACGGCGGCCTCGATGGCGGCGAGGTCGGCCGCGGTCAGCGTGAGGTCCAGCACGCCGAGGGCCTCGGTCAGCCGGTCCCGGCGGCGGGCGCCCACCAGCGGGACGACGTCCTGGCCGCGGGAGGCCACCCAGGCGATGGCGACCTGGGCGACGGTCGCGCCCCGGGCGGCGGCGATCTCGCGCAGGGCCTCGACCAGCGCCAGGTTGTGGTCCAGGTTCTCGCCCTGGAAGCGCGGGCTGTGGCTGCGGAAGTCGGTGCCGGTGAGGGCGCGGCCCCGGTCCCAGTGGCCGCTGAGCAGGCCGCGGGAGAGCACGCCGTACGCGGTGACGCCGATGCCGAGCTCGCGGGCGGCGGGCAGGACGGCGGTCTCGATCGAGCGGGACAGGAGCGAGTACTCGAACTGGACGTCGCTGATGGGGTGGACGGCTGCGGCCCGGCGCAGGGTGTCGGCGCCGACCTCGGAGAGTCCGATGTGGCGGACGTAGCCGGCCTTCACCAGGTCGGCGATGGTGCCGACGGTCTCCTCGATCGGGACGTTCGGGTCCAGCCGGGCCGGGCGGTAGACGTCGACGTGGTCGGTGCCCAGGCGGCGCAGGGTGTAGGAGAGCGCGGTCCGGGTGGCGGCGGGGCTCGCGTCGAAGCCGAGCCACTGGCCGTCCGGGCCGCGCTGGGCGCCGAACTTCACGCTGATCTGCACGTTCTCGCGGTCGCGGCCGCGCAGGGCCTCGTGGATCAGCAGCTCGTTGTGGCCCATGCCGTAGAAGTCGCCGGTGTCGAGGAGGGTGACCCCGGCGTCGAGTGCGGCGTGGATGGTGGCGATGCTCTCGGCCTCGTCGGCCGGGCCGTACAGGTCGGACATGCCCATGCAGCCGAGGCCGAGAGCCGAGGTGACCGGGCCGGTGGTGCCGAGGGTGCGCTGGGCGGGGCGGGTGTACGTGGACACGGGTGCTCCAGGGGAGGGGTGCGGTGCCGGGAGGTACGGGGCAGGGGGACCCGAGTGCCACTATGGCACGACAGCGAACAGATTTCAAAATCTGTTCGCTGTCGTCTGTTATCTGAAAGTTGAAATCTGTCGATTGTCATCTGTTCGGACGGCTGCGTCGGCCCGCGGGCCGGCCCGTCAATCGGAGACGCCGCCGCGGTTCTCGTACGCCAGGTCGGCGTACTCGGGGTGTCGGAGCATCCAGCCCTTGATGAAGGGGCAGGTGGCCAGCACGGACAGGCCGCGGGCCCGGGCGTCGTCCAGGGCCGCGCGGGCCAGCGCGCTGCCGATGCCCCGGCCCTCGAAGGCGGGCTCGACCACGGTGTGCGGGTAGACCACCAACTGGTCCATGCGCAGGTACTCGGCGAAGCCCGCCGACTCGTCGTCCTCCCAGGCCTCGAAGCGGTTCCGGGCTTCCACGTCACGTACCGAGAGGGTCATCGCGGCTCCTCACTGCCGGAGAGTCGGAGCCGGGGCCGGCCCCGGTCCATCATCGGGCGGCCCGGGCGGGCCCGCCCGCTGGTCCGGCCGCAGTCTCGTTCCCGGCCGCCGGGCTTCCGTCCGCCGTCTCGTTCCCGTCCGCGGGGCTTCCGTCCGCCGGGGTCGCGGCCGGCGACCAGGTCTCGCGCCCGCCCGGTGCCCGGAGCAGGTGGGCGCGGGCGGGCGGCACATTGCGCCACACCGTGCGCCGGCCCAGCCCGTACGCTTCCTCGAACCGCCGCAGCAGTCGGACCACCGCCCGGTGGCGGGCGCCCCGGCGCGGGCCCGAGGTGAGGGTGCGCGCGGTCGTCGTGCCGAGGTACCCGAAGTACGTCAGCTCGCCGCCGGGCACCAGGAGCCGCAGGTAGAGGTCGAGGAGGTCGCGCACCTGGGCGGGCTCGAAGTTGGTGAACGGCAGCCCGGACACGATCACGTCGTACCGCTGGGCACGGCCCTCGGCCCCGTCCCCTTCCGGCGCCGGCGGGCGGCACTCCGGCAGCTCCTCGACCCGGCAGGCCGACAGCCGCAGGCCGACCCCGGGGTGCCGCGCGGCCAGGACCGGGTCCTCCCGCAGCCGTTCGGCGAACCGCGGGTTGGCCTCGACGACGTGCAACCGGTCCCCGGGGCGCAGCACTTGGGCCAGCCGACGGGTCACCACGCCCGTACCGGCGCCGACCTCCAGCACCGAGATCGGTCGGTTCGGACGGCTGGTGACCGGCACCACCAGCGCGTTCACCAGCGCCGGCCCGCTCGGGGCCAGCGCGCCGGTGTCGTGGAAGGTGCGCAGCGCCTCCGAGAGGAACAGCAGGTGGTCCCCGCCGGCGGGCGAACCGTACGGGGGAGAAGGGGAGTTCGGGCGGTCGAGGAACCGGTCTGTGGTCATGCCGTCGACGCTAGGCAGGGCGCGGTCGCAGCGGATCGGCCGGTCAGCGGCGCCGACCCCTGACGAAAGTCGAGGGTGCGGTTAGCCGGAAGACAGGGGCGTCCGGCGGCCGGGCGCCCCTAGCATCGAGCCCGACGTCCCCGAGGCCGGGCGTGCGGAAGCGCGAACGTGCGGAGGGCTTCCGCAGCGTTCCCGGGGGCTTCGTCCGGAGCGCTTTCGAAGGGCCTCCGGAGCGAGGGAGAGGAAGGAGGAGTGCCGTGCGCAGGAGTGTGCTCGGATGGTACGGGCCGGACCACCGGGCGGGGACGGACACGTTGCTGCTGCTCGGCGTCCTCGGCCTGGCCGTCGAGGAGGCCGTGATCCAGTGGGTGCGGTCCGACGGCCCGCTGCGCCTGCCGCGCGCGGTCGTCGCCGCGCTCGCCGCGCTCTCGCTGCTCTTCGCCCGCCGCTACCCGGTCGCCTCGGCCGTGCTGCCGGTCCTCACGGGCGGGCTGTTGAACCGGGCCTTCCCCGGTCTGTTCAGCATCTTCCACCTCGCCTACCTCGGCCGGCCCGGCCAGGCGATGGTGGGCGGCACGGTCATCGCGGTCACCAGCGCGACGGGCGCGGACTCGCTGGTGGGGTGGGCCGGCACGACCGGCTCCCAACTCCTGGTCCAGGCGGCCATCCTGGCGGTCGGCCTGTGGCTGCACGGCAGACGGGTGCTGATCCGCACCCTGCACGAGCAGGTCGCCGCGCTGCGGCGGGAGCGGGAGCTGCGCGCCGAACAGGCCCGGGCCGCCGAACGCGCCCGGATCGCCCGGGAGATGCACGACGTGCTCGCCCACCGGCTCAGCCTCCTGGTCCTGCACGCCGGGGTGCTGCGCGACCAGGCCAGGGCCGGCACCGTCGCCGCGGACCAGGACCGGCTGACGCACCGCCTCGAACTGCTGCGCACCACCGCGGCCCGATCGCTCGACGACCTGCGCGACGTCCTGGGAGCGCTGCGCGCCGACCCACCGGCCGCTCCTGCCCCGCAGGACGGTGCTCCAGGGGCCGCCGAGGGCGGGCGTGTCGCGGCGCCCGCCCTGCGCGACCTCACCGAGCTCGTCGGTGAGGCGACCCAGGCCGGTCAGCAGGTCGAACTCACCCTCTCCGGAGATCCGGAGACGGTCCCGACCACTCACCGGCTGGCGGTGCACCGGCTGGTCCAGGAGGCGCTGACCAACGCCCGCAAGTACGCGCACGCGGCCCCCGTCACCGTCCGGGTCGGCTACGGGGCACCGGCGACGACGGTCGAGGTGCGCAACGGTCCGGGCCGGGCGTCGCCGGTCGAGCCGGCGACCGGCGGCGGGTACGGGCTGGTGGGGCTGGCCGAACGGGTCGACGCCCTCGGCGGCCACCTCGACGCCGGTCCGGACGGTGGCGGCGGCTTCCGCCTCGCCGCCCGGTTGCCCGCGCCCGACCGCCCGCCGAGAGCGGCGCCCGCCCCGGCCCCCGCCGGTGGTGACGGACCGGCGCGACCATCGAAGCGAGAGGCGCGAGAGGCGCACGGGGTGCAAGGGCCGGGGAGTCCGGTCCAGCCGAAGCGGCCGGTAGAGCCGGTAGAGCCGGTAGGGCCGATGCCGGTGAAGCGCGCCGGGCACAGAGAGCGGGCGGAGCACATGGACAGGGAACCGAAGCCGGAGCCACACCCGGAGGACGCCGCATGATCCGAACCATGGTGGTCGACGACGACGCGCTGGTCCGTCTCGGCCTGGTCGACCTCCTGGCGCAGGACCCGGCGCTCACCGTGGTCGCGGAGGCCGCCGACGGGTTGCAGGCCGTCGAGCTGGCCGCCGGCCGACGGATCGACGTCGCGCTGATGGACATCCGGATGCCCCGGCTCGACGGGATCGCCGCCACCCGGCGGCTGCGCGAACTGCCCGACGGTCCCCGGGTCATCGCCCTCACCACCTTCGACCTGGACGAGTACGTGTACCAGGCGCTCGCGGCCGGGGCGGACGGCTTCCTGCTGAAGGACACCCCGCCCGCGGAGATCGCCCGGGCCGTCCACGTCGTCGCGGGCGGCCAGGGGATGCTGCACCCGGCGGCGGCGCGGCGGCTGATCGACCGCTACCACCGGGTCGGAGCGCCACGGGCGGTGGCCGCCCGCGGCCGGGTCGCCGGGCTCACCCCGCGGGAGACGGACGTCCTGCGCGAACTCGCCGACGGGCTCTCCAACGCCGAGATCGCCGGCGTGCTCGGAATGCGCGAGAGCACCGTCAAGGCGCACGTCAGCCGGATCCTGACCGGGCTCGGAGTCGGCAACCGCGTCCAGGCGGCGTTGCTCGCACGGGATGCCGGGCTGGTGGGCGACGGCGGCTGAGGGCGGACGGACGAGAACGGTCGAAGGGGGCCGCGCGTGCGCCCGGTGCGCCCGCGCACGTCCGCGTACGCTCGCGCTCGGGCGCCGTCCACTCCGCCCCGGTGCCGTTCCGGCGAGCCCCCGGGGGAGCAGCTGAGGCACGGCAGGGCTCGGTGGAGCACATCGGGGCACGGCAGCGACCGGTGTTCACGCAGGCGTTCCCCGGATGTCGCCCGGGATTCGGGGCGGGCGTCGGAGCGGGCTTCCCTGAGCCGCCGTGTGCCCCCGGTTCGTACCGCATGCTGAGCCGCTGTCACCCATCCGGCGTGGAAATGCCGTGCCTTGGCCGTTTGCGCTGCCGAACCGGTGCGGCGGGTCCATGGTGGAGATGGGCGCGATCCGGCGACCGCGTCCGCGCGCCGATCCAGGCCCGCACGCCGAGCGCCCGCGCCGAACGCGGCCGGGCGATGTCCGAAGCGGGGCCCGGTAGCGGCACGCTGGGAGCAGGGCCACCTCGCAGGAAACCGAACGGTTCTTCTAGGCTCACATCTCGGCTTCCCTGCGACGGTCCGGCCACTGCGCCCGCCGCCAGGAGGCCGCCGTCCACGGGGCTCCGGGCGGACCGGGGCCACCGGATCGAGCGAGGAGGACGCACATGCCAAGCACGCCGCCCAACCGTTCCACCGTACTTGGGCCAGACGGGCCGATCGGGGGAGCCGCCCGTCGGCCCGGCCGGCCGGTGCGCTCCGGCCGGGCCTGGTGCCCGGGCGGGATCGGTCGGCCGGTACGGCCGCTGTATACCGGCGGCGGCCGCGGAGGCGAGCGTTGAGTCCGCAGACCGTCGGGTCGCCCGCCGTACCGGGCGCCGCCGCGGAGCCGGACCCGACGCCGGCCACCGTTCCGGCCGCCGCCGACGGCGGGGCGCTTGCCGCTTCGGGTGCCGCCATGGCCCCCGCTCCCGGGACCATCGCCGGCCCCGGCACCGCCGCCGACCCCTCCGCCGCGGCCTCTGCCGCCACCTCCGCCGTCGCCCCGGTGGGCACGGCAACTGCCGCTGCGGCTCCGCCCGCTACGGTTCCCGCCGCTCCGCTCCAGGCCGCCGCGGCCGCGTCCAGTGCCGCGAAGACCGCCGCGGTCAAGGCAGCCGTCGCCAAGACCGCAGCAACCAAGACCGCAGCAGCCAGGACCACGACCGCCACAGCCGCCACGGCCGCCAAGTCCGGCCTCACGAAGTCCGCCCTCACCGCACCCGTCGTCGCGAAGGCCGCGGGGGCCGGTACGGCGGGTGCCGTCACCGCAGGGGCGAAGGCCGCCGTGGCGAAGACCACTGTGGCGAAGACCGCTGGGACGAAGACCGTGGGGGCGAAGCCGACGACGGGCACGGCCGCCACCGTCTCGCCCGGAGCTCCCGTCGTCACCACGGCGCTGCCCGGTGTGCCGCAGGCCCTCAGCGCCCGGGCCCGTACCCTCGCCGGAGCCGTCCGGCATCGCTGCGCCGACCTGGCGCGGATCGAGTCACCCAGCGGTGACGCTGCCCGACTCGACGCCCTTGCCGAGGAGTTGGCGGCGGGCTTCCGCGCCACCGGCGCCACCGCCCGGCGTGAGCCCGGGCCGGCCGGAGACCACCTCGTGCTGGAGTGGGAGGGCCGGGACGAGTCCCTGCCGCATCTGCTGATCGTCGGGCACCACGACACCGTCTGGCCGGTCGGCACCCTCGCGGAGTGGCCGGTGACCGAACAGGACGGCCGGCTCACCGGCCCCGGGGTGGTCGACATGAAGGGCGGACTCGCCATCCTGGAGGGGGCGTTGTCACTGCTCGCGGACCTCGGTGAGCGTCCGCACCGGACGGTCCGGCTGGTCGTGGTCTCGGACGAGGAGGTGGGCAGCCCGGACGGGCGGCGCCTGGTCGAGCGCCAGCTGCGCGGCGCCGCCGCCGTGCTGGGGCTCGAACCGCCGCACCCCGACGGTCGGCTGAAGACCGCCCGGCGCGGCAGTACCCGGGTACGGCTCACCGTGACCGGCCGTGAGGCGCACGCGGGCAACGACGCCCATGACGGAGTGTCCGCGGTCGATGAACTGGTCGACCAGCTCGTGCTGGTGCGCGGCCTCGCGGGCCAGCCCGGAACGGAGCTCAACGCCGGGCGGATCAGTGGTGGTTCGCGCGCCAACGTGGTCGCCGGCCGGGCCGAGGCCGAGCTGGGGCTGCGCTTCGCCACCGTCGAGGCGCAGCGCCGCACGCTCGACCACCTCGCCCGGCTCACCGCGCTGCGTCCGGGCGCCCGGGTCCGTACGGAGGTGCTGTCCAGCCGTCCGGCCTGGCCCGAGCGGACCGGCAACCCGCTGCTGCGGCACGTGCGTTCGCTGGCCGCGGTGCTCGGGCAGCAACTGGACGGCGCTCCGGCGGGCGGGGCGGGGGACACCAACCTGCCGGGCTCGCGCGGGCTCCCGACCCTGGACGGCTTCGGCGCGGTGGGTGCCGGGGCCCATGCCCGGCACGAGCACATCCGGATCGACCAGATCGCGCCACGGATCGCCCTGCTGGCGGGGCTGCTCGCCGTGCCTCTGCCGCGCCTGCGCGACCGCGCGGAGGGGTGAGCCGGCGGTGAGCCGCTGACGGCCGGCGGCCGCGGACAGCAACAAGCAACAGGGGACAGGTAGCCGAGGAGAGCGAACAGAGAACAGGGAACAGCGAACAGAGAACAGCGAACAGAGTGCAGCCGACAGATAACAGCTGACAGATTCTGAAATCTGTCAGCTGTTATCTGTTGCGTGCGCACCTTGCCATCCCTCCGCCCCGCCACGCAGAATGGTACCGACCGAACGGTCAGTCGGTTGGGGATGGCGAGAGGGGACCGTGGTGACAGCAGAGGTGGCCGAGGCAGCCCCCGCGCAGACGCCGGAGGACCGGTTCGAGGCGGTCGTCGGCGCCGAGCAGCGGATCGAGCCCAGGGACTGGATGCCCGACGCGTACCGGGCCACCCTGATCCGCCAGATCGCCCAGCACGCCCACTCCGAGATCATCGGCATGCAGCCCGAGGGCAACTGGCTGACCCGGGCCCCGTCCCTGCGCCGCAAGGCCATCCTGCTCGCCAAGGCGCAGGACGAGGCCGGCCACGGCCTCTACCTCTACGCCGCCGCCGAGACCCTCGGTGTCGACCGCGCCGAACTCACCGAGAAGCTGATCTCCGGCCGCCAGAAGTACTCCTCGATCTTCAACTACCCGACCCTCACCTTCGCCGACGTCGGCGTGATCGGCTGGCTGGTGGACGGCGCCGCGATCTGCAACCAGGTCCCGCTCTGCCGGTGCAGCTACGGCCCCTACGCCCGTGCGATGGTGCGGATCTGCAAGGAGGAGTCCTTCCACCAGCGCCAGGGCTACGAGCTGCTGATGACGCTGATGCGCGGCACCGAGGCCCAGCGCCGGATGGTCCAGGACGCGGTGGACCGCTGGTGGTGGCCCTCGCTGATGATGTTCGGCCCCTCGGACGCCGACTCGCCGAACACCGCCCGCTCGATGGCCTGGCGGATCAAGCGGCACAGCAACGACGAACTGCGCCGGCGCTTCGTCGACATGACCGTCCCGCAGGCCGAGCACCTGGGCGTCACCCTCCCGGACCCGGAGCTGCGCTGGAACGAGGAGCGCGGCGGCTGGGACTTCGGCGAGCCGGACTGGTCCGAGCTGACCAGGGTCATCCACGGCCAGGGCCCCTGCAACGCCCAGCGGATCGAGCGCCGCCGCGCCGCCCACGAGGACGGTGCCTGGGTACGCGAGGCGGCCGTCGCCTACGCGGCCAAGCGCGCGGCCAAGCGCGCGGCCGAGGCCGCCGAGGCGACCGACGACACCGAAGCCACCGAAGCCACCGAAGCCACGAAGTGAGCGAAGCGAGCGAACAGGAGAACGGAAAGTGACCGACCCCCAGGTGGGCTCCCCAACCGGTTCCAAGGCCGGCTGGCCGCTGTACGAGGTGTTCGTGCGCCCGCGGCGCGGGCTGAACCACGTCCACGTCGGCTCGCTGCACGCCGCCGACGACCGGATGGCCCTGCTCGCCGCCCGTGACCTGTACACCCGGCGCAACGAGGGCGTGAGCCTCTGGGTGGTCCGCTCGGACGCGATCACCGCCTCCACCCCGGACGAGCGCGACCCGTTCTTCGAGCCCAGCGGCGACAAGGTCTACCGCCACCCGACCTTCTACGACATCCCCGAGGATGTCCCGCACATCTGACGGGGGAGCCACCGTGCACGACCACACCACCGCCACCACCGGCCGCGGCCAGGACGACCACGTCTACCTGAGCCTCGCCGACGCCGCCCCCGGCCCCGAGGGCGAGGGCCGCTGGGCGTACGGGACGGGCTTCGCCGACCCGCTGCTCGGCGTGGACACCGACCTGCCCGCCGGGCTGGACGGCGCCGACCTCGCCGCCTACTGCCAGATGCTGGGCGACGACGCCCTGGTCCTCGCGCAGCGGCTGATCGAGTGGTGCACCCGGGCGCCCGAGCTGGAGGAGGAGGTGGCGCTCGCCAACCTGGGCCTCGACCTGCTCGGCCAGGCCCGCCTGCTGCTCACCCGGGCCGGTCAGGCGGACGGCACCGGCCGCACCGAGGACGACCTGGCGTACTGGCGCGAGGAGCACGAGTTCCGCAACGTCCGCCTGGTGGAGACGCCGAACGGCGACTTCGCGTACTCGATCGCCCGCCTGCTGCTGTTCTCCACCGCGCGCGCCGCCCTGTACGAGGCGCTCAGCGCGCACCCGGACCCGGTGCTGGCGGCGGTCGCCGCCCGGGGGGTCAAGGAGCTGGCGTACCACCAGGAGTACGCCACGGCCTGGACGCTGCGCCTGGGCGACGGCACGCCGTACTCCGCGGAGCGGATGCAGGCCGGGATCGACGCGGTGTGGCCGCTGCTGGAGGAGCTGTTCACGGCGCACCCGGTGGAGCTGAGGGTCGGGGTCGACCCGGCGGGCCTGCGCGGGCCGGTGCTGCGCTCGCTGACCGCCGTCCTCGCCGAGGCCGGGTTGACCGTGCCGGACGTCCCGCCGCTGGCCACCGTCCTCGGCCGGGCCGGTCGGGACGGCGTGCACACCGAGGCGCTCGGCCCGCTGCTCGCCGAGTTGCAGGTGGTGGCCCGTGCCCACCCGGGGGCGACGTGGTGACGCGTGGGGCGGCGCCCTCCGGTTCGACCCGCGCCGCGGCGTGGGCGGTCGCCGCGGCCGTCCCGGACCCTGAGCTGCCCATGCTCACCCTGGCCGACCTGGGCGTCCTGTCCGAGGTCGGGGTGGACGCGGACAGCGGTACGGTGACCGCCTGGCTGACCCCGACCTACTCCGGGTGCCCCGCCGTCGCCGAGATGGCCGCCGACGTGGACCGCCGGCTGCGCGCGGCCGGGTACCCGGACGTCCGGGTGCGGCTGCGGCTGGACCCGCCGTGGTCCACCGACCTGATCACCGCCGAGGGCCGCCGCAAGCTCGCCGAGGCGGGCATCGCCCCGCCCCGCCCAACCGCCGCCGCGGGCGGACCGGCCGGACCGGTGGCACTGACCCTCGGCCGGACCCGCACCGGGGCCGCGCCGCCCGTGCCCTGCCCGCACTGCGGCGGCAGCGACACCGAGGAGCTGTCCCGCTTCGGTTCCACCGCCTGCAAGGCGCTCTGGCGCTGCCGGGCCTGCCGCGAGCCGTTCGAACGCGTCAAGGAGATCTGAATGCCCGCCGCCTCTGCTGCTTCCCCTGCCGCCGCGTCCCCCGCTGCTTCCTCTGCCGCGTCCCGTGCCGCCGCCGCGTCCCCCGCCGCTTCCGCCGCTTCCGCCGCTTCGCGCGCCGCTGCCGGCCCGGCCCGCCGTCCGAGCTTCCACGCGCTGCGGATCGGCCGGATCGAGCGGCTCTGCGAGGACGCCGTCGCGGTGACCTTCGCGGTGCCGGACGGGCTGGCGCAGGAGTACGCGTTCCGGCCCGGGCAGACCCTGACCCTGCGCAGGCTGGTGGACGGAGCCGACGAGCGCCGCTCCTACTCGATCTGCGCCCCGGTCGGCGGGCCGCTGCGGATCGCCGTCCGCGAGGTGCCCGGCGGGCTGTTCTCGCGCTGGCTGGTGCGCGAGGCGACGGAGGGCGAGGAGGTGGAGGTGCTGACGCCGTCCGGCCTGTTCACCCCCGAGCTCGGCGTCCCGGCCGACCACGTGCTGCTCGCGGCCGGTTCCGGGATCACCCCGATGCTGTCGATCGCCGGCTCGGTGCTGGCGGCCGACCGCACCTCCACCGTCACCCTGCTCTACGGCAACCGGCGCAGCGACACCGTGATGTTCGCCGACGAGCTGGCCGACCTGAAGGACCGCTACCTCGACCGCTTCCAGCTGGTCCACGTGCTCTCCCGGGAGACCAGGGACGCCGAGCTGCTCAGCGGGCGGCTGGACCGGGAGCGGGTCCGCGCGCTGCTGGCGGCGCTGGTGGACGTCGGGAGCGTCGGCCACTGGTGGCTGTGCGGCCCGTTCGGCATGGTCGTGGCGGCGAAGGAGCTGCTCGCCGAGCTGGGCGTGCCGGGCGGGCGGGTGCACCAGGAGCTCTTCCACGCCGAGGACGAGCCGCTCCCCGAGCGCGACGAGGACTGGGACCGCTCGGACACCCCGTCCGGCACCGGATCCCAGGCGCAGAGCGAGGTCACCGTCGTCCTCGACGGCCGCGGCAGCACCCTCCGCCTCCCGCGCGACCGCTCGATCCTGGACGGTGCCCAGCGCTCGCGCCCCGACCTGCCGTTCGCCTGCAAGGGCGGGGTGTGCGGCACCTGCCGCGCCCTGGTCACCGAGGGCGAGGTGGAGATGCGCCGCAACTTCGCGCTGGAGGAGAAGGAGCTGGCGGCCGGCTACGTCCTCACCTGCCAGGCCCGCCCGCTCACCGACCGGGTGACGGTCGACTACGACCGCTGAGCGTCAGACGGCGGCGGGCGCCGTGGCCGGGGCTGCGGCCACGGGGCTCTCCGACCGGGCCCCGGGCAGGGGGCTCCCCGACCGCGGGTCCCCGAGCAGCCCGACCAGGTCGTTGACGGCCGCGCGGCCGGCCCGGTTGGCGCCGACGGTGCTGGCGGACGGTCCGTAGCCGACCAGGTGGACGCGCGGGTCGAGGGTGGCGCGGGTTCCGGTGAGCGCGATGCCGCCGCCGGGGGAGCGCAGGCCGAGCGGAGCGAGGTGTCCGACCTCGGGGCGGAAGCCGGTCGCCCAGACGATCGCGTCCACCGCCAGCTCCTCGTCGCCCCAGGCGACGCCGTGCTCGGTCAGGCGGTCGAACATCGGTCGACGGTGCAGGGCCCCCAGCTCCTCGGCGCGCCGGTAGGCGACGGACGGGCCGAGCCCGGTCACGCTCACCACGCTGAGCGAGGGCAGGCCCTGGCGGACCCGCTCCTCGACCTTGGCGACCACCGCGCGCCCGTACTCGGGGGTGAACGGGCCGTCGTGGTAGACGGGCTCGGACCGGGTCACCCACACCGTCTCGCCGACCGCGGCCACCTCCGACAGCACCTGGACCGCCGACGCGCCGCCGCCCACCACCAGGACCCGCTTGCCCGTGAACTCCTCGGGGCCGCGGTACTCGGCGTAGTGCAGCTGGCGGCCGGTGAAGCGGCCCGGGTAGTGCGGCAGGAAGGGGCGGGTCCAGGTGCCGGTGGCGTTGACCAGCGCGCGGGTGGACCAGGTGCCGCGGTCCGTCTCGACCAGCAGCCGGGAGTCGGGGCGCCCGGACTCGGCGCGGACGGAGCGCACCACGACCGGGCGTACGACCGGGAGCGCGTGCTGGGCCTCGTACGCCGCGAAGTACTCCGGCACCACCTCGCGCGCGGGCGCGTCGGGGGCCGGCGGCGGGAGCTCGGCGTCGGGGAGGTCGTGGACGCCGTGCACGGTGGCCATCCGCAGGGACGGCGAGCGGTGCGCCCAGGCGCCGCCGGGGGCGGCGTTGGCGTCGAGGACGACGAAGCCGCCGTCGACGCCCGCCCGGTAGGGGGCGAAGCCGCGGCGGCGCAGGTGGTAGGCCGCGGACAGGCCGGCCTGCCCGGCGCCCACCACCAGGACGTCCACCCGGCCCGGAATGCTCTTCGTTGCACCGTAAACAGTCACACTGGTGAAACATCCGGGGTCGGGCGGGTCTTCCCGCCGGTCCCCGGCCTGCGGGCGGCGGGCAGGAGCGTCAGGAGATCGGCGAGATGACCGCGGCGGTGCCGTAGGCGCAGACCTCGGTGCCGACGTCGGCCGCCTCCGTGACGTCGAAGCGCATCATCAGGACGGCGTTGCCGCCGCGCGCCTTGGTCTGCTCGATCAGCCGCTGCATCGCCTCGTTGCGGCTCTCGACCAGGGTCTTCGTCAGGCCGCGCAGCTCGCCGCCGATCAGCGACTTCAGCCCGGCACCGATCTGGCTGCCGATGTGGCGGCTGCGGACAGTGAGCCCGAAGACCTCGCCGATCGTGTGGTCGACCCGGAAACCGGGGACGTCGTTGGTGGTCACGACCAGGACGTCGGCGTTCGGGCCCTGCCCGCCGCCGTACTCGTTGATGTCTGCCATGGGGCCCATCCTGCCAAGTTCCTGCGTCCGGGTGACAGAGACACGGCGGGGCGGTGGCCGAGAAGGCTCCCGGAAGCTGGTCCGGACCGGTGATCGGGGGCCCGAAAGGCCGTACCGTTAGCCCCATGGGCGAGCGAAGCGATCATCCACAGGGGCCCGGCGCGGCGGAGGAATCCGGTGCGCAGGAGGTCGAGGCGACAGTGGTGCTGGGCCTGCGGATCACCGACTGGCCGGCCCTGCGTGCGGCCGCGATCAGGGCCGTCGAGGAACTGGACTTCGAGGGCATCGACCCGGCCGGCCAGCGCCGCGAACTGCTGCGCGAAGTCGCCGAGGACGCCAACGCGGCGCTCGGCGCGCTGCTGCACCCGGACCGGCTGGTGGCCGCCGTCCCCGGCGTCGAAGCGGTCGGCGGCACGCTGGAGATCAGCGTCACGGAGGACTTCACACCGGACTTCGCCGACCTGTTCCCGCTGGAAGGCGACGAGGAGGACGGCGGCGCGGGTGCGGACTGGAGGCTCACCCCGCGCACCGCCTGCCTCCTCCACGCCCAGCTGATCGGCTTGGCCGACGCCGCGTACGACGACTTCGACGAGCACGGGGACGAGCCCGTCGCGGACGGCGAGGACGCGGACTGGACGGTCTTCTCCCGGCTGCCCCAGCGCACCTGGCGGCTGCACCGGGGCTGGCGCCGTGCGATGGCCCGGGCCTTCGACGACCTCGCCGACGACCTCGCGCTCGGCGAGTGGCCGCTGCCGCGCTGCCTGGCCGAGGAGGTCGCGCTGCGGATGGCCCTGGTGGACGCCCGGGCGCTGCTCGGGGCGCAGCCCGAGTCGGTGGCGGACATGATGGGGGACCTCCCGGCCGACCTGTACGACTACGACTGGGACGGCTGCCACGACGAGCTCTTCGGGGTCTACGGGCCGGACGACGGCGATCCGGAGCTGGGGGCGGAGCAGCGCACGGAGGCGCTGCTGGCGGCCACCCACCCGGAGGGCTGGTTCCTGATGTACGAGGACGCGGAGGAGCGGGACCCGCAGCGCGGCTACCGGCGCTGACGGGGCGTTTCGGCGCCGGAAGGCCGGTCGGCCGAGCCGGTGGTCGACCGGCCGGGCGGCGGGGAGGCCGGGCGGCTAGGCTGCGGTCATGTCCGATGTGCGCGGTACGCGTGACATGTCCGCCGAGGGGCCCGAGCGGCCCGAGGGGTCGCGCGGGGCGTCGGCCGGCTCTCCGCGCGGGGTGTCAGGCGGAGAGGACGAGTCGGCGCTGGCCCGGATCGCGCTCGGCCTGGACGGGGTGCGGGCGGCGCAGCACGGTCGGACGGCCGAGGCCCGGGCCGGCTTCGAGGCGCTCTGGGAGGCGCTCGGGGAGCGGGACGTCTTCCACCGCTGCGTCGTCGCCCACTACCTGGCCGACCTCCAGGACGACCCGCGGGCCGAGCTGGAGTGGGACCGGCGGGCCCTGGCCGCCGCCGACTCGCTCGACGCCGATCGCGCCCGGACGTACGAGTCGGCGCTCCAGGTGCGCGCCTTCTACCCCTCGCTGCACCTCAACCTGGCCTCGGACCTCCTCAAGCTCGGTGAGCCGGCCCTCGCCCGCGAACAGCTCGAACAGGCCGTGCGCAGCCTGGACGCACTGCCCGAGGACGCGCACACCGCGGGCATCCGGGCGGCGGTGGACGAGCTGCGGCAGCGGTTGCGGTGAGCGCTCCGGCGCCGGTCCCGGCCGGCGCCCGGGTGGGTGCCGAGGCGGACGGGGCGGGCGGAGCCGGTCGGGACGGGGCTGGCATCCTGGACGGGTGACCTCTCCTGCCGACGCCCCGACCTCCGCCGCCCCGATTTCCGACGCTCCGACTTCCGACGCTGCAACCTCCGTGGCCCCGACGCCCGCGCCCGAGGACTCGACGCCCGCTCCCGCGGCTCCGGCGTCCGCGACTCCCGCCGCCGTCGCGGAAGCCGTCGAAGCCGCTCCGGCGCCCGGGGACGACCGCGACGAGCGGCCGCAGTACGTGCTGCCGCTGGTCGTCCGAATGGAGCGGGCGACCCCGCCGAGCCGGACGGACGCGCTGGAGACCTCGGCGCGGGCGGTGCTCACCCTGCTGGCCGACCCGCGGGTGACCGAGCCGGACGGCGAGTGGGCCCAGCGGGTCACGGCCTGGGAGGACGCCCGGATCCGCAAGGTGGTCCGGCGGGCCCGGGGCGGGGAGTGGCGCCGGGTCGGCGAGCTGCCCGGCATCACGGTGCACGGGCGGGAGGCCGAGGTGCGGGTGTTCCCGCCGGTCCCGCTGGACGGCTGGCCGAAGGAGCTGGCCAAGCTCCAGGTGTCCGGGACGGAACTGGAGGAGACGGTCGAGCCCGGAGCGCCCGAGCCGGGGCTGCCGGTGCTGTGGCTCAATCCCGAACTGGAGATGAGCGCGGGCAAGACCATGGCGCAGACCGGGCACGCCGCGCAGCTCGCCTGGTGGCGGCTGGACGAGGCGCAGCGCAAGGAGTGGGCCGGGGCCGGATTCCCGCTCGCGGTCCGGACGGCCTCGCCGGAGGCGTGGGCGGAGCTCGTCCGCAGCGGGCTGCCGGTGGTCCACGACGCGGGCTTCACCGAGATCGCCCCCGGGCCGACCGTCGCGGCCGAGGGAGGCACGCGCTACTGTCCGCTCTCGCGGGCCGACGGGAACGGGGCCGGGTGACCTGGTGAGGGCCTGTCTTCGAACTCCCGCCTGCGGGAGTTCGACGACAGGCCCTCGGCCTGGTCCTCTCCCGGGGGCCCGCCCGGCCGTCGGCCTGCTGGCGCCGTCAGCTGTGCTCGTACCGCCCCAGCGCCCGCCAACCGCCGTAGACCGCCAGGGCCGTCCAGAGCGCCATGATGAGCAGCCCGGCCCAGTGGCCGTAGTGGACGCCCGGTTCGGGCAGGGTCCGCGTCGCGTACAGCCCGGCCCGGTCGGGCAGGAACTGCCCGAGCTCGCGGACGCCGGGGATGGCGGCCAGCCAGGTGGTGCCCAGGAACACCATCGGGGTCAGCAGGCCGAGTGCGGCGCTGAAGTTGCCCAGCATCGCCGTCAGTCCGAGGCAGAGCAGCACCATCATCGGGTGGTACAGCACACCGGCCAGGAAGCTGCGGGCCAGGCCCGGGGTGGCGAGGTCCAGTCCGACGGTGGAGCCGGCGGCCAGGAACGAGCCCGCCGTCGAGGCCAGCCCGAGCAGCAGGCCCAGCCCGGCGCCGAGCGCGAGCTTGGCGCCGTACAGCCGGCCGCGGCGCGGGACGGCGGTCAGCGAGGTGCCGATCATGCGGGTGTTGAACTCCTGGCCGATCAGCAGGATGCCGAAGCAGGCCACCGCGACGTGGCCGAAGAGCAGGCCGTAGAAGATCCCGCCGGCCGGGTCCTCGCCGGGCGTGTGGTCCTTCGTCCCGTAGGCGGCGTTGACGGCCGCCGTGACGCCGACGGTCAGCGCCAGGGCGACCAGCGGAGCCGCCCACTGCGAGGGCAGGGTGGTGAACTTGACCCGCTCGGCGCGCAGGGCGTCGGTCATCGCGCTCATGCCTCCTCCTGTCGTCCTTCCGGCCGGGGTCACGCGGCGCGCCGCAGGGCGCGCAGGCCGCCGTACGCCGCCAGGGCGGTCCAGAGCGCCATGATCAGCAGCCCGGTCCAGTGCCCGTACCCGACCTGCGGGTCGTCGACGTAGCGCAGGGCGTACTGGCCCGCCCGGTCGGGCAGGAACCGGACCACCTGGCGGACCCCGGGCACCCCGCCGAGCAGCGGCGACAGCAGGAAGATGCTCGGCACCAGCAGCCCCATGGCGGCGGTGAGGTTGCCCAGCAGCGTCGTCACCCCGAGGCAGAGCACCACCAGCAGTGCCGGGTAGAGCACGCCCGCGACGGCGCTGCGGACGAGGGCCGGGCCGTCCCAGGCCGCCGGGACGGTGGCGGCGTACCCGGCGAAGGCGCCCGCCGTGCCGACCGCGCCGACGGCGAGGCCGACCAGCGCGCCGAGAGCGAGCTTGGCGCCGTACAGCCGGCCGCGGCGCGGGACGGCGGTCAGCGAGGTGCCGATCATGCGGGTGTTGAACTCCTGCCCGATCAGCAGGATGCCGAAGCAGGCCAGCGCCGCCTGGCCGAAGTTGAGCCCGTAGAAGACCCCGACGCCGGGGTCGTCGGTGAGGTTGCGGTCCCGGCCGCCGAGGGCCGCCCCGACGGCCGTGGTGACCCCGGGGGTGAGCAGCAGGGCGAGCAGGGGGGTGATCCAGAGCGAGCGGAGGGTGGTGAGCTTGATCCGTTCGGCGCGGAAGGCGTGCAGGGCCGAAGCGGTGGGGGTGCGCGGGGCCGTCGCGGCGGGAGTGCGCGGGGCCGTCGTGGCGGGAGTGCGCGGGGCCGTCGTGGTGCGGGAGGCGGCGGTCATGCGGCGGCCTCCGTCCGGTACTCGACGCTGTCGGCGGTCATCCGCATGAACGCCTCCTCCAGGGAGTCCTGTTGCACGGCGATCTCGTACAGCACCACGCCGTGGGTGGCGGCGAGCGCGGCGATCCGCTCGGGTTCGGCGCCGCTCACCTCCCAGGCGCCGCCGTCGACTTCGGTGGCGTCCAGGCCGTGGCCGGGGTCGCCGAGCAGGGCGGCGAGCTTGGCCGGGGCGACGGCGCGGACCCTCGTCCGGCTCCGGCCGTGGCGCTCGATGAACTCCGAGGTGGCGGCGTCGGCGAGCAGCCGGCCGCGCCCGATCACGATCAAGTGGTCGGCGGTGAGCGCCATTTCGGTCATCAGGTGGGAGGAGACCAGCACCGCGCGGCCCTCGGCGGCCAGACCGCGCAGCAGTGTGCGGATCCAGCGGATGCCCTCGGGGTCGAGGCCGTTGACGGGCTCGTCCAGCAGCAGGACCGGCGGGTCGCCGAGCAGGGCGGCGGCCACGCCGAGGCGCTGGCGCATGCCCAGGGAGAAGCCCCGGATCCGCCGCCCGGCCGCGTCCGCCAGCCCGACCTGGCCGAGCACCTCGTCGACCCGGCCGGCCGGCAGTCCGTTGCTCGCGGCGAGCCAGCGCAGGTGGCCGTGCGCCGTCCGGCCGCCGTGCAGCGCCTGGGCGTCCAGCAGCGCGCCCACCGTCCGCAGCGGGCCGGGGAGTTCGGCGTACGGCCGGCCGTCGACCAGGGCGTGGCCGGCCGTCGGCCGGTCGAGGCCGAGGACCAGGCGCATGGTGGTGCTCTTGCCGGCGCCGTTCGGGCCGAGGAAGCCCGTCACCACGCCCGGTCGGACCTCGAAGGTCAGGTCGTCGACGACGCGCCGGCCGCCGTACTCCTTGGTCAGGCCCCGGATCTCGATCACGGCCCCGCTCCCTGCGTCTCGTCGTCGGTGGTCTTCGCCGCCGGTGCCCGCTGTGGCCGGCCCGGGCGGTGGCTCCATTCGACCGGAGCGGGCCGCTGCGGCGGATCCCGCCGGGGCGGGGAGCCGCCTCCCTCCCGGGAGGGAGGCGGCCGGAGACCGGCGCGGGAGCCGGGCCCCCGGGGCAGCCTGGCAGGATGGCGCCATGTCCAAGACCGCAGCGCTCAGGGGCGCGATGTCCGGAGCCGTCGCGCGGGGCAGCGCGGTGTCGAGGCTCTTCACGCCGCTGACGGCCGGCGTCACGTACGCGCGGCTGCTGCACCTGCTGGTCGGGTGGATCTTCGCGGGCGTGGTGCTGATGGTCTACCCGGGGACGTACCGGAAGGGCCTCGGCGAGATCCTGACGGCGAGCGTCTCGGTGGACTGCGTGCTGCTCGCGGCGGTCGCGCTCATCCCGGCGGCGCGGCGGGCGGAGGGGGTGCAGGCCCGGCTGCTGCTGGTGCCCGACCGCGAGGAGGACATCGGCACCGAGCCCTCCCGGACCTGGGCCGACCGGCGGCGCACGGCGGGCTGGCTGGTCGGCCGGGTCGCGCTCGGCTCGGTGGCCGGCTTCGTGCTGGCCCTCGGCTCCGCCGCCTGCTACGGACGGCTGACCGGCCCGGACGCGCTCTGGTACCTCCCGTTCTCGCCGCTGCTGGTGCTCGCCTTCGGCTGGTTCCTGGTCCTCGCCGGACGCCTCCAACTCGCCATGGCCGTAAGGCTTCTGGGCCCGTCGCCGAACGAGCGGCTGGCGGAGGCGGAGCTGCGGGCCGAGCGGCTGCTGGAGCGCAACCGGTTGGCCCGGGAGCTGCACGACTCGATCGGCCACGCCCTGACGGTGACGGTCCTCCAGGCGGGAGCGGCGCGCGAGGTCGGGGACCCGGCCTTCGCCGTCAAGGCGCTCGAAGTCATCGAGGAGACCGGCCGGCGGGCCATGGAGGACCTCGAACGCACCCTCGTGCTGCTGCGCGAGACCCCGGCCGGGGCGAGCGGCACGGCCACCGAACAACCCGGGATCGACCAGCTGCCGGAGCTGTTCGACACCGCCCGCGCGGCCGGCAGCCCGGTGGCGGCGCGGGTGGAGGTGGCGGCGGGTGCGCTGCCCGGCGTGCTGTCCCGCGAGTCGTACCGGATCGTCCAGGAGGGCGTCACCAACGCGCTCAAGTACGCGCCCGGGGAGCCGGTCGACATCCGGATCGCCGTACGGGACGGCCGGTTGGAGCTGCGGTGCGCCAACCCGCTGCCGGGTGCCGGGCGTTCACCGGCGGGCAGGGGGCCGGTGGGCAAGGGCGGCAAGGGCCTGCGCGGCATCCGGGAGCGCGCCGCGCTGCTCGGCGGGCAGGCGGAGGCGGGGGTGGCGGCCGGGGCGGGGGTCGGGCCGGCTGCGGGGGCCGGGGTGTCGCAGGAGGGCGGAGCGCAGTGGGTGCTGCACGTCCGGCTGCCCCTACGCTTGGGCTCGTGACGAACGATCTCGGGGCGTACGGTCCGGCCGCGGCGGCCGGGGCCGAGGGCAAGACGGACATCCTGCTCGCCGACGACGAGGAACTGGTCCGGGCCGGTCTGCGGGCCGTCCTGGAGGCGCAGGGGGACCTCCGGGTGGTCGGCGAGGCGTCGGACGGCGCGGAGGCGGTCGCGCTGGCCCGGGCGCTGCGCCCGCACGTGGTGCTGATGGACGTCCGGATGCCCGTCCTGGACGGCCTGGCGGCCACCCGTGAGCTGCTGCGGCCCGGCGCACCGGGGGAGCGGCCGCCCCGCATCCTGGTCGTGACCACCTTCGAGAACGACGACTACGTCTACCAGGCGCTGCGCGCGGGCGCCGACGGCTTCCTGCTCAAGCGCACCCGCCCGGCCGAGATCGCCCAGGCGGTACGGCTGGTGGCGGCGGGCGAGTCGCTGCTGTTCCCGGCCGCGATCCGGCGCCTGGCGGCCGGGCACGGCAACCCGGCCGCCCGGGCGGCCATGGCGCGGGCGGCGCTGACCGAGCGCGAGGCGGAGGTGCTGCGGCTGGTCGCGCGGGGCCTGAGCAACGGGGAGATCGCCGAGCGGCTGTTCCTCGGCGTGCAGACGGTGAAGACGCACGTCAGCAGCGTGCTGGCGAAGCTGGGCGCGCGGGACCGCACCCAGGCGGTGATCGCGGCGTACGAGTCGGGGTTCGTCGAGCCCTCGGAGTGACCGGGCGGGGTGGGCGGCGACCGGCGATGGCCCCGGGGGCGGGCCTGGCGGCGGGCCCTGTCGGCTGCCCTGGCGGCGGCCTCGGGGGGCGGTCCTGACGGAGGCCCTTGGCGGCGGCCCCGGGGAAGGCAGGTGATCCGGCGGCGGATGTCCGGGCGGCGGGGCGTCAGGCCGGGTAGGCGTGGGTCTGGGTGGCCTTGACCGAGGCCCAGACGGCGGCGCCGGGCGCCAGCTCCAGTTCCGCGACGGCGGCGGGAGTGAGGTCGGCGGCCATCGGCAGGTCGCCGGCGAGTTCGGCGCGGACCCGGTCGCCGTGCAGGTCCAGTCCGGTGACCTCGGCCTTCCACAGGTTGCGCGCGCTGGCCCGCGGCCGCTCCCGGTAGAGCGTCACGGCGGAGGGCGGGAAGGCGACGAAGGCCGGGCCGTCCAGCTCGTCGGTGGTGGACAGCACGGTGCCGTCCCGGAGCGTGACCTTGGCGCCCTCGGCCCGGCCCTGGTACAGGTTCAGCCCGACCAGCCGGGCGATGTAGTCGGTGCGCGGCCGCCGGGCCACCTCCGCCGGGCTGCCGGACTGCACCTCGTGCCCGTCCTCGATCACCACCAGCCGGTCGGCCAGCACCATGGCGTCCAGCGGGTCGTGCGTCACCAGGACCGCCACCGCCTCGAACTCCGCGAGGTGGTGCCGCAGTTGGGACCGTACGTCGAGCCGGGTGCGCGCGTCCAGGGCGGCCAGCGGCTCGTCCAGCAGGAGCAGCCGGGGGCGCACGGCGAGGGCCCGGGCGAGCGCCACCCGCTGGGCCTGGCCGCCGGAGAGCCGGCCGGGGCGGACCGAGGCGTGGTCGGCCAGGCCCATCCGTTCCAGCCAGCCGGCCGCCTCGGCGCGCGCCTCGCGCTTGGGGCGGCCCTGGCAGCGCGGGCCGAAGGCGACGTTGTCGAGCGCGCTGAGGTGCGGGAACAGCAGGTAGTCCTGGAACACCACGCCGACCGGCCGCTCCTCGGCCGGGGTGTGCACGCGCCGGGCCGGGTCCTCCAGGACGCGGCCGTCCAGCCGTAGGTGGCCGCCGGTGAGCGGGAGCAGCCCGGCGAGGGCGCGCAGGGCGGTGGACTTGCCGGCGCCGTTGGGGCCGAGCAGCGCCACCACCTCGCCGGGGGCGGCGGTGAGGGCGAGGTCGAGGGCGAACGCGGCGCGCTCGACCCGCAGGCGGGCGTCCAGGGCGGGGCCGGGGTGGCGGCCCGGGGCGCGGTGGTGGCCGGTGCGGCGGTCGGTGCTCATCGGGGCGGCGTCCAGGGGTCCAGTGCGTCCGGGGGAACGGCCGGGGCGGTGGTCGGGGCGGTGGTCGGGGGCACGGCTGGGGCGTTGGCGGGAGAGACGGACGGAGGGGTGGACGGAGGGGCGGACGGAGCGAGGGCCGCGGGGACGGACGGGGCGGCGGCCGGGGGCACGGCTGGGACGGCGGCCGGGCCGGGGGCCGGGGTCACGGTGTCGACAGCCAGCGGTCGCGCAGGCCGACCAGGACGGCCACGGAGACCACCAGCAGCACCAGCGACAGCGCGATCGCCGCCTGCGGATCGGACTCCATCGCCAGGTAGACGGCCAGCGGCATGGTCTGGGTGCGGCCCGGGAAGTTGCCGGCGAAGGTGATCGTCGCGCCGAACTCGCCGAGCGCCCGGGCCCAGGCCAGGACGGCCCCGGCGGCGATCCCCGGGGCGATCAGCGGCAGAGTGACCCGCCGGAACGCCGTCAGCCGGGAGGCGCCCAGGGTCGCGGCGGCCTTCTCGTACCGGGGGTCGGCGGCCCGCAGCGCCCCTTCGACGCTGATCACCAGGAACGGCATCGCCACGAACGCCTCGGCGATCACGACCCCGGTGGTGGTGAACGGCAGGGTGAGGCCGAAGGCCGAGTCCAGCCAGGAGCCGACGATGCCGCGCCGCCCGAGCACCAGCAGCAGCGCCACACCGCCGACCACCGGCGGCAGCACCAGCGGCAGGGTGACCAGCGCCCGGATCACCCGCCGGCCCGGCAGCTCGGTGCGGGCGAGCAGCCAGGCCAGCGGTACGCCGAGGACCAGCGACACGGCGGTGGCCGCGGTCGCGCTGACCAGCGACAGGCGCAGCGCGTCCCAGACGGCGGTGCTGGTGAGCTGCTCGGACAGGCCGCTCCAGGGCGCCCGGACCAGCAGGCCGACCAGCGGCAGGATCAGGAACGCCAGCCCGAGCAGCGCCGGGAGCAGCAGGGTGACCGGGACCCGGTGCGCGCCCGGGCGGCGGGTTCGCGGGCGCCGGGCCCCCGGGCGCTGGGCCGCCCGTGCCAGGCGGGCTCCCGGGGCGCGGCGCGGCGGGGTCTGCGGGGAGCCCGTCGGGTCGTCGTCGGAGGTGCGGTCGCTCACGGCGCCTGGAAGCCCGCCTCGGTCAGCACCTGCTGGGCGTCGGGCGACTGGACGTACGCGACGAAGGCGGCGGCGCCGCCCTTGTTGGGGGCCTTGGCGAGCGCGGCGATCGGGTAGTCGTTCACGGCCTTGTCGGCCTCGGGGAAGTCCACGCCGTCGATCTTCGCAGCATCGGCCTTCACGTCGGTGCGGTACACCAGGGACGCGTCGACCTCGCCGAGTTCGACCTTGGTGAGCGCGCCCTTGACGTCCTGCTCCAGGGTGACCGGGGTGAGGTCGAGGCCGGCGGCCTTGAGTGCGGTGAGGGCGGCGGCGCCGCACGGCACCTCCTTCGCGCACAGGGCGACCTTCACGCCGGGGGCGGTGAGGTCCTTGAGGCCCGCGACGTGCTTGGGGTTGCCCTTGGGGACGGCGATGGTCAGCGCGTTCCGGACGAAGGTGGCCGGCTGCCCGCTCGCGCCGCCCGCGTCCGTCACGGTCTTCATGGTGGCCGGGCTGGCGGCGGCGAAGACGTCGGCCGGGGCCCCGGAGTTGATGCTGGTGGCGAGGCTGGAGCTGCCGCCGAAGTTGAAGGTGACCTTGGCGCCGGGGTTGGCGGCCTCGAACTTCTTGCCGAGCTCGGTGAAGGTCTCCTTGAGCGAGGCGGCGGCGAAGACGGTGACGGTGCCGGAGGCCTTCGGGACGCCGCCGGCGGCGTTCGAGGCGTTCGAGGAGGCCGAGGTGTCGGGGGAGCCGGCGGAGGGGGCCGGGGAGCCGGAGGACTTCCCGCCGTCGCTGCCGCAGGCGCCGGCTCCGAGCCCGAGGACGAGGACCGCGGCGGCGGTGACGGCGAACCTGCGGGCGGTGGGCGTACGGGTTCTCATCGGGGCTTCCCCTCCAGGGCGCGCGCCGGAAGGGGCGCGAGGGACCGGCCGCAGGTGCGGCGATTACGGCGATCATAGTGCCGCAAATGCGAGCGATAAATCCCCTGTGGGTTCGCACAGGCGGGGGCGGTACGGTCTCTCGGGCTGCTGTGGGATGTCTCAAGCGGGCGGGGTGGTGCAGGTGGGTGGGGTGGTGCAGGTGGTGGCGTAGTGCAGGTGGGTGGGGTGGTGCGAGCGGAGAAGGGGGCGCGCGGAAATTGCGTCGCGCCGACGGTGGCCGAACGGTCAGAGTGGGCGGCGTCCGTACGTAACGGCCTGGTCGGTCCCGGTCGCAGGCGCCGCCGCGAACCCGCGACCGAACCGAGGGGAGGAGTCCGTCCGTGTCCACGCTGCGCGTCACCGCCGAGAAGCTGGTCATCCTGGAGCACCCGAACGCGGATGCCCTGGAGCTCGCCCAGGTCGGCCTCTACCGGGCGGTGGTCGCGAAGGGCGCCTACCGGACCGGGGAGCACGCCGTCTACATCCCCGAACAGTCCGTGCTCCCCGACGGGCTGATCGAGGAGCTGGGGCTGACCGGCAAGCTGGCCGGCGCCCGGGCGAACCGGGTGAAGGCGGTACGGCTGCGCGGCGAGCTGTCCCAGGGCGTCGTCTGCCGACCGGCCGCGCTCGCCGACACCGACCTGGCCGCCGCGGCCGAGCAGGGCGTGGACTTCGCCGAGCTGCTCGGGGTCGTGAAGTGGCAGCCGCCGGTGCCGACCTCGATGAGCGGCGACGTGGTCAGTGCGCCCGACCTGCTGCCCTGGGTGGACATCGAGAACCTCAAGCGCTATCCCGACGTCTTCGAGCCGGGCGAGCCGGTGGTGCTGACCGAGAAGCTGCACGGCAGTTGCTGCCTGGTCACGTACTCCGCCGCCACCGGCGAGGTGCAGGTGTCGTCCAAGGGCATCGGCGCGCAGGGGCTGGCGCTGGCCGAGGACGCGCGGAACCTCTACTGGCGGGCGGTGCGCGCGTACGGCATCCCGGCGGTGGCGGCCCGGCTGGCGGAGCGCCTCGGGGCCGAGCGGGTCGGCGTCTTCGGCGAGGTCTTCGGCGAGGGCGTGCAGGACCTGGGCTACGGCGCGTCGGCGCGCACCGAGCGGCCCGGCTACGCGGCCTTCGACGTCTCGGCCCTGGTGGACGGGCAGCTGCACTGGCTGTCGGCAGCCGAACTGCTGGACGGGGAACTGCCGTTGGTGCCCGAGCTGTGGCGCGGCCCGTTCGACGCGGAGACCGTCCTGGCGTACGCCGGGGGCAGGGAGGCCGTCTCCGGGCGCGCACTGCACCTGCGCGAGGGCGTGGTGGTGCGGCCGGTCACCGAGCGCTGGAGCCCGGTGCTGGGCGGGCGGGCCATCGCCAAGGTGGTCAGCGACGCTTACCTCACCCGCAAGGGGGGCACCGAATACGAGTGAGACGGGTCCGGATCCGGCCGGGCGATGCCGGCCCGGCCGGCCGGTGCGGGTGACCGGCCCGGCCGACCGGTCCGGGCGCGGCTCCGCTCTCCTGGTGCTGACCGCCCGTCGGTAGCGGCGGCGGGCACATCCCCGTACAGAAGGAGTGCCGATGGCCATCGACGTCATCTCCGGTCCGGCCCCCGGGCGGGCGCCGGCGCCCGCCCCCACCTCCGCGATACCCGTACCGGCGGGGAACCGTCTGGTCGGATCGCTGTTCGACCTCACCCGCCGTCCGCTGCGCAGCTACCTCGCGGCCCGCCGCGACCACGGCGACGTGGTGCGCTTCCAGGCCGGGCCGCCCGGGCTGCGGGCCGACTTCTACGGGGTGTTCTCGCCGGAGGGCGTCCGGCAGGTGCTGGCCGTCGAGGCGGCCAACTTCCGCAAGGAGGACCCCTTCTACGACGAGCTGCGGACCAGCGTCGGCAACGGGCTGCTGACCAGTCAGGACGAGGTCTACCAGCGTCAACGCCGGATGGTGCAGCCGCTGTTCACCCGGCGCCGGGTGGACGGCTACGCGGACGCGCTCGCCCAGGAGGCGCAGGCGCTCGCCGAGCGCTGGCGGGCGGTGCCCGGCGGGGTGGTGGACGCGGCGGACGAGACGTCCCGGTTCGCGCTCCGCGCGGTCGCGCGGATCCTCTTCGGCGCCGACGTGGAGGAGGCGATAGCGGTGGTGCACCGCAGCTTCCCGGTGCTCGGCGAGTACGTGATGGAGCGCGGCTACGCCCCGGTCCGCCTCCCGCGCAGCTGGCCGACCCCGGCCAACCGGCGCGGTGCCGAGGCACAGCGGGCGCTGTACGGGGTCTGCGACCGGATCATCGCCGAGCGGGCCGCGCGGGCCGAAGGGGCCGGGCAGGGTGGCGGGGACGAGGGCGCGGACGACCTGCTCACCCTCCTCGGGCGGGCCCGCGACGAGGACGGCGAGCGGCTGGACCCGGCCGAACTCCGGGACCAGGTCCTGGTGTTCCTGCTCGCCGGGCACGAGACCACGGCCACTGCGCTGGCGTTCGCGCTGCACCTGCTGGCCTTGCACCCGGAGCAGCGGAGGACCGCGCGGGAGGAGGCGCGGACCGTCCTGGCCGGGCGTGCGCCGACGGCCGAGGACCTGGACGCGCTGCCGTACATCACCCGGGTGTTGAAGGAGGCGATGCGGCTCTACCCGTCGGCGGCCCTGGGCGGGCGGCGGGCGGTCGAGGAGACCGTGATCGACGGGTACGTGATCCCGGCGGGGGCGCAGGTCGTCGTCGCGCCGCTGGTCACCCACCGGCACCCGGACCACTGGGTGGACCCGCAGCGCTTCGACCCGGACCGCTTCCTGCCGGAGGCGGAGCGGGCCCGGCACCGTTATGCGTGGTTCCCGTTCGGGGGCGGGCCGCGCGCCTGCATCGGGCAGCACTTCTCGATGCTGGAGGCGGTGCTCGCACTGGGGGTGCTGCTGCGGGACTTCGACCTGGAGGCGGTGGACCGCAGGGTGGCGCTGGCCCAGGGGATCACGCTGCGGGCGGCGAGCCCGATGCGGATCCGGGTGACGGCTGACGGCTGACAGCTGACGGGAGACAGGGTTCAGCGAACGGATGACAGATGTTGAAATCTGTCATCCGTTCGCTGCGATCTGTCCGCTGTGATCTGTCCGCCGACCGCTGTCAGCTGTGCGTCGCCCGCCCGCCGCCTTTCCCCGCAGCGTCGCGCATTCGTCCGTGCACCCACCGCTCGCTGGGCAGACGACCGGGTCATTCGAACACAATGCCCTCGCCTCGCGGGCAGCTTTTCAGATCTTTGTCTGGCCGATTCCGGACCCTCGGTAGCGTCCCACGCACCCCAGGGCCGGAAGCGCACATGCGATGGGCATATGCCAATCGCATGCAGTCCGCCCGGCCCGGGGAGCCCGGGCGCACCGAGTACCGCCCCGGGCCCGACCGGTCGACCGGAGGTCCCATGGGTACCCTCAACCACCTCAGCCTCGGCTGGCTGACCCCCGTCCTCTCGTACCTGATGGCCTGCGCCGGCGCCGCCCTCGGGCTGCGCTGCACGCTGCGCGGCCTGGCCGCGAGCGACCCGGCCCGGCGCAACTGGCTGGTCACCGCCGCCGCCGCGATCGGCTCCGGTATCTGGACCATGCACTTCGTGGCCATGTTCGGCTTCACCGTCGACGGCACGGAGCTGCGCTACAGCGTGCCGCTGACCGTCCTCAGCCTGGTGGTCGCGGTGCTCGTCACCGGCCTCGGCCTGACCGTGGTCTGCTACGGCCGGCACCGCGGCCTCTCCCTGCTGTCCGGAGGCGTCACCACCGGCCTCGGGGTCGCCGCGATGCACTACCTGGGCATGGCCGCCCTGCGGATGCACGGCGGGCTGCACTACGACGCCGGGACGGTCGCGCTCTCCGTGCTGGTCGCCGTCGGCGCCGCCACCGCCGCGCTCTGGGCCGCCGTCACCATCCGCAACGTGTACGCCGCGGCCGCCGCCGCGATGGCCATGGGCCTCGCCGTCAGCTGCATGCACTACACCGGCATGGCCGCCGTCCACGTGCGGCTGGAGCCGACCCGGACCGGCCTCGGCGGGGTCAGTCCGATGGAGTTCGTCTTCCCGCTCGCCGTCGGCCTCGGCTCGTTCCTCTTCCTCGCCTCGGCCTTCGTGGCGCTCTCGCCGACGGACCAGGAGCGGGCCGGCTACCGGGAGGCCGGCGCACTGGTCCTGGAGGACTTCCCGGGCGGGCCTCCGGGCACCGGGTCCACGGGGCCCGGTCACTCGGGTTCCGATGCCGCGGCTTGCGACCCCTCGGGCCACGGGCCTGTCCGGCACGAACCCAGCCCGGCCGGGGCCGACCGGCGCGACGAGGCGCGGCACGGCCGCGCCGCCTGAGCGGCGCCCTCGCGTCTCGCCACCCGCGCCCCGCGTCCCGCGCCCCTGCCGCTGTCCGCCTCCGCCCGCCGCCGGCCGTCCCCCCCCCCCAGGCCCCGGCTCTCCCGCTCTCCCGCTCTTCGCTCTCCCGCTCTCCCCGCCCGAAAGGCTCCTCACCCATGCGAGAAGACCGCGGTACCGCCCCCGGTGCCCGTCGGGGCGCCCATGCCGGCCCGCCGGCCCGTTCGCCGCGCCCCGGCCCGTGGCTGCGCGGGCTGCGCCCCCGGAGCGTCCGGGCCCGGATCATCGCCCTGCTGATGGTCCCGGTCGTCTCCGTGATCGCCCTGTGGGGGTTCGCCACCGTCACGACCGCTCAGGGAGTCTGGGGCCTGATGCGCCAGCGCGACACCCAGCGCACGCTGCTCACCCCCGTCGCCGAGACGGTCGCCGGGCTCCAGGCCGAGCGCACCGCCGCCGGACAGCTGCTGGCCGCCCCGGTCGGCACCCCCACCGCCGCCCCGGAGAGCGCCCTGCGCGAGGCGGCGGCGGCCACCGACCGGGCGCTCACCCCGCTGTTCCCGGACGCCCGCCGACCCACCCCGGGCTACAACCGGGCCGACGCCCAGGGGTTGGGCGATGAGGCGGCCGCCCGGCTGGACACCCTCGGCAGCGCCCTCGCCGCCCTGCCCGCCCTGCGCGCCCGGATCCTGGCCCGGGGCGTCGGCTGGCCCGAGGCGTACGCCGCGTACGGCGAGGCGGTGGACCGGGCGCTCGCCGCCGCCGGCGCCGTCACGCCCCTCCAGGACCGCCAGGTGGCCGCCGACGCCCGGGTGCTGCTGGAGCTGGCCAGGGCCCGCGAACTGCTCGCCCGGGAGGACGCCCTGCTGCGCGCCGCCCAGCTGTCCGGCGGCCTCGGCGACGAGCAGCTGCGGGAGTTCTCCGGCGCGGCCTTCGCCCGGCGGGAGTTCGAGCGGGTCGCCGCCGCCGACCTGCGCGGCGCCGAACGGGAGGAACTGCTCGCCGTGACCGGCGGCCAGGACCACCGTGAGCTGCTCGGCTACGAGGACAGGGTGCGCACGGCCGCCGACGGCCGGGCGGCGCTCCCGGCGGTGCCGGCCGACCGGTGGGCGATGGTCGCGGGCAACGTGGCCGGCGCCCTGCGGGCCGTCGAGGACCGGGCCGGACGCCTCGCCGCCGAACGCCAGGACCCGTACGCCCTGGGCCTGTTCACCCCGGCGGGGACGGCCGTGCTGCTCGGGCTGGTCGGCGTGGTGGCCTCACTGGTGATCTCGGTGCAGATCGGGCGGGGGCTGGTCACCGAGCTGATCGGCCTGCGGAACTCGGCACTTGAGCTGGCCGGCCGCAAACTCCCGGCGACCATGAGGAAGTTGCGTGCGGGTGAGGAGGTGGACATCGAGGCCGAGGCGCCCAGGCCGGTCGGCCGGGGCGACGAGATCGGCCAGGTGCACCAGGCGCTGGGCTCCGTCCAGCGGGCCGCCGTCACGGCGGCGGTCGAGCGGGCCGAGGTGCTCTCCGGCGTCTCCGGGGTGTTCGTCAACCTCGCGCGCCGCAGCCAGGTCCTGGTGCACCGCCAACTCACCCTGCTGGACACCATGGAGCGCCGTACCGAGGACCCGTCCGAGCTGGCCGACCTGTTCCGGCTGGACCACCTCACCACCCGGATGCGCCGCCACGCGGAGGGCCTGATCATCCTCTCCGGCGCCGCCCCCGGCCGGGGCTGGCGCCGGCCCGTCCCGCTGGTGGACGTGGTGCGCGCGGCCGTCTCGGAGGTCGAGGAGTACGCCCGGGTCGAGGTCCACCCGCTGCCGCGCGCCGCGGTGGTCGGCCACGCCGTCGCCGACCTCACCCATCTGGTGGCCGAACTGGTCGAGAACGCCACCGGGTTCTCGCCGCCGCACACCCGGGTGCACATCCGGGGCGAACGGGTCGGCAACGGCTTCGCGTTGGAGATCGAGGACCGCGGCCTCGGCATGGGGCCGGAGATGCTGGCGTCGGCCAACCGCCGGATCTGCGCCGCGGAGCAGAGCGACCTCTTCGACAGCGACCGGCTCGGCCTGTTCGTGGTCAGCCGGCTCGCCCGGCGGCAGGACGTCAAGGTCTCGCTGGTGACCTCCGCGTACGGCGGCACCACGGCGGTGGTCCTGCTGCCGACCGCGCTGCTGGTGGAGGGGGACGAGCCGGTGGAGGCGGAGGCGGGGGACGTGCCGTACGGGTTCGGGCCGCCGCCTGCCACGGGGCCCGGCGGGTTCGGTGCACCGGAGGGACTCGGGCAGTCCGTGCTGGGCGCGGCCGGGCCGGGCTTCGCCGAGCGGGCGCGGCACGGCGGCCCGGAACGGGAGGACCCGCCCGTGCACGGCCGCGCGGAAGAGCCACCGGGCGGCCTGGGCGGCCCTGGCGGCGACCCGGGGTACGGGGAGCACCCGCGGGGCCGGGCCGGTGACGGGCATCCGGCGGTGGGTGGGCCGCTGCCGGAGGGAGGCGCACCGCCGGAGGGCGGGGCCCTGCTGCCGTTCGGCGCCCGGGGCGGCGCCCCTGCGCCGGTGCGTCGCACCCCTTTCCGGACCTCCGGGGCCCGGGCGACCGGCCAGACCGCGGACGGGGGCGCGGGCGCGGCCGCCCGTCCGCAGTCCGGGGCGCCGCAGCCGTACGGTGAGCAGTCGTACGGTGAGCGGCCGTATGGCACGGAACGGCCTGCGGAGCCGGGCCCCGAACCGGGCCGGCCCGCTCAACGGGCGGACGGCGGCCCATGGGCGGAGGACCTGCGGGCGGACGGCCACCGAGCCGGCCCGGGCCCCGAGGAGCTGCCCCGCCGTACCCGGCAGGCGAGCCTCGCGCCGCAGCTGCGCGAGGCCCCGGCCCGTGCGACGGCGCACCGCCGTCGCACGGCCGCCGTCTCGGTCGGGCCCGGCAGCGCCGACGGCTCCGGCTCCGGCGCCGCGGGCCGTAGCCCTGAGGAGGCCCGGGCCGCGATGTCCGCCTTCCAGAGCGGATGGGCGCGCGGTCTGTTCCCGGAGGGTCGGCGGGACGGGCAGCCCGCCGACGCTCCGCAGCCGCCGTGGGCACGCCACCCCCAACCCCCGTCCCGACCCGAAGGAGAGCGTCCGTGATCGCCACCACCCACCGCGCGGGGGAACTGAACTGGCTCCTCGACGAGTTGGTCCAGCGCGCCCCCGAGCTCCGCTTCGCCGTGATGCTCTCCGCCGACGGCCTGGCCATGGGTACCTCGGCCGGCCTCCCGCGCGAGGACGGCGAGCATCTCGCGGCCGTCGCCTCCGGCTTCCACAGCCTGGCCAAGGGCGCCGGCCGGCACTTCGGCGCGGGCGAAGTCCGCCAGACGATGGTCGAGTTGGAGGGCGGCTACCTGCTGGTCGCGGCGGCCGGGGAGGGCACCTGCCTCGCCGTGTTCGCCACCGCCCGGGCCGACCTCGGCCTGATCGCCTACGAGATGGCCAGGCTCGTCCGCCGGGTCGGGGAGCACCTGAGCGCCCCGCCGCGGGCGGTGGGCGGACGGTGAGTCCGGTGCCCCGCCCGTACCGGGGGCGACATCCCGAGCACCCGAGGGCCGAACCCGACGGGCACCCCCGCAACCCGCTCGCCGCCGCCCACCGGGCCCGCTGGTACGACGACGACGCCGGGCCGCTGGTCCGCCCGTACGCGATGACCCGGGGGCGCACCGGGGCCGGGGAGCAGCAGTTCGACCTGATCGCGGTGGTGATCACCGAACTGCCCGACCCCGGGCTCGTGCCGGACGCGCCCGAGCCGCCGGTCGGCCCGGAACAGGCGCGCATCCTCGCCCTGTGCCGGGGCACCCCGCTGTCCGTGGCCGAGTTGGCCGCCGAGCTCGACCTGCCGGTGGGCGTCGTGCGGGTGCTGCTCGGTGACCTGCTGGCGGCCGGGCTCATCCGGGTCCGCCGTCCCGTCCCGCCCGCCCTGCTCCCCGACGAGCGCATCCTCCAGGAGGTCATCCGTGGACTCCGTGCACTCTGACCACCCGTCCGCCCCGTCCGGCCCGTCCGGCCCGTTCGCCCCGTCCGACCGCTCGGTGGCGTCCGACCGTTCCGACCGCTCCATGCCGTCCGCGCGGTGCGGTCCGGCGGATCCGTTCGGCGGCCCCGGTCCGGACGGCGGCCCGGATCCGTTCGAGGCGGAGGACGCCGACGAGACCGTGCTCGCGCTCAAGATCCTGGTGGCGGGCGGTTTCGGGGTCGGCAAGACGACGCTGGTCGGCGCGGTCAGCGAGATCCGTCCGCTGCGCACCGAGGAGCGGCTGACCGAGGCCGGGCGCGGGGTGGACGACCTGGACGGGGTGGAGCGGAAGTCCACCACCACGGTGGCGATGGACTTCGGCCGGATCACCATCCGGGAGGGTCTGGCGGTCTACCTCTTCGGCACCCCGGGGCAGGACCGGTTCTGGTTCCTCTGGGACGAGCTGGCCCAGGGGGCGCTGGGTGCGGTGGTACTCGCCGACACCCGCCGGCTGACCGACTGCTTCCCGGCCGTCGACTTCTTCGAGCACCGGGGCATCCCCTTCGTGGTCGCGGTGAACCGTTTCGCCGGGACGCGGGAGTTCGGCCCCGAGGAGGTCGCCCGCGCGCTGGACCTGGACGCGGGGACGCCGGTGCTGCTGTGCGATGCGCGCCACCGGGCCTCGGGCAAGGAGGTGTTGATCAACCTGGTCGAACACGCGGGCCGGGTGCACGCCGCCCGGCTGCTCGCGGACGTCTCGCCGGTGGGCTGAGGCAGGCGGGAGGAGCGGGGCGGGCGGGCCGTCGGCGAGCGACGGCTGACAAGTGACAACTGACAACAGACGGACGACAGATGACAGCTGACAGATTTCGAACTCTGTCAGCTGTCAGCTGTCAGTCGTCAGCCGTCGCTCGCCGACGGCCGATCGCACTTCTCCCGGCGCTTCAGCTGCGCCACTGGAACACGACCCGCGTCCAGGTGGAGCCGGGACAGTTGCCCCAGACCGCCCAGGCCTGCGGGCGCGCGCCGATCCACAGACCGGTGGTGTGCGAGCCGTCGGCGCAGTAGGTGACGGTGCGCAGCTGCCCCGAGTAGACGTTGCAGCTCCCCTCCCAGCGCCAGCCGTAGTTGGCGGTGATGACGCAGTGGTAGGCCGCGCCCGCGACGGTGGTCCAGATCTCGGTGTCCTCGGGGGCGATGGTCCGGGCCTGCTCCGTCGCCGCGGCGGCCGGCGTGGTGGTGGCCCCGAGCACGCCCAGGGCGGCGGTGGCGGCCAGCCCGAACGCGGCGATCTTCCTGGTGATGTGACCTCGCACGTGGTTCTCCTTGCCGGGGTGCTCGTCGGGCGGAGCTCCGGACGCCGGGGCGTCCATGCGGAGTCGAACTCCCGCCCTCGGTGCGGTCGGTGACGTCTTGCACACGAATGACTGCGTACAGTGAGACGACGAACTATGATGTGACCTGTGTCACAAGTCATCCGGTCGGCTCATGGCTCCTGAGGCCAGGGCGGGCCAGGTGCTCGGGGTGCCGATTTCCGGGGAGAGCGGCATGGTGGATCGCAGTGGTCGACAGGCGGGCGGCGGACGGGAAACGGACGTCGGTCCGAGCCGGAGCGGTGGTCAAGCGGCCGAATTCAACCGGGTGTTCACGGACCTCCTGCCCAGACTCCATCAGGCCGCGGCCTCCCTCGCCGGCGGTCCGGTCGGCGCCGGTGACGTCGTCCACGAGGCGTACCTCCGGATAGCCCGCCGACCGGAGCGCTTCCTCGGGCATCCCCAGCCGTACGCCTACGCGTTCACCACGATGGTGAACATCCTGCGCGACCAGTGGCGCCGGGAGCGCCGGCGGGTGTCGATGCCCGAGCTGCCGGAGCCGGGCGACCTCGGCGAGCGCGACCGGGGAGCGCCCGATCCCCGGGTCGGCGGGATGGCCGAGTTGCAGGCACGCTGGGAGGTGGTCCGCCTGCTGGGCTTCCTGACGGCCAAGCAGGCCCGCGCGGTGGTGCTGGTGGACCTCGACGGCTACAGCGTCGACGAGGCCGCCGAACTGCTCGGGCTCCACCGCAGCACGCTGGCCGTCACCCGGCGCCGCGCCCACGACCGCCTGCGCGCCGTGCTCCGCCAGGAGCGCGAACGGGAGACGGGGCGCGAACGGGAGCGCGAGCGGAGCTGAGGGCGCGGGCGCGGAGCGGGCGGGCCCGCCGTGGCGCCCGCCACCCGACGCACCGAGCCGATGGCAAGTCGGCTGATGCGCCGCCCCGGCCCGTACCCTGCGAGTCGTGATCACCTACCAGGACGGCAGCCTGCGCGCACTGGCCGAGGACGGCCGCTGGCCCGAGCTGCTCGCCGCCTACCGGCAGGGCCGGGCGGCCGCCGTGGCGGAGGCCGGCGAGGAGGCCGCGGCCGCGCTGACCGCGCCGCTCGGCCACCTGATCGCCTACGCCGCGCCGCCCGAGCTGGCCGTCCGGCTGTTCGACCAGGACGGCGGCGAGGGGACGGCCGCCGGGGTGGCCGACCACGACGCGGGCCCGCTCTGGGAGGTGCTGGCGACCCGGCACTCCTGGCTGCGGCTGGCCCCGCTGCTGGGCCCGGCCCCGGTGCGGCGGCTGGTCGCGCACACCCGGGCGCTGCTCGGTGAGGACCTCTCGTACGGGGCCGAACCCGATCCGGAGGGCGTGCCGCTGCGCCTGGAGCCGTGGGAGGCGGCGGGCTGGGACGAGTCGGCCCGGGTGCGCGAGTACCTGCCCGGCGGGGGCGCGCGCAGTGCGCTGCTGACCCTGCCGGCCAGCCGGGAGGGCCTGGGGGAGGTGGAGCTGCCGCCGGTGGCGCAGGAAGCCGGACGGCCGGACGGGCCGCGGGCCGTCCGGGCCCTGACGGGGCTGGGTGCGCTGGCGCCGTGGGCGCAGACGGCCTGCGTGCGCGGCCGGGCTCCGGCGGCGGCCGCCCTGCTGGCCCGCGACCGGCGGGTCGTCGGCGGCTACCTGCCGTTCGCCCTCGTCTACCCGGCGCTGGTGCGCGCCGCGGCGGTGGGACGGGACCAGGGCTGCGCGCACGGCCGGGTGGGGCTGTGGCGGGCGCTGGCCGCGATGGCCGGGGCGGACGGCCCGGATGGTACGGGTGAGGCGGCCGGTCCGGCCGGGGTGGACCGGGAAGGGGTGAACGCCCTGGTCGCCCGGATGCGCTGCTTCACCTGGCAGGAGCCGTCGGCCGGGCTGCACCATCTGCACGTCGCGCTGGAGGATCCGCTCGGCGGGGTGGCCTGGGTGGTCAGCGGCTCGCAGGAGCTGTGAGGGGCTGCCCCGCGGAGGGGCGAAGCCCCCGGTCCGGGCGCTGTTTCCGGGGGATGGTGGAGGCGCCGGACCGGGGGAGTACGGGGTTTCGTCGTCGGGCCCGGGCCCGGGCTCGGGCTCGGCTCAGGATCAGGCGCCGACGGCGGTGGTGCCCTGGGCTGAGGTGCCCTGGGCGGTGCTGCCCGGGGCGGGGGCGGCCTCGGGGCCGTCCGCCGTCGAGCCGGCCGGCGAGGCGTCGCCGGCGGCGGGCGCGCCGTGGGCGTCGACCAGCGTCAGCTCGTCGAACGGCAGCTCGCCGGCCAGCACCCGTCGGGCACGTTCGGTGTCGAGCTCGCCGGTCCAGTGCCCGATCAGCACGGTCGCGACGGCGTTGCCCGCGAAGTTGGTGAGCGCACGGGCCTCGGACATGAAGCGGTCGATGCCGACGATCAGGCCGACGCCGTCGACCAGTGCGGGCTTGTGCGACTGGAGTCCGCCCGCCAGGGTGGCCAGGCCCGCGCCGGTGACCCCGGCCGCGCCCTTGCTGGCGATGACCATGAAGACCAGCAGCGAGAGCTGCTCGCCGAGCGACATCGGCTTGTCCATCGCCTCGGAGATGAAGATCGAGGCCATGGTCAGGTAGATGGCGGTGCCGTCGAGGTTGAAGCTGTAGCCGGTCGGCACCGTGATGCCGACGACCGGACGGCTGACGCCCAGGTGCTCCATCTTGGCGATCAGGCGGGGCAGCGCGCTCTCGGAGGAGGAGGTGGAGAGGATCAGCAGGAACTCGCGGCCGAGGTACTTCAGCAGCGAGAACACGTTGACCCCGGCGACCAGGCGCAGCAGGGCGCCGAGCACCACGACGACGAACAGCACGCAGGTGACGTAGAAGCCGATCATGATGACGGCCAGGCTCTTCAGGGCGGCGGTGCCGGTGGCGCCGACCACGGCGGCCATCGCACCGAAGGCGCCGACCGGCGCGACCCACATGATCATCGACATGATCCGGAAGACCAGTCGCTGCACGTGCTCGATCCCGCGCAGCACCGGCCGGCCGGCCGGGCCCATCGCCTGGAGCGCGAAGCCGGTGAGCAGGGCGACCAGCAGGGTCTGGAGCACCTTGCCCTGGGTGAGGGCGGAGAAGAGGGTCTCGGGGATCATCCCGAGCACGAAGTCGGTGGTCGACTGGGCGCCGCCCGCCGCGGCCTGGGCGTGCCCGGACTTGGCGAGCGCGGCGGTCAGGTGCAGGCCGCCGCCGGGCTCCAGGAGGTTGCCGACGACCATGCCGATGGCCAGCGCGACGGTCGACATGGCGAGGAAGTAGCCGATGGCGAGGCCGCCGACCTTGCCGACCTTCGCGGCCTTGGTCACCGAGCCGATGCCCAGGACGATGGTGCAGAAGATCACCGGGCTGATCATCATCTTGATCAGGTTGACGAAGCCGGTGCCGACCGGCTTCAGCTCCACGGCGAATCCGGGGGCGGCCAGACCGACCACCACACCCGCGACCACCGCGGCGATCACGGCGATGTAGAGGTAGTGGGTCCGGTCCTTGCGTCTGGGTCCCGCCGCCGGGGCGGCTCCAGCGATCGACATCTGCGGCTCCCTTGCCGTGCAGTCCTGGTGGCCCCGGGGGGTGGGCCGCTCCGACTATGGGCTTCGCAGTGACGGAGGTCACGTTTGCGTTCATAGAGTTCACGAACGCGATGTCGGGCCCCGGGCCTGTGCCCCGCCCCCGGGACGCGCGGCCCGGACGCCCGGCGCGGAGCCCCCACGACCCCGGAGGCGCCGCCGGGCGTGTGGTGCACACTGGCAGGCATGTCCGAGCGCACCGCCCCCACCGCCCCGCGCCGCCGTCCGCGCCGGTCGACGGGCCGGCCGACGCGCCGGTCGACGGGCCGCGGGCCCCGGCGGCTGGTCCGCAGTCTGGCCGGGCAGCTGTTCGTCGTCCAGGTGGTGATCGTCGCCGCCGTCGTCGCGGGCGGCGCGGTGCTCGCGTACCTGTTCACCGCCGGCCGCGCCGAGGACTCCGCCCGCCGGCAGGTCACCGCGGTCGCGCACGCCGTCGCCGACTCGCCGTCCGTCCGCGCCGCCGTCGGTGCGCCGGACCCGACCGCGCTGCTCCAGCCGTACGTCGAACAGGTGCGGGCCGACACCGGAGTCTCCTTCATCACCGTCATGGACACCGACGGCGTGCGCTGGACCCACCCGCTGCCCGAGCAGATCGGCCGGACGTACCTCGGCCACATCGACTGGGCGCTGGCCGGGCAGACCCGCAGCGAGACGTACACCGGCACGCTCGGGCCGTCGGTGCGGGTGGTCACGCCGATCCGGGACGACCAGGGGCGGGTGGTCGCGCTGGTCAGCGCGGGCCTCACGGTGGAGTCGATCTCCGCTCAGCTGAGCGGTCCGCTGCTGGCGCTGGTCGGGGTCGCGGTGGCCGCGCTGGCGCTCGGCGGTGCCGGCACGTACCTCGCCAACTCCCGGCTGCGGCGGCACACCCACGGGATGGGGCCGGACGAGCTCAGCCACCTCTACGAGTACCACCAGGCCACCCTGCACTCGGTGCGCGAGGGGCTGGTCCTGCTGGACCGCTCGCACCGGGTGGTGCTGTGCAACGACGCGGCCCGCGAACTGCTGGGACTGAGCGGCGAGTTGGACGGACGTCCGGTGGCCGGGCTGGGATTGCCGGAGGCGCTGGTGGCGGCCGTGCTGGGGGAGGAGCCGGTCCGGGACGAGGTGCACCTGACCGCCGAGCGCGTCGTGGTGCTGAACACCTCCACGATCGGTACCGGCAGCGGCCTCGGCCGGGTGGTCACCCTCCGGGACCACACCGAACTCCAGGCTCTCAGTGGCGAGTTGGACTCGGTGCGCGGCTTCACCGAGGCGCTGGGCGCGCAGGCCCACGAGGCCGCCAACCGCCTGCACGCGGTCGTCTCGCTGATCGAACTCGGCCGCCACGAACAGGCGGTGGAGTTCGCCACCGCCGAGCTCGAACTCGCCCAGCAGCTCACCGACCGGGTGGTCGCGGCGGTGAGCGAACCGGTGCTGGCCGCGCTGCTGCTCGGCAAGGCGGCCCAGGCCGCCGAGCGGGGCGTGGAGCTGACGCTCACGGAGGACAGCCGGATCGACGACGGGGTGCTGCCGCCCGGGCTCTGCGCGCGGGACCTGATCACCGTGCTCGGCAACCTGATCGACAACGCGGTGGACGCCGCCATCGCCGGCGCGGCGCAGAGCCCCGTCCCGCCGGAGGTCACCGTCACGGCGCGGATCGCCGAGGGGCGGGAGGGCTGTACCGGCGACGGGGGCGCAGACGGCGCGGGGAACGGCGGGGCGCTCGGCGACTGCCTGTTGCTGCGGGTCGCCGACACCGGCGCGGGGATCGACCCGGGCGCCGTCGAGGACGTGTTCCGGCGCGGCTGGAGCACCAAGCAGGACGGCCGCGGGCACGGGCTCGGCCTGGCGCTGGTCGCCCAGACCGCCCGGCGCAACGGCGGCACCGTCGAGGTCGGCCGCGACCGCGGCGCGGTGCTCACGGTGCGGCTGCCGCTGGCCGGGCGGGCGGGCGGGGCCGCCGCTGCGGAGCGGGAAGGGGCCCTGCTGTGACCGGCCCCGCCGACGCCGCCGGTGGCGCCGGTGGCGCCGGTGCCGCCGACCCCGCCGGTACCGCTGGCCCCGCCGCCGCGGGGATCTCCGTCCTGGTGGTCGAGGACGACCCGGTGGCCGCCGCCGCGCACACCCTGTACGTCCGGCGCGAGCCCGGCTTCCACGCCGCCGGGACGGTCCACAGCTGCGCCGACGCGCTGCGCTTCCTGGACCGGGCCCGCGCCGCCGGGACGCCTGTCGACCTCACCCTGCTCGACCTCTACCTGCCGGACGGCCACGGGCTCCAGCTCTGCCGCACGCTGCGCGCGGCCGGCCACAGCACCGACGTCATCGCGGTGACCTCGGCCCGCGACCTCGCCATGGTCCGCCAGGCGGTCTCCGCGGGCGTCGTCCAGTACCTGCTGAAACCTTTCAGCGCGGCCGCCCTGCACGACCGCCTGGAGCGCTACGCCCGCTACCGGGACACTCTCGGGCGGACGGGGGAGGCGACCGGGCAGGACGAGGTCGACCAGGCGCTCGCCCTGCTCCGCACGCCCGAACGCAGCACCCTGCCCAAGGGGCTGAGCGCGCCCACCCTGGACGCCGTCGCCTCGGTGCTGCGCGAGGCGGCCGCCGGACTGTCGGCGGCGGCCGCGGGCGCCGCGGCCGGGGTGTCGCGGATCACCGCGCGGCGCTACCTGGAACACCTGGTGGAGACCGGGTGCGCGGTGCGGGAGCCGCAGTACGGGAGCGTCGGGCGGCCGGAGCTCTGCTACCGGTGGAGGGGGCGGGCCTGACGGGCCGCCGGGATCGGCCCGTGACCTTTTCGCGCGGCACTCGTTGGGGAAACCGGGGGAGGTTCACTCGCCCGGGTGGTTCCGGCGCCCCGTGGGCATTCCGCCAGGTCATGAGCAGTAAAGTTAGGCTTACCTAACTTTCCCTGGGGGTTTCTCGTGTCACTCGCTGCCGTACCCGTCCAGGCCGCCTCCGCAGCCCCGGCCGCCGGTGAAGCCATCCTGCGCCGTCAGCGCGTCCGCGAGTCCGCCGCCAGGACGTACGCCCGCTCGTTCCCGATCGTCCCGGTCCGCGCCCACGGCATGACGGTCGAGGGCGCGGACGGGCGGCGCTACCTGGACTGCCTCTCCGGCGCCGGCACGCTCGCCCTCGGCCACAACCACCCGGTGGTGCTGGAGGCGATCCGCCGCACCCTGGACAGCGGCGCCCCGCTGCACCTGCTCGACCTCGCCACCGCCGAGAAGGACGACTTCACCAGCGCGCTGTTCGAGAGCCTGCCCGCGGAGTTCGCCGCCCGTGCCCGGGTGCACTTCTGCGGGCCGGCCGGGACGGACGCCGTCGAGGCCGCGCTCAAGCTGATGCAGACCGCCACCGGCCGCCGCGGCGCCCTGGCCTTCACCGGCGCCTACCACGGCATGACCGCCGGCGCCCTCGCGCTCACCGGCAACGTCGCGGTCAAGGAGCCGCTGCCGAGCGGTGGCGAGGTCGCCCGGCTGCCCTACCCCTACGGCTACCGCTGCCCGTTCGGGGTCGGCGGCGAGGCGGGCGCCGACCTCGCCGCGACGTACGTGGAACGGCTGCTGGACGACCCCTCGGGCGGTGTGGTCGCGCCCGCCGCGATGATCCTGGAGGCCGTCCAGGGAGAGGGCGGGGTCGTCCCCGCGCCCGACGGCTGGCTGCGCGCGATGCGCCGGATCACCGCCGAGCGCGGCATCCCACTGATCGTCGACGAGGTGCAGACCGGAGTCGGCCGCACCGGCGCGATGTGGGCGGTCGAGCACAGCGGCATCGTCCCGGACGCGATGGTCCTCTCCAAGGCCATCGGCGGCAGCCTCCCGCTCGCCGTCGTCGTCTACCGCGAGGACTACGACGGCTGGCGGCCCGGCGCCCACACCGGCACCTTCCGCGGCAACACCCTCGCCATGGCCGCCGGGGCCGCGACGCTGCGCCACGTCGCGGCGAACGGGCTGGCTGAGCGGGCCGCCACCGTCGGCGAGGGGATGGCGGCCCGGCTGCGCGAGCTCGCGGCCGAACTGCCGGTGATCGGCGACGTGCGCGGCCGGGGGCTGATGCTCGGGGTCGAACTGGTCGACCCGACGGCCGAGCCCGACGCGTGCGGCGCCCGGCCGGCCGACCCGGCGCTCGCGGTGCGGGTCCGGGAGGCGTGCCTGGAACGGGGGCTGATCGTCGAACTCGGCGGGCGCCACGACGCGGTGCTGCGGCTGCTCCCGCCGCTCACCATCACGGACGAGCAGGTGGCGGCCGTGCTGGAGCGGCTGGCGGAGGCGGTCGCGGCGGCCGCCGCGAGCGGGCGGAGCGGACCGAGTGGGCGGAGCGGGGCGGGGGGATCGGGGGGATCGGGCGGCCAGGGCCTGCCGGCGGGCACCGCGACGGTGCGGGGGGACCGGTGACGGCGCCCGGAGCCGGCCCCGTCGGGCTCCCCGGGGGCGACGCCGCCAGGGACGCCCTCGCGGGCGGAGCGGCCGGGCCGGGCGCGCTCGGACCACTGCTGGCCACCGTCCTCGACTCCCTGGAAACGGGCACCGCCATGCGCTCCGGACCCCTGCCGGCGGGCAGCCCGGCGGAGATCTCCGCCCTCGTCGACGAGGCCCTGGCCACCGACGACGGACCGGGCGCGCTCGCCCGGCTCACCGAACTCCTCGCCTACGGCGCCGCCGACCCCGCCGACCCGGCCTGCGCCGCGCACCTGCACTGCCCGCCGCTGGCCGTCGCCGCCGCCGCGGACCTCGCGGTCAGCGCCCTCAACCCCTCCCAGGACTCCTGGGACCAGGCCCCCGCCGCCACCGCGCTGGAGAGCGCCCTGCTCGCCGAGATCGCCGGACTCGTCGGCTACGCCCCCGAGCGCGCCGCCGGCGTCCTCACCTCCGGCGGCACCGAGTCCAACCTCATGGGGCTCATGCTCGCGCGCGACCAGAAGCTCGACGGCATCGTGGAGCTGGACGGCATCCCGGCCGGCGCCCGGCCGTGCATCCTCGCCTCCGAGGCCGCGCACTTCTCCGTCCAGCGCGCCGCCGCCCTGCTCGGCCTCGGCGAGCGGGCCGTCATCCCCGTCCCGGTCGACCGCGGGCTGCGGATGCGGGAGGACGGGCTGGAGCGGGCGATGGCCGAGGCCAGCTGGGCCGGTCGGACCCCGATCGCCGTGGTCGCCACCGCGGGCACCACCGACACCGGCGCCATCGACCCGCTCGCCGCCGCCGCCGACCTCGCCGGCCGCTACGGCGCCTGGCTGCACGTGGACGCCGCGTACGGCGGCGGGGCGCTGCTCTCCGACCGGCTCGCCCCGCTGCTCGACGGCATCGCCCGCGCCGACTCTGTCTCCCTCGACTGGCACAAGCTCGGCTGGCAGCCCGCCGCGGCCGGGGTCTTCCTGGTCCGCCGGGCCGAGACGTACGTCTCGCTCGCCCGGCGCGCCGAGTACCTCAACCCGGTCGACGACGAGCAGGCCGGCTACCCGAGCCTGCTCGGCCGCTCGCTGCGCACCACCCGCCGGGCCGACGCCTTCAAACTCGCCGTCACCCTGCGCACCCTCGGCCGCGACGGGCTCGGCCGGCTGGTCGACACCTGCCACGACCTCGCGCTCGCCGCGGCCGAGGCCGTGCGCGCCGACCCGGCACTCGAACTCCACGTCGAGCCCGTGCTCACCACCGTCCTCTTCCGCTACCGGCCGCCCGGGGTGACGGACGAGGCGGCGCTGGACGAGGTGAACGGCCGCCTGCGGCGCCTGCTGCTGCGCACCGGGCGGGCCGTGGTCGGCCGTACCGAACTCCCGGGCAGCGGCGCGGGGAGGGTCCGGCTGAAGCTCACGCTGCTGAACCCCCACACCACGGTGGGGGAGGTCGGCACGCTGCTGCGGGAGGTGGTCGGCGCGGGCCGCAAGGTGGCGGGCGAGCGGGCGGGGTAGGGCGCCTGGGGCGGCGGGTGCGCAGGCGAGGCGGGGGTGGAAGCGGGGGCGGCGCCGGCCGGGGCGGGTGCTGACCAGGGCGGGCGCCGACCGGGCTGTGGGGTCAGGCGCCCAGGAGGATCGCCCGGGTGCGTTCCCAGGTGTCCGGGTCGGCGGCGACCAGGAGGCCGTCCTCGCAGCCGGGGGCCTCCGGGCGGTACGGGCTGCCGTCCGGGCGGGCGGAGACGCCGCCGGCCTCGGTGACCAGCAGGGAGCCCGGGGCGTGGTCCCACGGGAGGGTGCGCCAGTAGAGGAGGAAGTCGAAGCGGCCCTCGACGACGTCCGGGTACTCGATCCCGGCGGCGTGCCGACCGGGGGAGATCTCGCCGAAGGCGGCGGAGTTGTCGTGGAACAGGCGGCGGTGCTCGGCGTCGAGGTAGCGGCTCTTCACCGAGCCGCGCAGCTGTGCGACCTCCTTCGGCGCCGGAGGCCGGCTCAGGCGCACGCCGTCGCGCCAGGCGCCGGAGCCCAGTTCGGCGCTGTAGGCGGTGGCGGTGGCGGGCTGCCAGATCCAGGAGGCGACGGTCCGGCCGGAGCGGACCAGGGAGCACATCACGGCGTACTCGGGTTTGCCGGCGACGAAGTTGGCGGTGCCGTCCACCGGGTCCACCAGCCAGGCGGCGGGCTCGTCGTGCAGGGCCAGGGCGAGCGAAGGGTCGGCGGCGACCGCCTCCTCGCCGACCACGGGCACGGGCAGCAGCTCGTGCAGTCGGCGGGCGATGATCGCCTCGGCCTCGCGGTCGGCGACCGTGACGATCTCGCCGGGAGCCTTCTCCATCACCTCGCCGGCGGCCAGCGCCCGGAAGCGCGGCTCTACCGCCTCGGCCGATGCCTCGGCGAGTATCTCCGCCACCTTGTCCATCAGCACGTTCGCGCTCCCTTCGCTGCCTACCACTCTCCCACGAGTGGTGCAGGGGAGTGGCGGCGGACCGGGGGCGGTGGTGGGGCGGCGAGAGGGCGGACGGACAGCGGGTGAAGGAGAGAACAGCTGGCGGGTAACAGATGACAGTCGACAGCTGACAGATGACAGATTTCGAAATCTGTCATCTGTCGGCTGTCATCCGTGCCCCCCAGGTGGTGGAACCCCGGGCGAGACGCCTCGGGAACCCGTGGCGCGAGAGGCGGCGGCGGTGAACGGGGCGGCTCCGCCGGCCGGGGCGTCGGCTAGGGTCGCCGGCATGATCGATTCCACCACGAGGGTCCGGATCGCCCGCCCCTCGCGCGACATCGCGGCGGCCGAGCGGTTCTACGTCGGCGGCCTCGGCCTCACCGTGCTGTGGCGCAGCACCGAGCGGGTGTCCGGCAAGCACGACCTGCTGATGGTCGGCCCGGCCGGCGGCAGCTGGCACTTCGAGCTGACCCACGACCCGGAGCGGCCGCTGGAGCCCACCCCGACGGTGGACGACCTGTTCGTCGTCTACCTCGGCGCCCCGGTGGACGAGGCCCTGGTGGCCCGGCTGGAGGAGGCCGGCGGCACCCGGGTCGCGTCCCACAACCCGTACTGGGACGAGCACGGCGTGACGGTGGCCGACCCGGACGGCTACCGGCTGGTGCTCTGCTCCCGCAGCTGGGAGGTCTGAGGCTCCGTCCGTCCCGCGCCGCCGCCGGGCAGCACCGCCACGCCCCGGTCCAGGTCCACGCCGAAGTGCGGCGGCGCTCCGGCCTGCGCGTCGTCCCGCAGGACGAGCCGCTCGTGCTTCTGCTCGATCTGCACCTGCTTGCCCGGACTGAACAGCGCGTGCAGCTCCTCCAACCCGCCGGCCCCGGTGTGTACTCCGGGCCCGCGCTGCCGGGGCCGCGACGAGGACTCGTCCAGCACCTGCCACGCCGCCAGCAGCACCAGCCCCAGCGCCGCCGCGACAGCCGCCGCCACACCCACGATCAACCCCATGCCCGCTCAACGCGGCCGAGGGGGTTCGGCGTTCCCCGGCCTCCCCGCGGCCGGGCTACCCGTCGTGCGCCCGGGCGGCCATCGGGCGGTCGGGCGGTCCGTCGTGCACCCGGGCCGGCCCGTCGGGCGGTCGGTGGCGCCGCGGCCGCGGCGTGGCGGAAAGCGCAGGGCGGCCGGTCGGCCCACCGGCTACGCTGCCGGACGAACCGGAAGGAGCGCTTTCACCATGCCCGTACGCGGAACACTCGTGGACATCCCGACAGCGGATGGCACCGCCGACGCCTACTTCGCCCACCCCGACGACGGTCGGGCCCACCCGGGCGTGATCCTCTACACGGACGCCTTCGGCCTCCGGCCGCACGTGAAGGACATGGCCGACCGGCTGGCCGCAGCCGGGTACGCCGTGCTCGCCCCGAACATCTTCCACCGGGCCGGCCGCGCGCCGGTCGTCGAACTGCCGGAGCGCATCGACCTGGCGCAGGCCGACGAGCTCTTCGCCCGGATCGGCCCGCTGCTCGACACGCTGACCCCCGAGGTGACCACCCGGGACGCGGACGCGTACCTGCGCTGGCTCGCCGAGTCCCCGCTGGTCCAGGACGGGCCGGTCGGCCTGACCGGCTACTGCCGCGGGGCGCTGCTCGCGCTGCGCACGGCCGCCAGCCACCCGGACCGGATCGCCGCCGCGGCCGGGTTCCACGGCGGCAGCCTGGCCACCGAGGCTCCGGACAGCCCCCACCTGGGAGCCGACCGGATCACCGCCGAGCTGTACTTCGGCCACGCGGACAAGGACCCGGCGCTGCCGCCCGAGCAGGTCGAGCGGCTCGCGGCGGCGCTCACCGCCGCCGGCGTCCGCTTCCGCGCCGAGGTCTACGAGGGCGCCCCGCACGGCTACACCCAGGCCGACACCAGCCGTTACGACGCTGCCGCCACCGAGCGGCACTGGGAGGCGCTGCTCGGCCTGCTGAAGCGGGCCCTGCCGGCCTGAGGCGCCGGGCCGAGTGGCCGCTCCGGCGCCGCACCGGTGCCGCAGCGGCCACGCGCCGGCCCATCGGGGACCGGCCCCGGGGGGCGGACGAGGGGCCCGGGGAGCGTCGCACCCGGGAACGACCGGCAGGACGGGGCTGAGGGGGAGGGGACATGGGTGCCAGTCAGGGCGGGCCGGGGAGGGCCGCCGGGCCGGCGCTGCGGAGCGTCCAACAGGCCGTCGCACGGGCGCTCGGCGAGCACCTGCCCGGCGGCAGCCCGGACACCGGCGAACTGGACCGGGGCGGACGGGCTTTGCGCTGGGTGGCGGCGGGGCGGGGCGGTGTGGCGCCGGTGGTCCTGATCGCGGGCTGCGGTACCACGGTGCTCGGCTGGTCGGCCGTTCTGCCCGAACTGGCCCGGTACGGAAGGGTCGTGGCGTACGACCGGGCCGGCCTGGGGGCCAGTGACCCCGGTCGGGCTGCCGCACCGACACTGGACGGGCAGCTCGCCGACCTGGCTGCCCTCGTCCGGTACCTGGATGCCGGCCCGGCGCTCCTGGTCGGGCACAGCTGGGGTGGTCAGCTGGCCCAACTCCTCGCCTGGCAAAGGCCGGAGCTGGTGGCCGGGCTGGTCCTGGTGGATCCGGCGCACGAGGAGTTCCAGCCGCGGGCCGTCCGGGGCGCCGAGGCCGTACTGAACCGGCTGTGGCTGTACCGGGTGGCACTTCGCCAAAGCGGGCCGCCCCCAAGAGAGTTCTCCCGGAAGGCGCTGTCGTTGACGGCGCCCGAAGCGGCGACCCCGGCCGACCGGGTGGAGGCGGCCGAAGCGGCCGAGGTGGCGGAGGCAGCCGTGACCGCGTACCGGCACCAGCGGCGGAGTATCCTCGCCGAGCAGCGGCTGACCGCAGCCGCCGCACCCGAGATCCGGCGACGCCGGGCCGCCGCGCCGCCGCTCGCGGCGCCGCTGGCGGTCCTGAGCGCGACCAGGGGGCTGCCCCGGGCGATGCGGGCCCACTGGACGGCCCTGCAAGCGGGTGTCGCGAGGAACGCCCTCCGGGGAACCCATGGCGCGGTGCACGGCACCGGACACGCCATCCAGGCCGACCAGCCGCAGGCGGTCGTCGCGGCCGTCCGGGAGGTCGCGGAGCGGGTTCGGTACTTCGGCGCGAACTGACAACGGTTGATCAATTCCTTGCCGTGCCTGCCCGGCTGACTCCACGACATGCTCTGGCACACTGTGTGCCGACGGCCCGCGGGATGGGGTCATGACACGGGGGAGCAGGGGTATGGGCGGCACGGGCACCGTGCTCGGCGGGCGGTACAGGCTGGTCGAGAAGATCGGCGGCGGCGCGATGGGATCGGTCTGGAAGGCCGAGGACACCGTGCTGGCGCGCCGGGTCGCGGTCAAGATCCTGCGCTCGGAACTGCTGGAGGACGACACCTCCGCCCAACGCTTCCGCCGGGAGGCCCAGCTGGTCGCCGCAGTGGACCACCCCGGTGTCGTGGGCGTGCACGACTACGGCGAGAGCGGTGGGGACGGCGAGGAGCGCTGCGCCTACATCGTCATGGAGCTGATCGAGGGCAGGCCATTGGACCGGGTGCTCAAGGACACCGGTCCGATGGACGTCGAGCGCGCCCTCGACCTGGTGGCCGGAGCGCTGGACGCGCTGCACGCCGCGCACGGGCGGGAGATCGTGCACCGGGACGTCAAGCCGTCCAACCTGATGGTGCGGGCCGACGGGCGGGTGGCCATCACCGACTTCGGCATCGCCCGGGCACTCGCCAGCACCAAGCTCACCGCCCCCTTCGCGATCATCGGCACCGCGCTCTACATGTCCCCGGAGCAGGCCGAGGGCGCGACCCTCGGGCCGGCCACCGACCTCTACTCGATCGGCGTGGTCTGCTACGAGCTGCTGGTCGGCGAGCCGCCCTACTCCGGTGACGGGCCGCTCCAGATCGCGCTCAAGCACGTCAACCAGCCGGTGCCGGAACTGCCGGACACCTTCCCGGCGCCGGTGCGCGCACTGGTCGCCCGGGCCCTCGCCAAGCGGCCCGGGGACCGGTACGCGGACGCCGCCGAGATGGCGGCCGCGGCCCGGGCCGCCCGGGCGGCGCTCGTGGGGGGAGGGGCCGCCAGTGGCGGGCCCGTGCTCGAGAAGCCCGCGGCCGCCGACAGCGGGACCATCGTGCTCCGGGCCGGCGCGGGCCCGGCAGCCGAGGCGGGCGCCGGGGCCGGGGGTGCTGCTCCGGCCGAGGCGGGCGCCGCAGCCGAACGGGCCAAGGCCGGTACGGCGGAGCCGGTCGGGGCGGCGGCCGAGGTCGCCGAGGTGAAGCCGCAGGCGCCGACCGAACCGGGCCGTCGGCCCTCGCGGCGCACCCTGCTGGTGCCCGTCGTCATCCCCGTCGTCATCTCGATGGGTACGGCGACCGTCCTGCTGATCGACCGCGGCGCCGGCGGTTCCGACACGGCCCGGCCTCCGGCCGCCCAGCCGACCGTGGTGGTCACCGCCCCCGTGAGCCCGGGCACCGCGACCGGCGTGCCCGCGACCACCGGCGCACCGGCCACTGCGGCGTCGACCGACACGCCGGCGGCCACCCCGGGCGCCGACCAGCAGACGGCCGGCGCCGCCGCCCAGAACCAGCCGCAGGCCCCGGTTCCTCCGGTCCCGGCCGGGGGCGGCCAGGGCGGCAGCGGCGGTGCTTCCGGCTCCGGCGGCAACCGGGCCGGTGGTACGGGTGCCGCCGCCGGAGGGTCGGCGGGCGGCCAGGCGAGCCAGCCCGGCGGCGGCAACCCGGCCAATCCGGCCGCCAACCAGAACCAGCAGCCTCCGGCCCCGGCGACGGGCGGCGCCGGCGAGGGCACGGCGGGAGCGAGTCGGCCGCCGTCCTGTCAGGGGAGCAGCTGGAGCAACATCGTCAGCGTGAAGGACGGCCGGCCGATCGGGATGCGCGACGACAACCTGAACGGCGACAACCCGATCGTGGTCGGCGGGCACGCGCAGTACGGCTGGGTGCGCTCGACCAATCCCGGCTCGTGGCTCACCTTCAACGCCTGCAACAACGGCGGCCCGACGATGGTCCAGACCATGGACGGGAAGGTCGCGCTGAACAGCGGGTTCGGTTTCCTCACCAACTGGACAGTTCGAAGCGGGAGTTCGGCCGGCTCGTACACGCTCGCCGACTACCAGAACCAGCGCTGCATGACCAACAACGGCCCCGGCGCCGCCGTCACCATGGTCGCCTGCACCCCCGGCAACACCGCCCAGGAGTGGCGGCTCCAGTGACGGGGCCCCGCCGCAGGGCTGGTTAGCAGCCGGTCTCCCGGCCGGCAAGAAGGGGCGGGTGGCGGGAACTCGCCACCGGTGTGTCAAGGAACCGTATGGGATCTTCTACACAGATGTAAAAGTCGATCCACGGTCGGCGGCCCCCGGGCGTCGGGCCGGCGTGCGGCGGGCGAACGCCCGTAGGTGCAGGCGGTCGGCCCTCGCCCGGGCCGGAGCCCTCGGCGCTTCGGGGTGAATTGCCCTGGTTCGTCGGTCGATGGGGGATTCTTTACCCGCTGGCGGGACCTGGCCAATCGCTGAGCAAGACCTGTCAATTCACCTGGTTGATTGTCATGCTTCTGGTCATCCCCCAGCGGTAGCCCCCACCCCCACCCCCTGGTGGCGAGCCGCTCGACTGCGCGGGGTTCCTACACGTCAGCGCCCGTCCCGCCGCGCCGGTACCGATCCGGTCCGCGGGACGTGGTGCGACCGCGCCCAGACGCGGCCTCCCGGAAGGACTCGTACGTGAAGCGTAAGCTCGCGGCCGTCGCCGTACTCTCGGCCACGGCCCTGTTGACCGGTGTGATCCAGGTGAGCACCGCCGCCCAGGCCGCTCCCACTCCCGCGCTGGAGGCCCAGGCCGCCCAGCAGCACGCCGCCGTGCTCAAGCTGGCGGCCGGTCAGGCCGGACCGTTGGCCAAGGCGCTCAAGCTGGGCGGCCAGGAGCAACTGGTCGCCAAGGACGCCGTCGTGGACCAGGACGGCACCCGCCACCTGCGCTTCGAGCGCACCTACGCCGGCCTGCCGGTGATCGGTGGCGACCTGGTCGTCCACCAGAGGGCCGACGGCTCGGTGAAGTCGGTCGACAAGGCGGTGGCTGCCCGGATCTCGCTGCCGAGCCTGACCCCGAAGATCGCCGCCGACCAGGCCGTCGAGCAGGTCACCGCGGGAGTCCGGGCCACCGTCGGGAAGACCGTGGACGCCGACCAGGCGCCGCTCACCGAGGTCCACCGGGCGGGCCGGGCCGAGCTGGTCGTCTGGGCCACCGACGGCACCCCGCGCCTGGCGTACCGCAGCACGGTCGAGGGCCTGCGGGCCGACGGCACCCCGAGCCGCCAGGTCCTGGTCACCGACGCCGCCGACGGCCGGGTCCTCGCCGTCCACGAGACGATCGAGACCGCGGCCGGCACCGGCAACGGCGTCTTCGTCGGCCAGGTCCCGCTGACCACCACCCAGAGCGGTTCCACCTACTCGCTCAACGACGCGAGCCGCGGCGGCCAGTCCACCAGCGACCTGAACGGCGGCACCGACGGAACCGGCACGCTGTTCGCCAACACCAGCAACAGCTTCGGTGACGGAACCGCCAACAACCGCGAATCCGCCGCCGTGGACGCCCAGTTCGGCGCCGCCACCACCTGGGACTTCTACAAGAACACCTTCGGCCGCAACGGCATCCGCAACGACGGCGTCGGCGCCCTGAGCCGGGTGCACTACGGCTCCAACTACGTCAACGCCTTCTGGGAAGACAGCTGCTTCTGCATGTCGTACGGCGACGGCAGCAACAACACCGCGCCGCTCACCGAGATCGACGTGGCCGGCCACGAGATGAGCCACGGCGTGACGGCCGCCACCGCCAACCTCAACTACGCGGGCGAGTCCGGCGGTCTCAACGAGGCCACCTCCGACATCATGGGCACGATGGTCGAGTGGTACGCCAAGCTGCCCTCCAACCCGCCGAACTACTGGATCGGCGAGCTGATCAACCTCAACGGGAACGGCAGCCCGCTGCGCTACATGGACCAGCCGAGCAAGGACGGCGCCTCGGCGGACTACTGGGACGCGAACGTCGGCAACCTGGACGTGCACTACTCGTCCGGCGTGGCGAACCACTTCTTCTACCTGCTGTCCGAGGGCAGCGGCGCGAAGACGATCAACGGGTTCAGCTACGACAGCCCGACGTACGACAACTCCACGCTCGCGGGCATCGGCCGGGACAAGGCCGCGCAGATCTGGTACCGCGCGCTGACCACCTACTTCACCTCCACCACCGACTACGCGGGAGCCCGGGCGGGCACCCTCAGCGCGGCGGCGGACCTGTACGGCTCGGGCAGTGCGGAGTACAACGCCGTCGCCGCCACCTGGACGGCCGTCAACGTGAACTGACCGGGATCCGGGAGGGCCCCGGATTCCGTGGGTGTCGAAGGCCCCGCCGGGCCGTGGGTGCCGGGCCGGCGGGGGTTACGGCGGGGGCGACGGTGAGCGGACCACCGTCGCCCCCGCCGTGTGACGCCTGACGATACGTCAATTTCCCATCTCATGCAGCTTTCGTGGTGTCCCGTCGCGTGCGGGGTGGCGGACGGCGGAGCGCGGGGCGTGCAGTAGCACCTCCGGGCGGTTCCGGTGCACCCGGAAAACTCGACCGTTTCCGTGGTAGTGGACAACTCCCGGGGGCGGCAGTGCACTTGGTTCCGGGAGCAGGCTCCCGGTCCGTAGCGTCCCCGGCATGAAGCCACTGACACCGCCGACACCGCCGACACCGCGCCGACCGTTGCCACCGGAGCCGCTGCCACCGGAGCCGCTGCCACCGGGACCGTTGCGACCGGGGCTGTTGTCATCGGATCCGTCGACGCAGGCTCTGCCGAGCGCCGTCCGGCGGCGCGGTGTGCTGCTCTACCTGGTGCTCGCCTACGCCGGGATGTGGGCGGCCATGGCGCCGCTGCTCGCCGACGGTTACCGGAGGGTCGACGCCCGGGAGGAGGCCGGCGCGCTCGAACAGGTCTGCATCGCGGCCGCCATGGTGGCCCCGGCGCTGGCGGCGCTGCTCGTGGTCCGGTTCGTCGAGCGGGGCGGCGGTGTGCGGGAGGCGCTCGCGTTGCGCCGGCCGCAGCCCCGGGGCCGGGCGGTCCGAGCCTGCCTGCTGCCGCTCGGGGTGCTCGGTGGGCTGACGGCCGCGACCCTGGTGCTCGGTGCGCTCGCCGGCAGCTATCCGTTCGCCGGGTTCGGCGCGCTGGACGCGGGGCGGGTCGGAGCGTGGGCCGTCCGGGGCTCGATCGGGATGGTGCTGTCGTTGCCGCTGTTCTTCGGTGAGGAGATCGGCTGGCAGGGCTTCCTCTTTCCCCGGCTGCTACGACTCGGTCGGCGTGCGGACGGGGGCGACGGCCCGGGCGGTGGTGCGGGCGTCGCAGGCGCGGCGGCGCTGGGGCGGGCCTACCTGCTCACGGGGGTGGCCTTCGCGCTCTGGCACCTGCCGACCCTGCTGATGGGCGGCCAGTACCCGGGGCGGCCCTGGTACCTCGCGGCGCCCGCGCTGACGGTGAGCTGCGTGCTCGTCCTGCCGGTCTTCACCTGGCTGAGGCTGCGCTCGGGGTCGGTGGTCCCGGCGGTGCTGGCGCACGCCTTCACGAGCAGCACGAGCGTGTCGATGGTCCGGGAGTTCGCGGACCCGGGCGTCGGGCTGGACCCGCTCACCATGTCGCCGGCGGGCTGGCCGGGCTGGATCGTCCTCGGCGGGTTCGTCGCCTTCCTCGCCGCCACCGGGCGCCTGCGGCCGGGCCGGTACGGGCGGGGTGACGGGGTGGGGCGGGTGACGGGTGACAGACTTCAGATGACAGATAACAGATGACAGATTTCATCCTCTGTTACCGGCTGCCCGTCGCCCGTCGCCCGTCGCCGGTCATCCGCCGCCCGGCGCCAGGTCCTTGCGGATCTCGTCCAGGATCAGTCCGGCCCCGGTGTAGCCGATGCCGAGCATCCACAGGTTGTCGTCCACCCGGAACACCCGCCCGTTGCGCACGGCGTCCAGGTCCTTCCAGAGCGCCCCCTCGGTGATCTTCGCCTGGTCGGACTTGGCCGCGTCCCCGTACACCGCGTAGAAGATGACGTCGGCCGCGGCCTGGTCCACCTGCTCGGGGCTGATCTCCACGGAGAAGCCGGGCCTGTCCTGGTTGGCGGGCCGACCGAGCCCGAGGTCCTTGAACAGCGAGCCGACGAAGGTGTCGTTCAGGTACAGCCTCGTCGGCGCGCCCGCCAGGAAGCGGGCCATCTCGACCCGGGTCGCCGCCGCCTTCGCCGGGCCGCCGAGTGCGGTGACCACGTCGCCCAGCTTCGCCCGGTACGCCGCGTCCGCCGCGTCCGCCTCCGCCTGGCGGCCCAGCGCCTCGGCGTGCAGCCGGACGTTCTCCTTCCAGGTGGGCCCGGTGGTCCTGGAGAGCACGGTCGGCGCGATCTTCGACAGCTCGTCGTACCGCTTGTCGTCGCGGACCTGGTTGCTCAGGATGAGGTCCGGCCGCAGGGCGGCGATCGTCTCCAGGCTGGGCTGGCCGATCGCCCCGACGGGCTTCGTCCCGGACAGTCGCCCGGGCGGCAGGTAGGCGGGGAAGGGTGCGTCCGCGGTGACGGTGGCGGCGCCGACCGGGTTGAGGCCGAGGGTGACCACCGAGTCCAGCGCGTCGGTGTCCAGGGCCACCACCCGGCTCGCCCGTGCCGGTACGGTGCTCTCGCCGCGCGCGTGCCGGACCGTCCGAGTGCCGCCGGTGCCGCCGGTCTCGGCAGCACCTGAGCCCGGCGCCCCGGATCCGGACCCGCACGCGGCGAGCAGGAACCCCGGGGCGATCCCGGCGGCGAGTCCGAGGGCGGCACGGCGGCTGAGCGGTCGGGGCATCGGCGGTACCTCCAACGTACGGGCAGGGCGCGGGAATCCCTGCCCGCGCAGGGGCCCGGCTACGCCTCGGAACCGTTCTCCCGTCGCTGACGCATGAGTTCGGCGTACTCGACCCGCACCCGTCGGTCCATCGCGAGGGCGAACTGGGCGTCCGCGACCGTCCGCGCCAGTGGCCGCACCCGCAGGATGCGCTCGGTGAGCCGGGCCGCCTCGCCGGGCGGCAGCGGGGTGTCGGCGGCCAGCGCGCTGAGCACGTGCTCCCTGACCACCTCGATGAAGATCTCGGCGATGGCGTCCACGTGCTCCCGGGTGCGACGGCTCGCCTCCAGCACGGCCGCGAGCGGTACGCCCTCCGCCACCAACTCGGTGGTGGCGTCCATCAGCCGGCGGCTGACGTGGGTGATGCCGTCCTCCTCGACGCTGATGTAGCCCTGGGCGATCGACTCGGCGGTGTTCTCCTCGGTCAACTGGTCACCGAAGGCGGCCTTCAGCTCGTCCCAGTCCAGGCGCACCGGGGTCTCGTCGGACCACGGCGCGACGATCGCCGCCTCCAGCCCGATCAGCTCGGCGACGTCCCGGCCGCTCTCGCCGGCGCCGATCAGCTCGCTGATGCCGCCCAGGGTGTGGCCGCGGTCGAGCAGTTCGCCGATCATCCGCAGCCGGGCCAGGTGCTCCTCGCCGTACCAGGCGATGCGCCCCTCCTTGCGGGGCGGCTGAAGCAGCTTGCGCTCGCGGTAGAAGCGCAGGGTGCGGGTGGTGATGCCGGCGGCCTCGGCCAGTTCCTCCACCCGGTACTCGCGTTTTCTGTCGCCCGCAGCAGCTCTGACCTTGTCCACGGCGATCAGCATAGGACGGCGGGCCCGGGAGGCTCGCCGAACCGGAGGCGTCGCGCTTCTTCCATCCGGTGTCAGCAAGGGCTACCCTGCCAACCATGCCAGTGATTACTGGCGCGATTGACGGGGTTCCGGAGGCGGACCCCGAGAGGTTCCGGGGCAGCGGTCCCCGGGAAAGCGTGACGATCACCGTCCCACCCTCAGGAGGTTCTGCCGCATGGCACCCAGCAGCAAGCGCCCCCGCCCCGGCGCATCCGAGGCGCCCGACCCCGCCACCGCGCAGGAGTCCGTCCCGCACGTCCGGGTGGCGGTGATCGGTTCCGGCTTCGGCGGGCTCGGCGCCGCGGTCCGGCTGCGCCGTGCCGGGATCACCGACTTCGTGGTCCTGGAGCGGGCGGACTCGGTGGGCGGCACCTGGCGCGACAACAGCTACCCCGGCTGCGCCTGCGACGTGCCCTCGCACCTCTACTCCTTCTCCTTCGCGCCCAACCCCGACTGGCCGCGCAGCTTCTCCGGCCAGCCGGACATCCGCGCCTACCTGGAGAAGGTCGCCACCGTCTTCGGCCTCCGCCCCCACCTGCGCTTCAACACCGAAGTGCTGGAGGCCCGTTGGGAGAGCGAGCAGACCCGCTGGCGGGTCACCACCTCGGCCGGCCAGTGGACCGCCGACGCCGTCGTCTCCGCCGCCGGACCGCTCGCCGACCCGCAGATCCCCGACCTGCCCGGCCTGAGCACCTTCCCCGGCACGGTGTTCCACTCCTCCCGCTGGGACCACGACTTCGACCTGACCGGCAAGCGCGTCGCGATGGTCGGCACCGGTGCGTCCGCCGCCCAGATCATCCCGTCGATCCAGCCCAAGGTCGGCAAGCTGACGGTCTTCCAGCGCACCCCGGCCTGGGTGCTACCGCGCCGCGACCGTGAGATCAGCCAGCTGGAGAAGTGGTTGCACGGCCGCCTGCCGATCACCGCGAAGCTCCGCCGGGGCACCCTCTTCGCCCTCCGCGAGCTCCAGGTGGACGCGTTCGTGCGCCGGCCCGGACTGCTGCGCCTGGTCCAGCAGCTCGCCGAGCGCCACATCGCCCAGGGCGTCCCCGACCCGGCGCTGCGGGCCCGGCTCACCCCGGACTACCGGATCGGCTGCAAGCGCATCCTGCTCAGCAATACCTACTACCCGGCGCTCGCGGCCGCCAACACCGAGGTCGTCTCCTCCGGCCTGCGCGAACTGCGCGGCTCCACGCTGGTCGCGGCCGACGGCAGCGAGCACGAGGTGGACGCCATCGTCTTCGGCACCGGATTCCACGTCACCGACATGCCCATCGGCGCCCGGGTGTTCGGCGTCAACGGCACCAGCCTGGCGGAGGAGTGGAAGGACGGCATGGAGGCGCTGCGCGGCTCGACCGTGCACGGCTTCCCGAACCTCTTCTTCGTCATCGGCCCCAACACCGGCCTCGGCAACAGCTCGATGATCCTGATGATCGAGTCCCAACTGAACTACATGATCGATGCGTTGACCATGCTGGGATCGATCGGTGCAGCTGCCATGCAGCCGACCGTGCGGGCCCAGCGGCAGTGGAACCTCGAACTCCAGCACCGGATGGACCGCACCGTCTGGACCACCGGCGGCTGCCGCAGCTGGTACCTCGACCCGAGCGGAAAGAACACCGTGCTCTGGCCCGGCTCCACCACCTCGTTCCGGCGGGCCACCCGCAAGGTGGACCTCGGCGAGTACGAGCTGATCATGCGCACCGCGCCGACCGCCGCCCGCACCGCCCAGGGGGTCTCCGCGTGAACGGCGTCCACCTGCCCGAGGAGTACGAACCGCCGGTACCCACCGAGGAGTTGGGCGTCATCTCGGCGGACGGGATCCGGCTGCACGTCGAGGTCCACGGCCGGCCCGGCGCGCCCACCCTGGTGCTCGCCCACGGCTGGACCTGCTCGACCGCCTTCTGGGCCCCCGTGATCCGGCAACTGGCCGACCGCTACCGGGTGGTGGCCTACGACCAGCGCGGCCACGGGCGCAGCGAGATCCCGCCGAGCCGGGCCCGCTACTCCACCCGGGCGCTGGCCGAGGACCTGTCCGCGGTGCTCACCCGGACCGTCCCGGAGGGGGAGCGGGCCGTGCTGGCCGGCCACAGCATGGGCGGGATGACCATCATGGCCGCCGGTGGCCGCCCCGAGGTCGCCCAGCGGACCGCCGCGACCGTCCTGGTCTCCACCGGCTCGGGCGACTTGGTCGCCGAGCTCACCGTGCTGCCGCCGGCCGTACGGGCCCGGGGCCTGCGGCGCTTCCTGCACCGGCAGCTGCTGCGCTCCCGGATGCCGCTCGGGCGGGTGTCGCCGGTCAGTCGGGCGGCGCTCAAGTACGCGACCATGGGGCCGGAATCGTCCGCCGGCCAGGTCGAGGCGACGGCCCGGATCGTGCACGCCTGCCCGACCTCCGTCCGCGCCAACTGGGCCGGGGTGCTGGACCGGCTGGACGTCCAGGCCGGGCTCGCCCGGCTCACCGCGCCCACGGCGGTGGTGGTCGGCACCGCCGACCGGCTGACCCCGCCGGTGCACGCGCACCGGATCGTCGCCGGACTCCGCGATGCGCAGGGCCTGTTGCTGCTGCCCGGGGTCGGCCACATGGCGCCACTGGAGCGGCCGGTCGAGGTCGCCGCCGAGATCCACCGGATGGCCGCCGCGTACCTGACGGCCGTGCCCGTCGCGGTTCCCGCCACCGCTCCCTACGCCGCCTCCGACGAGGCCGTTGCCGCTTCCGCCGATGAGAGGACCGCCGCCGCATGAACGCCATCCCGCCGTTGTCCGGGCAGGTCGTCGTCGTCACCGGGGCCGCGCGCGGTGTCGGTGCGTCGCTGGCCCGCAAGCTCTCCCGGCGCGGGGCCAAGGTGGCCCTGCTCGGGCTGGAGCCGGAGGAGCTGAAAGCCGTCGCCGCGCAGTGCGGCCCGTCCGCGACCAGCTGGGAGGCGGACGTCACCGACCTCGACGCGCTGGAGGACACCGCCCGGCGGATCAAGGAGCACTACGGGCGGATCGACACCGTGGTCGCCAACGCGGGGATCGCCATCGGCGGTCCGCTGACCGACAGCGACCACCGGGCCTTCAGCCGGGTCATCGAAGTCAACCTGCTCGGCAGCGTGGCCACCGCCCGGGCCTTCCTGCCGGCGCTTGCCGAGAGCCGCGGCTACCTGCTCCAGATCGCCTCGCTGGCCGCGTTGACCCCCGCGCCGCTGATGAGCGCGTACTGCGCCAGCAAGTCCGGCGTGGAGGCCTTCGCCCACTCGATCCGCGCCGAGGTGGCCTATCAGGGCGTCAAGGTGGGCGTCGGATACCTGAGTTGGACCGACACGGACATGGTGCGCGGGGCCGACGAGGACGCGGTGCTGAAGCAGATGCGTTCCCGGCTCCCATGGCCGGCGAACAAGACGTATCCGCTGGAGCCCGCAGTGGACCGGATCATCGCCGGGATCGCCCGCCGCTCCGCGCACGTTTACGCGCAGGCCTGGCTGCGCGGGATGCAGCCGGTCCGCTGGCTGCTGCCGACCCTGATCGCGGTCGTCGGATCCCGGGACGTGGCCCGGATCGCTCCCCAGCTCGCCGCCACCGCGGCGAGCCGACTGCGCGCCGTCGGCGCCGGGGGTGCGGCGGACACGGAGGTCCGGGGGAGGGGCGGCAGGTAGCGGGCGCCAGGTAACAACCGACGGCCGACGGCTGACAGATGACGGTCGACAGATGACAGATTTCGAAATCTGTCATCTGTCATCTGTCAGCTGTTCGTCGCCGCCCCGCCCCGCCCCGCGAGCCCCGCGAGCGTCTCCAGCGCCCGCGCCAGTACCGGCAGCGGCGGCGAGGCGAGTCCGACCCGGACGGCCGCCGGTGAGCGCCGGGGATCGACGGCGAAGGCCGTCGCCGGAGTGACGGCGATCCCGGCGCGCGCCGCCTCCGCGACGAAGGCCTCCGCCCGCAGGCCGGGCGGCAGCTCCCACCACAGGTAGTACGAGCAGGGGTCGGACCGCAGCCGCTGCCCCGCCAGTACCTCGCGCGCGAGCAGCTGCCGGGCCGTCGCGTCGGCCCGCTTCGTCGCCTGGACCGTGGCCAGCGTGCCGTCCCCGATCCAGCGCACCGCCGCCTCCAGCGCGAAGCCGCCCGGCGTCCACCCGCCCGAGCGCAGGGCCCCCGCCACCCGGGCCCGCAGCGCCGCCGGGACGACCGCGAACCCGGTGGTCAGCCCAGGCGCGAGTCGCTTGGAGAGGCTGTCCACGAGCACGGTGCGCTCCGGCGCGAGTGCCGCCAGCGGCGCCGACCCGGGCCGTAGGAAGGACCAGATCGCGTCCTCGACCACCGGCAGGTCGAGCCGCCGCACCACCGCCACCAGCGCCGTCGCCCGCTCCCGCGGCAGGCTCGTGCCGAGTGGGTTCTGCAACCGCGGTTGGACGTACACCGCCCGCAGTGGCGCCGTCCGGTGGGCGGCCGCCACGGCGTCCGGCAGCAGTCCGTCGCCGTCCACGGCCAGCGGCACCAGCACGATGCCCAGCCGCTCGGCCACCGCCTTGACCACCGGGTAGGTCAGCTCCTCGACGCCCAGCCGCTGCCCGGGCGGCACCAGCGCGGACAGCGCTCCGGCGATGGCCTGCCGCCCGTTGCCGGCGAACAACAGGGCCTCCGCGTCCACCTCCCAGGCACCCGCTTCCCCGGAGCCGGTCTTCGAGGCACCAGCCTCGCCGGAGCCGGTCTCCCCGGCACCCGCCTCCCGGGAGCCGGTCTGCCAGGCACCCGTCTCCCCCGAACCGGCCGCCCGGGTGCCGTCCGACACCAGCCCCGCGAACGCCCGCCGTGCCGCGCCCGTCCCGGCGGCGCCGACCGGCCGTAGTGCCTCGCCCAGCGCGTCGGGCCGCAGCAGCGGCGCCAGTGCCCCCGCCAGCAGTTCGGGCTGCCCGGGCACGGAGGGGTAGTTGAGTTCCAGGTCCACAGGTGCGTTGGCGGGTTCCGCGAGCGCCACCCGGGCGCCGTCCGGCGTGCTCCCGGCCCGGACGAAGGTCCCGCGGCCGACCTCGCCGACGGTCAGGCCCCGTCGGGCCAGTTCGCGGTAGACGCGTCCGGCCGTGGAGCCGGCGATCCCCCGGCTGCGGGCGAACGCGCGCTGGGTGGGCAGCTGCTGGCCGGGCCGCAGCCGCCCCGCCGCGATCTCGGCGGCGATCCGGTCGGCGATCAGGCGGTAGTCGTCCATCGGTGGTCAGCCCTCCCGGGGGTCCCTCGTCGCTGCCCGCCCCCGGACGGCCCGGAGGTCCATGGCCCGAACGGGTACGGCCCGAACGGGTACGGCCGGGACGGGTTCGGCCCGGCCCTGGCGCACATTGCACCGAGGGCAAAGTCATCATTGCACCGACCCGGCGCCCCGTCCTAGCCTCCTCTCATGGACGCGTTGACATCCGCCGTGAACGGCGGGGCGGTGCTCGGGATCGCCGCCGTGGCCCTGGGCATGGTGCTGTCGCCCGGGCCCAACATGATCTACCTGGTCTCGCGCTCGATCGCGCAGGGCCGCCGTGCCGGGCTGGTCTCGCTGACCGGGGTCGCGGCCGCCTTCCTGGTCTACCTGGTCGCGGTGACGGCGGGGGTGGCCGCGGTGTTCTCGGTGGTGCCCGCCCTCTACACCGTGATCAAGCTGGCCGGTGCCGGCTACCTGCTGTGGCTGGCCTGGAAGGCGGTCAAGCCGGGAGGCACGGCGGTCTTCGCCCCGCAGCAACTGCCGCCGGATCCGCCGCGCCGACTGTTCGCGATGGGTTTCCTGACCTGCTTGCTCAACCCCAAGATCGCCATCATGTACATCTCGCTGCTGCCGCAGTTCGTGGCTCCGGAGCGCGGTCACGTCGCCCTGCAGAGCCTGCTGCTGGGCCTGGTCCAGATCGCGATCGCGGTCAGCGTCAACGGCCTGATCGCGGTGAGCGCGGGGAGCATCGCGGCCTTCCTCAACCGCCGGCCCGGCTGGCTGCGGGTCCAGCGCTACGTGATGGGCACCGTCCTCGCGGGCCTCGCCGTGCACATCGCCGCGGACCGGGCCAAGGCTGTCGCCGTCTGAACCTGCCGTCGCCGTCTGAATCTGCCGTGGCCGTCCGGGGTTCGCCCGGGCCCGTCGTGCCGTCCCCGTCCGGGCTCCGTCCGGCGTCCTCAGGCCGTACGGCTGGCCACCCGTAGCGCCTCGTACCCGGCCTGGACGAACCGGCCGTCCAGCGCCGGGGCGGTGTTGGCCACCGCCGCGACGGCCGCCGGACCCTCCCGGGAGAACCCCACGAAGGCGGTGAACCCCCGGGTGCCGCCGCTGTGGAAGTAGAGGTCCCGGTCGCCCGAGCGGCGGTGCAGCCACGCCAGGCCGATCCGGTCGGTCGAGTGCGGCAGCCGCAGGCGCAGCCGTTGGACGTCCCGCAGTGCGGCCGGGAGCGGGCCGCCCGGGTCGGCCGCAGGCCCGCCGTCCAGGTGCGCCCGGAGGTAGCGCAGCAGGTCGGCCCCGTCGGCGCGGACCGCCCCGGCCCCCGGCAGCCCGGGGATCTGCCAGGGCGGCAGCGCCCGTCCGCGCCGGTACCCCGTCGCCCGGCCCGGCGGGTCCGGGGCGCAGGTCGTGGAGCGCAGGCCCAACGGCCCGCAGACCCGTTCGGTGAGCAGGTCCCCGTACGGCAGGCCGCCCGCCTCGGCGAGCAGCCGCCCGAGCAGCCCCACCCCGTAGTTGGAGTACCCGTACCGGCTACCGGGCTCGCTCCGCACCGTGGTTCGGGCCAGTGCCTCCCTCAACTGCTGGTCGTCGTAGGTCGCGTACGGGTTGCTGAACCAGGCCGGGACGGCCTTGGCGAGCAGTCCCGGGGGGAGCCCGGGCAGGCCCGAGGTGTGGGTGGCCAGGTGCAGCAGCCGGATCGGCTCGGCCGACCGCACCTTCGCCGCCCGCCAGTCCCGCGGCAGTCGGGCGTCGAGCGGGTCGTCCAGGGCGAGTTCACCGCGTGTGGCCATCTCGGCGAGCAGCAGCGCGGTGAACGTCTTGCTGACGGAGCCGAGCTCGAAGACCGTCTCGGGGGTGCAGGGCGCAGCGGCCGGGGCCCGTCCGGTCCGCCCGAAGCAGCGCACGTCGGCCTCGTCGCCGTGGGCCAGGGCGACCGTCACGGCGGTGGCGTAGGGCTGGGCGGCCCGCACCACCGCCGTGACCGCGGCATCCAGGTCACGCCTGCCGCAACGGCGCGGGCCCGAACCCTCAGGGCCCGAGTCGTGCGCGTCCGAGCCGCGAGGGCCCGAGCCGCGCGGCTCCGAGTCAGCCGGGCCCGCGTCGCGCGCGTCCGGCCCCCGCAGGCCGGAGCCACGCGCATCCGCTCCGGCCGGGCGCGTGCCCGAGCCGCCCGCGTCGAGCCGCCTCAAGGGGCCGCCACCGGTGTCCCGCCGAGGGCCCGGGAGAGGGTGACGGTGGCCGCCACGACCCCGACCACCGCGGTGTGGCAGTGCTGGCGGAAGTCCTCCTCGGGGTCCTCGTTGTCGGGGGCGGAGCCCTCGCACTTGATCATCCCGTCCGGCTGCTGGGCCGCGGTCAGCGCCTCCCAGCCGGCCCGGCCGGTGACCGGTTCGCCGATGCAGGAGTCCACGATGAGCAGCTCGCCGGCGAGGTCCCACTGCTCGATCTCCAGCCAGATGTCGAGCCAGACCGGCAGCCAGTCGCGCAGGTAGTCGCGCATCGGCTCGGGCAGGCACTCGGGCCGGGCGCCCCAGTCGGTGAGGTGGAAGACGGTGTGGGTGACCTGGTAGGCGATCACCCAGGCGATGGTCCACGGTTCGGGGAGGGCGCCGAGCCAGGTGTTCCGGGCCAGTCGGGGCCAGTCGGGCTGGGGTTCGAGGCCCGCGATCCGCCGGGCGTTGGCAAGGGCGAGGTGGCGGCTGCCCTGGATCTCGACGGCGTGCACGGCCCGGAGCCGGCCGATCGAGGTGAGCAGCTCCTCCATGGCGGCGTGGCGGTAGCCGGACCGGGCGAAGTGGCCGTACGTCTCCAGCGGGTCGACGAGGGTGACGTGCCGCAGCTGTCGTTCGAGCAGCAGGTCGCCCTCGCCCAGCTGGGCCCAGGCGGCTTCGAGCAGCTCCCGGGCGAGGCGGGCGTCGTGCGGGCCGGTGACGCCGTCGCGCAGCACCAGCGAGGAGGCCAGGGCGGCCTCGCAGAGCGGCTTGTAGACGTCCTCGGGGTCGGCCAGGTCGACGATGGTGCTCTCCTCCAGGCGGCTGTAGCCGCGCTGGTAGCCGTCGTGCAGCCACGCCAGCGAGCGCGAGCCGAGCTGCTGGGCGGTGGTGAGGATCCCGGTGTCGGTCATCTCGTCGCCCCGTTCAACAGGTACTGCGCGATGGTGAGTTCGAGGCCGGAGCGGGCCGTCCCGTCGCCGGCGAAGCGGATCCGGTCCAGCACGGGTTCGAGCTCCAGCCGGAGCGGCCGGCCCTCGGCCTGCGCCCAGGCGAGCCAGCGGGCGAGCCGGACGGCGGTGGTGGGGTCGCGGCGGAGCATGCTGCGGACGGTGCCGCGGGCGAGGTCCAGGGTGTTCGAGCGGACGGCGTCGTGCACCGGGCCGTCCAGCGTCGGCAGCGCCAGCGAGGACAGCTGGGCCATCCGCTTCGACCAGGCCTGCCAGCCGACCGTCTCGGGGCCGGACGGCGCCGCGTACGGCGCCGGCTCCTCCGCCCCGTACGGTGTGCGGGCGAGCAGGCGGCCGGCCGCCCAGTCCTGCCATCCGATCACCAGGGCGGCCTCCTCGGAGGCGGGGGCCGGTGCGGGGAAGGCCACGCGCGCCTCGGCCAGCAGGGCGGCGGTGGTGTCGTCGGGTTCCGCGCCGGTGAGCAGTTGCGGCGCGAACAGGTCCGCGCCGAGCACCCGTACCGCGGCCAGCAGCGGGCGGGGCACCAGGGTGTCGGGGTCCGCGAGTGCGGCCGTGCCCTCGCCGTCCCGCAGGACGGCGAGGGTCCGGTCCGCCACCCGCTCGACCGCCGCGGCGAACTCGTCACGGAGAGGGGTCTCGGCGGTTGGCATGGTGATCGGGTCCCCCTTCGGGAGGATTGGTCACGGGCCCGAGGCCCGGCGGGGAAGAGGCCGGCCTACCGGGTCGGCTTCTCCTTCGGTCCCTTCGGGGAGAGGAGCAGCAGGGCGGCGAGCAGCACCGCGCCGGCGGCCTCGGGCAGGTACGTGGGCGCGTCGGACACGACGGCCTCGTCCTCCACCATCAGGCTCGCGAGTGTCTCGGCCTCGAGCGTCGCGCTGTGTGACGTCGTGGCCGTTTCGGTCCGGAACTGAGTAAGCATCAGGAGTGCCTCCTCGTCAGGATTTCACCGCCCGGTCGGACGATGCCCCTGTTCGACACTACGAGCACCTCCCGGCACGTGCATCCGGAGCCCGCTGAGCCGGGGCAGTGCGCTCGGTGTGGGCGCGGGTGCGGGGAGTCGGTACGGTCGGGGCATGACCACAGCCTTGATCACCGGCGCGACCGCCGGCATCGGAGCCGCCTTCGCCCGCCGGCTCGCCCGCAGCGGCTACCGGCTCGTCCTGGTGGCCCGGGACACCGAGCGCCTGGAGCGCGCAGCCGCCGACCTGCACGGCAGGTACGGCACCGAGGCGGAGGTGCTGACCGCCGACCTCGCGACCGACGAGGGCATCGGCGCCGTGGAGGCCCGGCTCGCCGACGCCTCCCGCCCGGTGGACCTCCTGGTCAACAACGCCGGCTTCGGCAACAAGGGAGCCTTCGGGACCGTCCCGCTCCAGGACGAGCTGGCCATGCTGAAGGTGCACATCGAGGCGATCCTGCGGCTGACCACGGCCGCCCTGCCCGGGATGCGGGAGCGGGGCCGCGGCGCGATCGTCAACGTCGCCTCGGTGGCGGCCTTCCTGCCGCGCGGCACGTACGGCGCGAGCAAGGCCTGGGTGGTCAGCTTCACCCAGGGCGTGCTGCGCGACCTCGGGGGCACGGGCGTGCGGATGATGGCGCTGTGCCCGGGCTTCACCCGGACCGAGTTCCACCAGCGGGCCGGCATGGGTACGGGCAACATCCCGTCCTGGTCCTGGCTCTCCGCCGAGCGGGTGGTGGACGAGGCGATGCGCGACCTGGCACGCGGCCGGTCGGTGTCCGTGCCGGGCAAGCGGTACAAGGCGGCGGTGGCCATCGCCCGGGTGCTGCCCTCGGGCAAGCTCGGCGGGCTCTCCTCGAAGGCCGCGCGCACCTACCGGACCGACTGACCGGGGGAGGGGCGGTCGGGACGGCGGGGGTACCGGTCTCCCGTCCGTCCGTCCGACCGGCCGACCGGCAGACCGACCGGGAGGGGCCAAGGAATAGAGCTACCCTCACTATTAGCTTGTCTAACTATGAGCTGTCCTCGCTATGCTGGCACCCGCCCGACCGTCCGCCCGACCGTCCGCCCGACCGCCCCACCCAGGGAGGCCCGTCCTTGAGGCCCACCGCCATCGACTGGACCCCGCCCGAGCGCGCCGCCGGAGACCCCCGACCGGCCGCCGAGTGGCGCCGCATCCTCGCCCTCTTCCGCCCGTACCGGGGCCGCCTGGCCGCCGTCGGGCTGCTGGTCGCCGCGTCCGCCGTGGTGTCGGTCGTCTCGCCGTTCCTGCTCAAGGCCGTCCTGGACACGGCCATCCCGCAGGGCCGCACCGGGCTGCTCAGCCTGCTCGCGCTCGGCATGATCCTCACCGCCGTGGTGAACAGCATCTTCAACGTCCTCCAGACGCTGATCTCCACCACGGTCGGCCAGCGCGTCATGCACGACCTGCGCACCGCCGTCTACGGCCACCTCCAGCGGCAGTCGCTGGCCTTCTTCACCCGCACCCGCACCGGCGAGGTGCAGTCCCGGATCGCCAACGACATCGGCGGCATGCAGTCCACGGTGACGTCCACCGCGACCAGCCTGGTCTCCAACCTGACCGCGGTGGTCGCGTCCGTCGTCGCCATGGTCGCCCTCGACTGGCGGCTGACCGTCGTCTCGCTGCTGCTGCTCCCGCTGTTCGTCTGGATCAGCCGCCGGGTCGGCCAGGAGCGCAAGAAGATCACCACCGAGCGGCAGAAGCAGCTCGCCGCGATGAGCTCGGCGGTCCAGGAGTCGCTCTCGGTCAGCGGCATCCTGCTCGGCCGCACGATGGGCCGCTCCGGCTCGCTCGCCCGCGAGTTCACCGGGCAGTCCGACCAGCTCGCCGAGCTGGAGGTGCGTGCCAGCATGGCCGGGCGCTGGCGGATGAACACCATCCAGATCGTGATGGCCGCGATGCCCGCGCTGATCTACTGGGCGGCCGGGCTGACCTCCGCCGCCGGTGCGCCGATCGTCTCGGTCGGCACCCTGGTCGCCTTCGTCACCCTCCAGCAGGGCCTCTTCCGCCCGACCGTCAGCCTGCTCTCCACCGGCGTGGACGTGCAGACCTCGCTCGCGCTCTTCCAGCGCATCTTCGAGTACCTGGACCTGCCGGTCGAGATCGACGAGCCGGCCGATCCGGTCACCCTGGCCGACGTCCGCGGCGAGGTCCGCTTCGAGGGCGTCGACTTCCGCTACGACCCGGCGCAGGAGCGCCCGACCCTGGCGGGCGTCGAGCTGACGGTCCCGGCCGGGACCTCACTGGCCGTGGTCGGCGAGACCGGCTCGGGCAAGACCACCCTCAGCTACCTCGTCCCGCGGCTGTACGACGTCACCGGCGGGCGGGTCACCCTGGACGGCGTGGACGTGCGGGAGCTGTCCTTCGAGACCCTCGCCCGCGCGGTCGGCGTGGTCTCCCAGGAGACCTACCTCTTCCACGCCTCGGTCGCCGAGAACCTGCGCTTCGCCAAGCCCGGCGCGAGCGACGAGGAACTGGTCGAGGCCGCCCGGGCCGCGCAGGTCCACGAGACCATCACGGCCCTGCCGGACGGCTACGACACCCTGGTCGGCGAGCGCGGCTACCGCTTCTCCGGCGGCGAGAAGCAGCGGCTCGCGCTCGCCCGGACGATCCTGCGCAACCCGCCGGTGCTCATCCTCGACGAGGCCACCAGCGCGCTGGACAACCGCACCGAACGCGCCGTCCAGCAGGCCGTGGACACCCTGGCCGCCGGCCGTACCACCATCACCATCGCGCACCGGCTCTCCACCGTCCGCGGCGCCGACCAGATAGCCGTCCTGGACCACGGCGAGGTGGTCGAACTCGGCACCCACGAGGAGCTGGTGGCGCTGGACGGCCGGTACGCGGCGCTGCTGCGCCGGGAGGCGCCGGAGGCCGTGCCGTGGCAGCCGGAGCGGGCCGCGGTCGGGCGGGTCTGAGGGGACGGCCGGGCGCGGCGCCGGACCGGTGTCCGGCCGCGGGCCCCGGACGGGGTCCGGCGGTCAGGCCGCCTTCGGGACCTCGTTGTAGCTCTCCGCGACCTCCTGGCCGGAGAGCCGCTGGATGGCCGCCATCACCTCGTCCGTCACCTGGCGGCGGGCCTTCAGCGAGCGGGCCTGCCCGTGCAGCTCGTCGAAGTGCAGCGGCTCGCCGAAGCGGACCGTCACCTTCTTCAGCCGCGGCACCCGCTTGCCCACCGGCAGGATCTGCTCCGGGCCCTCCAGCGCCACCGGCACCACCGGGACGCCCGCCGTCAGCGCGAGCCACGCGACACCCGTCTTGCCCCGGTAGAGCCGACCGTCCAGGGAGCGGGTGCCCTCGGGGTAGATGCCGAAGGCCTTGCCGGCCTCCAGGATCTCCAGCGCCGACTCCAGCGAGGCCTGAGCGGAGCGGTAGGTGCCGCGCTCGACCGGCACGGCGCCGATGGCCTCGAAGAAGCCCTTGGAGAGCCGGCCCTTGAGCCCGGTGCCGGTGAAGTACTCGGCCTTGGCGAGGAAGTGGACCCGGCGCGGGGCGGTCAGCGGGATCACCACGCTGTCGATGAAGGACAGGTGGTTGCTGGCCAGGATCACCCCGCCCTTGCGCGGCACGTTCTCGACCCCCTCGATGACCGGCCGCCAGATCCCCCGCGAGACCGGTTTCAGCACCAACTTGGTGGCGAGGTCGAGCACGATTCCCTCCCTGGACGAACGACCGCCCGGGAGGAGCCCGGGCCTGCAATCAGACCCGCAGACTACGACACCCACCCCCGCGCACGTCCACTCCCGGCGACCGTGGCGCGCGCCACGGCCGGGTAGGGTACGGCCGTCCGAACCGAGCAACACCCCGTAGTACCCAGGAGGGCACGATGGAGACCACCGAGGCGATCAAGGCCTTTTTCGACCGTTTCGACAAGGACGGCGACGGCAAGATCACCGCGGCCGAGTACGCCCTGGCCGCCAACGAGATGGGCGACCACGACGTCACCCTCTCGATGGCCGAGGCGCTGATCCACAGCATGGACACGAACCACGACGGTGTGCTGACCTTCGAGGAGTTCCTGTCCGCCCGCCAGCGCTGAGCCCTCGCTGAGCCGGCGCCGGGCCCGCGCCGGGCCCCGCGCCGACGGGGCCGGTCGCCGTACCGGCGGCACCGGCCCTGTCCGCAGGCCCGTCCGTGCGGGCTCGTTCGCGTGCGGGCCCGTTCGCGTGCGGGCCCTACCGGTCCTCCACCGGGAACACCCGGCGCACCACCCGCTCCGCGGCCCCGCCGTCGTCCCAGACGCAGAACTTCGCCCGGAAGCGCTTCCGCGCCGCCGGCTCCGGATCGCCCGCCAGCAGCGCCCGCGCCAGCCCGTCCGCGTCCACCGTGACCGCGCCCGGCGGCTCCGCGAACAGGTCGAAGTAGACGCCGCGTTCCCGCCGGTACTCCTCCCAGTCCGGGGCGAAGATCACCACCGGCCGGTCCAGCACGGCGTAGTCGAACATCATCGACGAGTAGTCCGTCACGAGCGCGTCCGCGGCGAGGTAGAGGTCCTCGACGGTCGGGTGCGCCGAGACGTCCACGATCCGCGCCGATTCCGCCCCGGCTCCGGTCAGGTCGCCCGGGCCGTCGGTGTGGAAGTAGTGGGTGCGCACCAGCAGGGTGAAGTCCGGGCCCAGCTGCCGGGCCAGCTCCGCCACGTCCAGCAGCGGCACGTAACCGCCCTTGCTGCCGCGGTGGGTCGGCGCGTACAGCACCGCCCGGGTCTGCGGCCGCAGCCCGAACCGCTCGCGCATCTCCCGGACCTCGTCCGACGTCGCGTTCGCCAGGCGGTCGTTGCGCGGGTAGCCGGTGTCCAGCATCTCGTACCGGCCGGGGAAGGCACGGGCGAAGTGCACACTGGTGTGCGGGTTGGGGGAGACCAGGAAGTCCCAGCGGTCGACGGCCTCCTGGAGCTGGTCGAAGTCCATCCCCTCGGCCGCCGCCGGGTGGTCGCGCAGGTCCATGCCCATCGCCTTGAGCGGAGTGCCGTGCTGGGTCTGGACGTGCACCGTCCCCGGCCGCTTCGTCATCGTGCGGGGGAAGTTGACGTTGTTGACGAAGTACTTGGCGGTCGCCATCACCTTGAGGTACCCGGGGGTGTTGACGACCACGTACGGCACCCCCGGCGGCATGGCGGCGGCCTGGGCGCGGTTCTCCACCACCCACACCCCCCGGATCCGCGGGGCGAGTTCCTTCGCCTTCTCGTAGATCGCCGCCGGGCTGCACGCGTAACCCCGGTGCCAGTACGCGGCGTAGACCGCGAGGTCGTGGTCCAGCGGCAGCCGCCGGAACGCGTTGTACGCGGTGAACCGGGCGCCGCTGCGCATCCCCTTCTTCACCGCGGGCGCCACCGCCCGTGCCCCGCGCTTGAGTTCGCGCGGCAGCCGGCCGGTGCGGCGCAGCTCCGCGTAGGCGATCCGGGCGCCGCGGGCGGCCAGCCGGTACTGCACGCCGCGGATCCCGCCCGGGAAGCGGTACCCGGCCGGGCGGTGGCGGTCGAAGTGCCGGGCGGTCCGCTGGAAGAAGTCCCTGCGCAGGTCGGTCGGGACCAGCCCGGGGGTGTCGTAGACGTTCAGCGCCTGGCGGACGGTCCGGTCGAAGACCAGGGTGCGCAGCGACTCCGGGACGGGTCGGCCGGGGCGGTCCGGGCGGTCCAGGAAGGCGAAGATCGCGTCGTACTGGGCGAACACGTCGGCGTGCTTGGGGGAGGCGGTGGCGGTGATGGCGCCGTCCCGGCCGCGCCGGTAGAAGTAGCAGGGGCGGTCGAGGTAGCGCAGCCGCTCGGCGGCCAGCAGCGCCGGGTAGGTGACCGAGATGTCCTCGTAGTAGCCGCGGCCGAAGGAGACGCCGAGGCCGTCCAGGAAGGCCCGGCGGAACAGCTTGTTCCAGACCGACATCACGGTCCGGAACAGCGCCGGGTGCTCGGCCAGGGTGCAGCCCTCGACCAGCGGCGAGCCGGTCAGCACGTGGCGCCAGGGGTTGGGCTCCGTCCCGCCGTCCGGGTAGACGTGGGTGAAGTCGGTGATCAGCACGTCGACCGGGGTCTCCCGGTCGTGCTCGCGCGCCAGCTCGTCCAGCAGCGCGCCGACCGTCCCCTCGGGCACCCAGTCGTCGCTGTCCACGAACCAGACGTACTCGCCGCGGGCCTGTGGCAGGGCGGCGGTGCGGGCGCCGCCGAGGCCCTGGTTCTCGGTGAGGTGCAGCACCCGCAGCCGACTGTCGCGGGCCGCGTAGGCGTCCAGGATCGCGCCGGAGCCGTCGGGGGAGAGGTCGTCGACCGCGATCACCTCGAATCGGGTCTCCGCGGCGGGGGTGTCGCCGAGGATCGAGTCGAGGCAGCGGGGGAGGTACCGCTCCACGCCGTGGACCGGGAGCACGATGCTGAGGAGGAGGGACACGCTGGCCGAGTGTACCGATCCACCGGGTGCGACCTGCGCGGACGTCCGGTGCGGCCGGGGGAGGCCCTGGGCGGGGCCGACGGCGGGGGAGCCCGGCGGACCCGGGACCGCCGGTGCCGGGCCCCTCGCGGGGCGGCACCGGCAGTCAGGTGGCGGTCCGGCCGACCCTCGACGGCCGACCGCCGGTCCGGGCACCGCGCGAGCCTGGCCACCGCAGCGTCGAGGCGGCCGGGCAGTGGCTCGCGGGAGCCGGAGTTCTTCATCACTACTCGAACACGCGCACGAGTGCGGTGCGGGCACCGGCGTGTGCATCAGATACTGCTTGGAGGAATGACGGGAGTCAATCCCTCGAATGTGTTCACTTCCTGAAGTCGGGCGGTCACGATTGCGGTCGCGCCCCGCCGGTCGTCGCCGGGCTGCGGCGGACACGGGGGTGATCGCTATGTCGATGTGGCGGCTGTCCCCTTATACGGGGACGCGGACGGTATGCGGGAACGCGGACGCGCGCACGCCGACGGGGTGGGGCGGGCCGCGGAGCCGCCGGGGCGCTTCGCGGTGCGCCGGGCGCGCGTCGAGCGCACGTTTCCGCGCCCGCGCCCGCCGGCCCTGGTGACGTACGGCCGGTCGTGCACCATCATTGATGCCTAGTCGTGACCGGACCGGGCGGCCCCTGGTGCTTCGTCAGTTGACGCCGCACGATACGGTGGCACAACACCAAGGACGGTTGCGCGAAGGCCGTCCGACACGGATAGTCTTCGCCTCACGGCCCTGGCGCCTCGTAGGGGTGGGAAAACTGATGGAACACATGCAAGTGCGGACTCGGCCCCGCGTGCCGGCGGTCCAGTGCGGTGTCGGTACGACCGGCCGCCGGATCGACCGACACCTGGCCGTGCTCGGCGCGCCCGCACTCCCGGCGGTGGACACCGCCGAGGCGCTCGGGTTGATAAGGGAGCTCACGCCGCGCGGCGCCGAGGCCCCGACGACCCGTCGCCGCCACACCAGGATCTCGCTGCTCACGCCGCTGCGTCGGCTGCGGCGGAGCCTCTTCGGCGGGCGGGGCTAGACGCCGGGGCCTGCTGTCCCAGGCCCTGATCCGGTCGGCGCGGTACGGGTCCCTCCCCGCCGCCCGCTCGGGAACCGACCCGGTGGACCTCACGGTCCGCCGGGTCTTCGGTGTGTCCGGAGACGGCCCGGCGGGCGTCCCCGGCCGGGCCGCGCGAGTGGTCTGAACCTTTCACCCTACGCGAGTCTGCCTCCCCGGCACGGCGAGACGGCGAGGGAGTACGCCCGATCCGCTGACCTGGGCCAGGATGGCGCCATGGCGGACAACAACCACTCCACCCGGGTCGGCGCCTTCCCGACCACCACCTTCCAGAGCTGCACCTTCGAGATCACCACGGGAAACCGCGAGGTCGCGCTCGACATCACCGACCGCTGCGCCGCGTTCCTCGACGAACGGGCCACCGGCCGTGACGGCCTGCTCAACGTGTTCGTCCCGCACGCCACCGCGGGGATCGCGGTGCTGGAGACCGGCTCCGGCAGCGACGACGACTTCCTGGCCACCCTGCGGGACCTCCTCCCGGCCGACGACCGCTGGCGCCACCGGCACGGCAGCCCGGGCCACGGTCGGGACCACGTGGTGCCCGGCCTGGTCGCCCCGCACGCCACCCTGCCGGTGCTCGGCGGCCAACTGGCGCTGGGCGTCTGGCAGTCGGTGGTGCTGATCGACACCAACGGGGACAACCCGCGCCGGACCGTCCGGCTCTCCTTCCTCGGCTGACGCGCGGGGCCGGAGGCGGACGGAAGGGGGCCGCTCGTGGCACCACCCGACGGCGGGCAGCCCGGCGGGCGGAGGCAGCGGGCACTCGGCGCGGCCGGCACAGCGGCCCCGGCGGGACCAGCGTACGTTCACGGCCACCGCGGCGAGGTAGTGCCCGATCGCCAGGTGCCGGCAGAGCAGGGCGACCGGCCTGCCGGCCCCGGGCGTGCCAGGCGGACAGCCGGGAGAACGCGGTGACCTCGAACCGGACCTCGCCGTCGGCGTCCAGGGACACCGGAACGCCTCCTCGCCGCGCTCCGGGTGCCCGGGGAGGGTGCCGTACCCGAAGCCGATCCGGTCCGGCTCCTCGACCGTCCACCCCACCCGGCGGGGGACCACCGGTCGCGGTCGGTGGCTGCCCGGCAGGTTCAGCCGCGGCAGAACCGTTTCACCCTCCCGGGCGTGGCCGCCCGGGTACACCGCGAAGCCGGTGCCCGTCCGGCTGCCCCAACCGAGGACGTACCGCCCGGCCCGCTCCAGCACCCCCGGTCCCTGCCTCGGGTGGACCCGGCGCCGCAGGTGGGCGTACCGGTCCGAGAGCCGCCGGTCCCTGCCCCGGGTGGACCCGGCGCCGCAGGTGGGCGTACCCGTCCGCGAGCCGGCCGGCCCCACCCCGGGTGGCGCCCGCCTCGGGGTACGACGGGGTGGTGGCGCGGGCGGCGACGAGGCGCCGGTGCAGGTCGGCGGGCATGCCGGCCACGGTGGCCGCCGGGCGGGCGGGGGCGGCCGGCGGGGCGTCGGCAGAGCGTCGGCGGCGCACCCCTCCGCCCGCGGGCCCGGGGCGGCGGTTGCCGCGGAGCGGGGGAGCGGAGTAGGAAGGCGGCATGAGCGACACCGGTACGAACCAGGAAGCGGCCGTCTGCGACCTCGCGCCCGACGGCACGGCGGAGGCGGCACTGCGGCACGACCCGGAGGCGGCCGGGCCGCGCGCCGACTGCGTGCTGTGCGGCGAGCCGACCGAGCTGCCCGCCGACCGGCCGGGCAGCACCCTCTGCCCGGTGTGCGCCTGGCAGCAGGCGCAGCGGATCGCCTGCTCGGGCTGACCCGGGGCCGGGCAGCCGGGGCCCGGGCCCGCCCGGGCAGGCCCGGCCGGCCGCTCGCCGTTACGCGTCCTCCCGCCCCGCCAGCGCCAGGGTCGAGCCGTGCCGCTCCTTGCGGACCAGCAACTGGGAGGGGATGCGGCTGCGCAGGTCGGCGACATGGCTGACGATGCCGACCGCGCGGTCCCGCTCGCGCAGCCCGTCGAGGACGTCCATGACCTCCTCCAGGGCCTGTTCGTCGAGGGTGCCGAAGCCCTCGTCGATGAAGAGGGTGTCCAGCGGCATGCCGCCCGCCTCGTCGGTGACCACGTCGGCCAGCCCGAGGGCCAGGGAGAGCGAGGCGAAGAAGCTCTCGCCACCGGAGAGCGTCGCGGTGTCCCGCTCGGTGCCCGTCCAGGCGTCGACCACCCGCAGGGCCAGGCCCGAGCGCTTGGTGCCGGTGCCCCGGTCGTCGCTGTGCACCAGGGTGTAGCGCCCACCGGACATCCGCACCAGCCGGTCGCTGGCCGCCGCCGCGACCTGCTCCAGCCGGGCCGCCAGGACGTACGACTCCAGGCGCATCCGCAGCCGGTTCTCCGCGGAGGTGCCGGCCGCGAGCGCGGCGAGCCGGGTGATCCGCCCGTACCGGTCCAGCGCCGGGGCCAGCTCGGCGGCGAGCCCGGCCAGCTCGCGCCCGATCCCGGCCAGCGCCGCACAGCGCTCCCGGGCCGCGGCGTGGGCGGCGTGCGCCCGGCCGAGCCGGTCGGTGGCGGCGTCCAGCGCAGCCGTGACGGCGGTCAGGTCCACCGGCGGACGGCCCGCGGCCGCGGCCAGCTCCGGCCGCGCCAGCTCGCGGCGGACGGCGGCGGTCTCCGCCCGGTGCCGCTCCAGCCGGGCCTCCAGCCGCTCGCGCTCCTCGCGCGGCAGCAGGACCGCCAGCGCCGCCTCGGCGTCCGGGAAGCCCGCCGCGGCCGCGGCCTTGCCCAGCGCCTCCTCGGCCTCGCCCAGCCGGGCCGCCGCCTCCGCGTGCGCCCGGGCGGCGGCGGCGGCCCCGGCGACCGCCTCGGTGAGCCGGATGAGGGCCGCGGCCCGGTCGGCGACCGAGGCCGCCTCGCCCCGGGCGGCCGCCACCCGGGCGGACAGCGCCTGCTGCTCGGCGCCGAGCGCCAGCAGCCGGTCGGAGAGGACGGCGGCGCGCTCCCTGGCGCCGTGCAGCTCGTCGACCCGGCGGGCACGCTCCTGCGAGAGCCGGGCGATCTCCTGCTCGACCCGGCCGAGCGCCTCCGCCGCGTGCCGCGCCTCGCGGTGATCGCGCTCCAGCCCGGCGAGGGCCAGGGCGAGCGCCTCGACGGTGTCCGGCCCGGCCGCGCCGGCGGCGGTGGCCTCGCGCACCCGCAGCGCGGTGAGTGCCTGGTCGGCCTCCGTCCAGACCCGCTCGGCGGCGGCCAGCGCCAGACGCGCCCGCTCCTCGTCCTCGGCGCCGACCCGGCTGCCGGGTGCGGCCGCGGCGGGCGCCGGGTGCTCGGGCGAGCCGCAGACCCGGCAGGCCTCGCCCGGGCGCAGCTGCTCGGCCAGCTCGGCGGCCATGCCGCGCAGCCGGCGGTCCCGCAGGTCCAGGCCGTGCTCGCGGGCGTCCAGGACGGCGGTGCGCAGCGCGGCGACCCGGGGCTCGGCCGCGGCGATCTCGGCGCGCAGGCCGTCGCGCTCCCGGGCCGCGCCCAGGCGCACGGCCAGCTCCGCGCGCTGCCCGTCCAACTGCTCGACCCGGGACGACGCCGACCCGGCCTCGGTGTGCTGCTGCTCCAGGCGGCCCAGCTCACCCTCGAACTCGGCGAGCCAGTCCTGCGCCTCCTCGGCCAGCTCCTCGGCGGTGCGTCGCGCCTCCGTCAGGGAGCGCTGCTCGTGGGCGAGTTCGGCGCAGCGCCGCTCCTCCGCCCGGGCCGCCTCCAGGCGGACCACCTCGGCCCGCAGCCGCAGCTCGGCCTCGGCCAGCCCGGCGGTGTCCGCCCCGGCGAGCTCCCGGCCCTCGCCGCCGGCGCCGGCGAGGGCTGCCCGGTGCCGCTGCTCCGCCAGCCGGGCGCGCCCGAGCGCCTCGGCCGCGCCCTCGCGCAGCCGCAGTGCCGACTCCACCCCGACGGCCTCCTGAGCGGCGGCCAGCCGCCGCCGGTCCGCGGCCGCGGCGGGCTCGAAGCCGGCCAACCGCTCGGCCAGGCCCACCGCCTCCCGGTGTCGGCGCTGGTGCCCGGCCAACTCCTCGGCGGCCTCGCGCCGCTCCTGGGCGGCGCGCTGGGCCGCCCCGGCACTCGCGAGGGCGGCCTCGGCGACGGCGAGCTGCTCGGCCGCGCCGCCGCGCAGGACCGCCGCCCACGCCAGCACCCCGTCGGTCAGGCCGGGGTCGTCGTCCTCGGCCGGCACCCAGTCCGCGGCGGGCTCGGCACCCGGGCCGGCCGCCTGTTCGGCCTTGCTGGCGAGGTCCCGCAACCGGCGGCGGCCGGCCTGGACGACGGCCTCCCCGCCGCGGCGCTGCTCGGCCAGCCAGGCCTCCACGTGCTGGAACCGCTCGGTGTCGAACAGCCGCCGCAGCAGCTTGCCGCGTTCCTCCGAGTCGGCCCTGAGGAAGCGGGCGAAGTCCCCCTGCGGCAGCAGCACCACCTGGCAGAACTGCTCCCGGTTCATGCCGACCAGCCGGTGGATCTCCTCCCCGGCCTCCTGGTGCGACTTGCTGAGCCCGCGCCAGCCGGGCGTGCCGTCGCCGGTGTCCTCGACCCACTCGCGCAGCAGGGTCTGCGCCCGCTCCACGGTGGTGCCGGTGCCGATCTTCTTCGGCCGGCGCTGCTCCGGCAGCCGGGTGATCCACAGCCGCCGCCCGCCGAGCGTCAGCTCCAGGTCCACCGAGGTCAGCCGCTTCGGATCGGCGTGGTCGCTGCGCAGCCTGGCGGCCCGGCGGGCACCGGGCGTCTCGCCGTACAGGGCGAAGCAGACCGCGTCCAGCACGCTGGTCTTGCCCGCGCCCGTGGCGCCGCGCAGCAGGAACAGCCCGCCGGCGGCGAGCGCGTCGAAGTCCACCGTCTCGCTGCCCGCGAACGGGCCGAAGGCGGTGACGGTGAGCCGGTGCAGCCTCATCCGGGCAGGTCCGCCTTCCGGTCGGTGGTCTCCCGGACGCGCTCGAAGCCCTCGCGCAGCCAGCCGAGCTCCTCCGGCCCGGGCGCGGCCCCTGGGCGGACGTGCCGCAGGAAGCCCTCCGCGATCTCGAGGTCCGCGCGGCCGCCGACCCGCGCCGCGTACGACCGGGAGGGCTCGGCCTCGCTGCGCTCGGGGTCGAACAGCAGCTGGAGGGTGTGCGGGAAGCGCCGGCGCAGCCGCTCCATCGGCTCGCTCGGCCGGGCCGCGTCGGTGAGCGTGGCCTGCACCCAGGACTGCTCGTGCTCGGCGTACCGCTCCTCGGCGAGCAGCTCGTCGAGGGTGCCGCGCAGGGTGGCCAGCCGGCGCGGCACGGGGCACGGGACGCGCTCGGCCGTCACCGCGCCGTCGGCGGCCAGGTCGACCAGCCACATCGTCTTGCGCTGGCTCGCCTCGGAGAAGGAGTAGGCGAGCGGGGAGCCGCTGTAGCGCAGGTGCGGGGCGAGCGTCTGGCAGCCGTGCAGGTGGCCGAGTGCGGCGTAGTGCACGCCGTCGAAGACCGCGGCGGGCACGGAGGCGACTCCGCCGACCGCGATGTCCCGCTCGCTGTCGCTCGGCGCGCCGCCGGTGACGAAGGCGTGCGCCAGCACCACCGCCCGGGTGCCGGACGGCCGCGCCGCGAGGTCCGCCCGGACCCGTTCCATCGCTGCGCCGAGCACCGCCGCATGCCCGCCCTTCGCCAGCCCGAACCGCTCGCGCACCAGCGTCGGCTCCAGGTAGGGGAGCCCGTAGACGGCCACCGGGCCGTGCTCGTCCGCCAGCAGGACGGGCTCGGCGCACCCGTCCGGGTCGGTCCGCAGGTGGATGCCGGAGCGGCCGATCAGCCCCGCTCCGACGCCCAGGCGCCGCGCCGAGTCGTGGTTGCCGCTGATGAAGACCGTCGGGACGCCGAGGTCGGCCAGCCGGTGCAGCACGTCGTCGAACATCGCGACCGCTTCCAGGCCGGGCAGTGCGCGGTCGTACACGTCCCCCGCGACCAGCACGGCCTCCACGCCCGCGGACCGGACCACCTCCACCAGGTGGTCCAGGAAGGCGCGCTGGGCGTCGTGCAGGCTCTCCCGGTGGAACGAGCGCCCGAGGTGCCAGTCGGAGGTATGCAGCAGTCGCATGGTCCCCGACCTTAACCCGGGGCACCGACAATCCCGTCCGGCGCCGGGGAAGCGCACGCACCGGCGGGGCCGCGGGCCCCGGGTCCGGGGGGCGGCGGGTGACGGGAGGGCGCGGCACCGACCTTGTTCGATTACCGGGGGTGCATTGTCAGTGGCTCTGTGTATGTTCCTCGACGTCGGCCGCTCCAGCCGGGGGCGGCCGGGGGCCCGGTGTCGGGCGAGCCAGGAGGAGGAGCGATGACTGCGGTGAGCGGGACGGTGGGCGAGTCGGTGCGCGGGTCGGTGACGAGTACGGCGCTGACGAGCGGAGTGGTGAGCAGGGCGGTGAGCGGGTGGGGGCGCGAGGTGCGGGGCGGCGCGGCGGCCCCGCCGCCCCGGCGGCGCCGGCGGGTGCTGGTGCTGTCCGGGCGGAGGCCGGGCGGCGGGGTCGGCGGGGCGTCGGCGGCCGGTCCCGGCGGCCCGGTGCCGCCCGGCGGCGGGCGGCCGCCGGGGGCCCGTGCGGGCGGAGGCGGCGCGCGGGTGGCCGGGTACGGCGGGCGGGCACGGGGCGCGCCGCCGCCCCAGCCGGTGGCGCTGGCCCTGGCCGTCGACCCGGCGGACTTCGCCGGGCTGGCGCGGTACGGGCTGTTCGGCGGGCTGGGGCACCAGGCCTACCTGCGTCGGGCCGAGGAGCAGCTGACGGCCCTGCACCGGCAGGGGCTGGAGGTGCACCTGCGGGTCCTGGAGGCGGGCGACTTCGAGGACTACTGCGAGGCGCTCGGCCTCGATCCGCGGTTGCCCGCCGCCCGGGTCGCCTATGCGGGCGATCCGGACCTGGCCGGGGAGCCGTTCGTCTACGCGGGGGAGCGGCTGGCCGAGCTGATCCCGGTGCTGCTGGACGACCACCGGGCGCGGGTCCGGATGTCCGTGGCCTGCGCGGCCCTGCTGGACGCCGTCGGGGAGGACCCGGCCGGGCAGCTCCGGATGACGGCCGTGATGCGGTACGTGACGTCGGTCTACCTGGCGCTCGCCGGGGGAGCCGGGGAGGGGTGCCACCTGCTGACGCTGCGCTGCCACGGCCCGGAGGACGGCGAGGAGCTCACCTCCGCGGTGGACGTCCGCGTGGAGGACGGGCTGCTGCGCCCGGCCGGGCGGGACGCCGAGGCGTTCTGCGTCACGCTCGCGGCCGGCATCGCACTGGGCGGCGAGGGGGCGCTGCTGCTGCACGGGGATCCGTCGGCCGGGGCGGGGGCCGACGGCCCGCGAGCCTCCCCGGCGGGTGGCGCCGCGCCCCGACCGCCGGTGCTCGGCTGGGCCCTGGCGGGCGGGCGGCTGCGGCCGATGACCGCGCACGAGGTCTTCGACGAGCTGGCCGACGACGCCGCGCGGGGGCTGCCCTTCCCGCCCGGGGTGGAGCCCAGGCCGGGGTTCCCGCTGCCCGGCTTCCGGGGCGCCGCGGAGGGGGGTGGGCCGCTGGGGTGATCCGGGGCGTCCGTCGGCTCGGAGCGGCCGGGGTGTCGTCGGCTCGGTGTCCACGCTTCCACCGCCTCCGCGTCCACCATGCGGCGCTGGGGACTGTTCATCGACCGCCTGTTCGGGGAAGATTCGGAGAAGATCAACAGCAGGAGCGTGCGGTGCCCCACGCCGCCGTTCCGGCCGCTCCGTACCGCGCCCTGCAGGTCCTCCCGCGCATCGCCGGTCCGGCGAAGCCCGACAGCGAGAGGGGGACGGATGAACGAGCGGAGCGAGCTCGGTGCCCGGGGGTGCACGCGGGTGGACACCCCCGTCGAGGTCCGCGGGGCGAGAGCATGAGCCCGATCGAGTACAGCGCGGAGATCTCCGAACTGCTCGGGAGGGTGCGGCGTCGCCCCACGGCGGGCTGGCCGTGGCGCCCGGGCGAGCAGGTGCCGCAGGGGCTGCCGGTCAAGCAGTCCTGGGGGTGGCTGTTCGCGCCGGACGGGCGGGTGCTGACACTGGTGAACCCGCGGGACGGCATCTGCTCGCTGCCCGGCGGCTCGCTGGAGCCGGAGGACGGCGGGGATCCCGCGGCCGCCCTGGCCAGGGAGGCCGGCGAGGAGGCGCAGGCCCTGATCGGTCGGCCGTACTACCTCGGCTACCTCTACGACCGGGTCGGTTCGGCCAACGGCGGGCACGAGTGCGCACGGGTCCGGATGGCGGCGGCGCTGCGGGCGGTCGGCCCCAGCGAGGCCGACCCGGCCTCGGGCCGGCACTACCGGCGCCTGCTGGTCGCGCCGGGCCTCGCCGTCGAGCTGCTCGGCTGGGGTGCGCCCGGGCTGCGGCAGGCCCGTGCGGCGGTCGCCACCGCGGCGCGCCGGCTCGGCGTGCCCGTGGCCGCGAACGAGGCGATCGAGGAACTGCCGGTCGAGGGCTGCACGGTCTTCCCGGAGGCCGTCGACCCGGGCGCCCCGCACCCGGGAGGCGGCCGCCCCGGCGCGCAGGGATGACCGCGAGCCTCGCCGTACTCCTGCGCGACGGCGCTCCTGTATGCCGCTCTTGTACGCGGCCCGGTGTGCGTGACACGGCTGATGCGCCGCCACGGCCGCCGTCAACACCGACCGCCCAGGGCGGGTCGGCCGCGACGGTGAATCTCGGGATGGCACCGATGCCCCTTTTGGCCCACCTTCCGGTATTTCCCGACCCGTGCCATCAGCCCCCCCTTGCGCGCCCTGACACCCGATCGGAATCCGACCCGGCAATGACCGGGCGGCAATCCCCCGCTTGCCTTGCATGGAATTTCTGCAAGTTGCCGGTCCGGGTGTGCGGCGCTACGCGCGTCACCCTGCACCCTCGTTGACCTGGGCGAAATCACGGAGCGTCAGCGGCAGTTCATCTCCAGGCTGTCAGACGGTCCGTCAATATCTTTGGCATGACCGCTTCCGGGGTGGGCTACCGCCTGGTATCACTTCTGTGACCCTCACCACGCCACCCCACTGGAGCTGTGATGATTCGCCCTGCCCGCGCCCTGTCCATCGCCGCCATAGCGGCAGGCCTCACCATGACGACGCTCTTCACCGCGTCGTCCGCGAACGCCGCCGGCGTCAACTACGTGGCGCTCGGCGACTCGTACTCCTCCGGTGTCGGCGCCGGCAGCTACCTGAGCGACAGCGGTAGCTGCAAGCGCAGCACCAACGCGTACGCGTACCTCTGGAAGAACGCGCACGCGCCGTCCTCCTTCAAGTTCGTGGCCTGTTCGGGCGCGAGGACCGGCGACATCCTCAACAGCCAGATCTCCGCCCTGGACGCCAGCACCACGCTGGTCAGCATCTCGGTCGGCGGCAACGACGCCGGGTTCGCCGACACCATGCAGACCTGTGTGCTCGGCTCGGACAGCGACTGCATCAACGCCGTCGACACGGCCAAGAACTACGCCACCACCACCCTGCCCGGCCAGCTGGACAAGGTGTACTCGGCGATCAAGGCGAAGTCCCCGAACGCCCACGTCGTGGTGATGGGCTACCCGCACATCTACAAGGTCGGCGGCAGCTGCATCTTCGGCATCGGTGACACCAAGCGCGCCGCCATCAACGGTGCCGCCGACACCCTGGACGGCGTCCTCGCCAAGCGGGCCGCCAACGCCGGCTTCGCCTTCGGCGACGTCCGCAGCATCTTCAACGAGCACGAGATCTGCGGCTCGCTGACCACCTGGCTGAACAGCACCACCCTGCCGGTCGACGAGAGCTACCACCCCAAGGCGGCCGGCCAGTCCGGCGGCTACCTGCCGGTGTTCTCCTCGCTCTGAGCCGTGCCGCAACGGCCTGCCCGGCACAGGCCCCAACCGGTGCCGCCGCCCCCTCCCACGCCTCGGGAGGGGGCGGCGGCACCGCCGTTGCGACCGCCTCAGCCGCTTCGGCCGCCGTTCGGACCGTTCCGACCGTTCTAGTCGTCCTGGCCGTCCTGGCCGCTCCGACCGCGGCCCGGCGGCGGCCCGGTCGGCGCGGGCCCGTGGGGCGGGAACGGGATGGCGGCGAGGACCGGCAGCAATTCGGCCTCCTCGAAGTCGAGGTGCGCCTCCAGCTCGGCGGCCATCCGGTCCAGCTCCGCGCGCAGCCGCTCCGGTTCGGTGACCGCGATCCCGGCCAACAGGGCGACCAGCTCCTCCTTGATCCGCCCGATGGCCCGGTGCTGCTCGTCGAGCCGCGCCAGGACGTCGGCCAGCTCCGGGTGGCTGCGCGCGAGGGCCGGGAAGACCGCGGTGTCCTCCCCGGTGTGGTGGTGCGCCAGCCCGTCGCAGAAGGCCAGGCAGTGCTGACGCAGCTGGAGCCCGAGCGCGGGCGGTCGGCCCGGGGTGTGGGCGTGCGCCTCCTCCCGTACGTGGCGCAGCTGCGCGCGCAGCCAGGTGTGCGCCTCCAGGAGCTTGTCGGCGAGGCTGCGCACCACCGGGGCCGGGCCGTCGGCGGGCGGATCGGGCCGTTCCAGCACGACGACCGGCAACTGCCGCTCGGTGTGCGCCTGGTAGTCACCGTAGCCCGGGGCCTGCCGGACGACGGCGGCGAACAGCCGCTCCCGGCGGTCGCCTTCGGCGGGTACGGCGACGGTGTCGAAGGCCTCGGTGCCGAGCTCGACCCGGACCACCGGGTGGGCGAGGAGGTTGCGGTACCACTGGGGGTGTTCCGGCGCCCCGGCCGCCGAGGCGACGACCAGGAGCAGCCCCTCCGCCCGGACGTACCCGAGCGGCACGGTGTGCGGTCGGCCGGAGCGCGCGCCGGTGGTGGTCAGGAGGAGCAGGTCGCCGCCCTCGAACGGGCCGCCGACCCGTCCCTCGTTGGCGCGGAACTCCTCGATGACGTTCTGGTTGAAGGACATGGGCATGCGTGGGTAGGGATCTCCAGGGATGGGGATGTCGCGGTCGCAGCGGTGCCGGTGCGGATGCGGGAGCCGGAGTCCGAGCCGGTGGCACGACCGACCGGTCGGCTGCCCGGCGACGTTCGTCACGGAACCCGGGCGCACGGAAACCGGAACCCGGGCGCACGGAACCCGGCGCACGGAACCCGGGCGCACAGGACACGGCGTACGGAACGTGGACCACGGACGCGCCATGTGGTCCGCACCCGCAGGCAGCGCGCTGACCGCCCGGCGTCAGATCAGGGAAGCGGAGAGAGTGCTCATCGCGCATCGTCCCTTCGGAAAGGTGCCCGCTCGGCTGTCGGCCGGCCCACTGCTCTGTGGCCGACGCCGCGCTGCACGCCCCCATTAGAGCCAGGACGCCGGCGCGCTGTCAACGATCTCGATCTCCACGGGGGCGCAGGGAGGGCCGCGGCCGCCCGGCGCCGGAGAACGCGCCGCCACCCCCGGGGAAGTGACGGCGCGTTCTCCGTTCGGGTACGGCCGACGCCCGTCAGCGGAGGTAGTCGGCCAGGCCGGCCGGCCGGAGCCCGGCGGCGTCGGCGGCGGCGAGCGCGCGCTGGAGGTCGGTGGCGAGGGTGTCGGTCCAGTGCATCAGGACGACGTCCCCGGGCTGCAGCAGCCCGGGGTGCCAGATGTCGGACGCGCCCCAGCTGAAGTCCGCGTCGGCGGTGAGTACGGTGCGGATGCCGCAGTTGGCGGCGGCCTGGAGGGTGTCGGCGTTCCAGGCGAAGTACGGCGGGCGGAAGAACGTCGGCGCGGTGCCGAAGAGGCGGGTCATGGCGTCGCGGGCGTCGCAGATCTCGACCTGCTGCTGCTCCAGGGGGAGCTTGCTGAGGTCGGTGTGGGAGACGCTGTGGTCCTGGACGGAGGACCCGGGGACGGCGGTGACCCGCCGGAAGAAGGCCGGGTCGGTGGCGGCCGGCATCGGCAGCGGGAAGGCGGTGACCGGAAGCCGGTGGTCGACGATGAACCGTTCCGCCTCGGGGGTGCGCTGCCAGCCGTCGTCCACGGTGAAGAAAACGACCTTGTCGCCGGTGGGCACCGAGCCCGTGGCGACGGCCGGGGCGGGCGCGGGGCCGTCCACCCGGACGTCGTCCACGGAGAACGGGCCCTGCTGGTACCAGCCGTGGACGTACAGCCGGACGCTGCGCGCGTTCGGGCCGGTGGTGAACCGGGTGCTCAGCCGCTGCCAGCCGCCGCCGGTGGTCGCCGTCCAGGAGGGGGCGACGTCCCTGCCGGTGCCGGTGGCGCCGAGGTAGACGAAGTCGCCGCGGACCCAGGCCGAGGCGGTGTAGGTGGTGTCGGGCCGGACGGCGACGGTCTGCGCGCACTCCCCGGTGGAGTCCGCGCTCGCGGGGGTGACGGTCAGCGCCGAGGTGCCGGTGTGCGGGGCAGCGGTGGTGACGGCGGCTTCGGCAGGGCCGCCGGTGCAGCTCCAGCCGGGGATGCTGCCCCGGTCGGCGAGGTCGGGGGAGGGGGCCTCGAAGCCGGGATTGGTGGCGAGGTCGACGGTCGGGGCCGTCGGAGCGGTGGCAGTGGGAGCCGCCGGGCCGGTGGGGGCGGCGTCGGCGGAGGCCGCCGGGGCGGTGGGGGCGGCGTCGGCGGAGGCCGCCGGGGCGGTGAGGCCGGTGAGCAGTGCGACCGAGGCGGCCAGCGCGGACAGGCGCATGGACATCGACACGTGAGGACTCCAGCAGGTGGGGGCACGCCCGGGGGGAGGGCGTGAGTGGAATCGGGCCGTGGAACTCAGGAACGGGGCAACTCAGGAACGGGGGTGCTCGGGAAGTGGGGGGAACTCAGGGCTGTGGAACCCGGATCGGGGAACCCGGGATCGTCGCAACGATGGACTAGACCAATGGGGCCGTCAAGGGAACGGCGGATGAACCCCGCGCCCGTCGGCCGGTTTCGGCACACCCGCCGCCCGTGCGCCGCGCGGGCCGGGACGGTACGTCAGGGACGGTCCGGGAGACGCCCGTTCAGGACAGGTACAGCTCCTCGATGTCCGTCGCGTAGTGCTCGGCGATCGCCGCCCGCCGCAGTTTGAGCGAGGGGGTCAGCAGCCCCTGCTCCTGGCTGAACTCCCGCGGCAGCAGCCGGAACGCGCGGATCGACTCGGCCCGCGAGACGGCCGTGTTCGCGGCCGCCACGGCGCGCTGGACCTCCAGGTGCAGGTCCTCGTCCGCGAGCACCGCCCACGGGTCCGCCTGCTCCCGCCCGTGGGTCTTCAACCAGTGCGCCAGCGCCGCCGGGTCCAGCGTGATCAGCGCGGCCACGTACGGGCGGTCGTCGCCCACCACCAGGCACTGGGAGACCAGCGGGTGCGCCTCGACCCGCTCCTCCAGGGCCGCCGGGGCCAGGACCTTGCCGCTGCTGGTGACGATCAGGTCCTTCTTGCGGCCGGTGATGCTGAGGTAGCCGTCTTCGTCCAGCCGGCCCAGGTCCCCGGTCGCGAACCAGCCGTCGACCAGGGACTCGGCCGTGCACCGCGGGTGGTTGAGGTAGCCGTCGAAGACCGAGCCGCCGCGCACCCACACCTCGCCGTCGTCGGCGATCGCCACCGAGGCGCCCGGCACCGGCTGCCCGACCGTGCCGAGCTTCTGCCGACCGGCCGGGTTGGCGGTGATCGCGGCGGTGGTCTCGGTCAGCCCGTAGCCCTCGTACAGCTGGAGTCCGGCGCCGGTGAAGAACAGGCCCAGCTCGCGGCGCAGCGTGGAGCCGCCGCACATCACGCTGCGCACCCGGCCGCCGAGCACCGCCCGCAGCTTCGGGTAGACGGTCCGCTCGTAGGCGAGGTGGCGCAGCCGCAGGGCCGCGCCCGGGCCGGGGCCGCGGCCGAAGGCCTTCTGCTCGCGGGCGGCGGCCCAGTCGACGGCCACCTGCCGGGCCTGTTCGAAGAGCTCGCCGCGCCCGGCGTCCTCGGCGGCCTGCCGGGCCCGCTGGAAGATCTTCTCGAAGACGTAGGGGACGGCGTGCAGGAAGGTCGGACGGAAGCTCTCCAGCGCGGGCAGCAGGGCGCCGGTGGAGACCTCGGGGATGTGCCCGATCCGGAAGCCGCCGCGGACCGCCGCGACCTGCACGGCCCGCCCGTAGACGTGCGCCAGCGGCAGGAACAGCAGGGTGGCCGGGCGGCCGCCGCCGGTGTCGCGCAGGACCTCCCCCCAGCCGGCGAGCAGGGCGTCGGCCTCGGCGGCCAGGTTGGCGTGGGTGATCAGGCAGCCCTTGGGGCGGCCGGTGGTACCCGAGGTGTAGACGACCGTGGCGATGTTCCCGGCGGCGACGCCGAGGCGTTGGCGGTGCACCACGGAGTCGGGCACGCCGAGGCCGTCCTCGGTGATCGCGCCGACGCAGTCGCGGTCCAGCTGCCAGATGCCGGTGAGGTCGGGCAGCGCGTCGCAGACCGCGCCGACGGTCATCGCGGCGTCCTCGTCCTCGACCAGGCAGGCGACCGCCTGGGTCTCGGCGAGGATCCAGCGCACCTGCTCGGGCGAGGCGGTGGGGTAGACCGGCACGGTGATCGCGCCGATCGACCAGAGCGCGTAGTCGAACAGCGTCCACTCGTAGCGGGTGCGGGACATCAGGGCGACCCGGTCGCCGTAGCGCACGCCGTGGGTGAGCAGGCCCTTGGCCAAGGCGAGGACCTGGTCCCGGAACTCCCGGGCGGTGACGTCCTGCCACGGCCCGTCCCCGGCCCGCCAGGACAGCTGGACCAGGTCGGGGGTGCGCTCGGCGGTGTCGTAGAGGGAGTCGGCGAGTCCTCCGGCGGCCTCGGGCGCGGCCGGGGCGGGGGTGGTGAACTCGCGCACAGTCCTCCCCAGTTCGGTGCCGATGGTACGGAGTGCGCCGAAACTATCGGATCGCCCTGTCACTGCCCAGGGTTGTGGCGGTGACACGACGGGATCGGCACGGGCCGCTTCCGGTGGTGACGCCCCCGGGGAGGCGCGGGGGAGGAAGCGCGGAGGGTGGGGCCGCTCCGTGCGGATCCCCTGATTCCGGGCACCAGCGGACGTTCCGGACGCGGGGCGGAGGACGGCGGGAGCGGTTTCTGACGTGTGCGGGACGAGACCGCCCGGCGGGCCGGTTCGCCCCTCGAACGAGTGCGGAGGGCGTAGTAGAGTCTCGCAGACCTGTGGCCGGGAACCCCTCCTCCGACCTTGCCCCCAGCACCCGCCGCGCCGCGCCGCCCCGCCCTCGACACCGCTCCTCCGCCGCACCCACCGCACCCGCCGGTGCCACCGCCCGTACCGCTCCCACCGGCCCACCGCTCGTCCTGCCCCTACCGGCCCACCGCTCCCCGTCCGCGCCTGGCACTTCCCGACCGAGGACTCCATGCGTCTGCGCAGCAGCTCGATCCGCGCGAAGATCATCGCGCTGCTCCTGGTGCCCATCGTCGCCCTCACCGCCCTGTGGGCGTACGCGACGATCGCCACCACCGGGGACGTCTGGAACCAGCTCGGGATCAGCCGTACGTACAAGGAGTTCGCGGGCCCGGTCGACCAGTACACCGGCGACCTGCAGAACGAGCGCCGCGCCGCCGTGCAGCGGCTGGCGGACCCGCGCTCGCCGGTCGCCCGGGACGCCTACGAGCGGGCCAAGGCCGCCACCGACCGCAGCCTGGACGTGCTGCGGCAGCTGAAGGACGGCTCCGCCGGCAAGCTCTCCGCTCCGCAGCGCGGCCGCTTCGTGCAGATCGTCGCCGCCGCCGACCAGATCGGACCGCTGCGTGCCCAGGTCGGCCGCTCCGCGCTGAACTGGGAGTTCGCGCTGGGCCAGTACAGCGACCTGGTCAAGCCGGTGTTCGGCTTCCGGTCCGCCTACATTGCCCGGCAGAGCGGCCAGCTGCCGCGCCAGGGCACCATCCTGATCGAGCTGGTGCGCGCCCGCGAGTACCTGTCGCAGGAGGACGCGGCGATGGAGGGCCTGCGCACCGGCGCCGCCAAGCCCACCGCCGAGCAGTACCAGGTCGCGCTGGACGCGCTGCACAACCAGCAGGCGCTGTTCACCGTCTACGTCGCCGAGCTCGACCCCGCGGACCAGTCCGACTACGTCGCGCTGCGCGGTGGCGAGGCCTGGGGCGCGCTGGCCCGCGCCGAGGCGGACTTCGTCGGCGCGGGCGGCCCCGAGCGGGTGGTCCAGGCGCTGAACGGCGACTCCTGGCGGGAGACCGCCGACCGGGCGCTCGGCGACCTCGCCTCGATCAACAGCCGGATCGCCGCCGGGCTGGACGAGCGCGCGCGGTCCTCCTCGATCGGACTGCTGTGGCGCGGCGGCATCGCCGGTGCCGTCGGCCTGGTCGCCGTGGTGCTGTCGATCATGATCTCGTTCCGGATCGGCCGCGGCCTGGCCCGCGAGCTGATCGGTCTGCGCAACGCGGCCGACGAGCTGGCCGGCACCCGGCTGCCGTCCGTCATGCTGCGGCTGCGCCGCGGCGAGCCGGTGGACGTGGCCACCGAGGCCCCCGAGCTGCACTTCGGGGACGCCGAGATCGGCCAGGTCGGCCAGGCCTTCAACGCCGTGCAGCGGGCCGCGGTGGAGGCCGCCGTCGAGCAGGCCGAACTGCGGCGCGGGGTCTCGGCGGTGTTCGTCAACCTGGCCCGCCGCAGCCAGGTGCTGCTGCACCGCCAGCTCACCCTGCTCGACACCATGGAGCGCCGCACGGAGGACCCGGCGGAGCTGGAGGACCTCTTCAAGGTCGACCACCTCACCACCCGCATGCGCCGGCACGCCGAGGGCCTGATCATCCTGGCCGGGGGTTCGCCGGGGCGGGCCTGGCGCAAGCCGGTCCGGATGGTGGACGTGGTCCGGGCGGCGGTCGGCGAGGTCGAGGACTACGCCCGGGTGATCGTCCGGCCGTTCCCCGGCACCGGCCTGCTCGGCAGTGCCGTCGCCGACGTCACCCACCTGGTCGCCGAACTCGTCGAGAACGCGGCGGTGTTCTCCCCGCCGAACACCCAGGTCACCGTCCAGGGCGAGGTGGTGGCGCACGGCTTCGCCCTGGAGATCGACGACCGCGGCCTCGGCCTGAGCGAGCAGCTGCTCGCCGAGATCAACGAACGCCTCGCCGTGGAGCAGGAGTTCGACCTCGCCGACACCGACCGGCTGGGCCTGTTCGTGGTCAGCCGGCTGGCCCGGCGGCACGGCATCCGGGTGCACCTGCGGCCGTCCCCGTACGGCGGGACGACGGCCGTGGTGCTGATCCCGCGCGAGCTGCTCGCGGAGGCGCCGGACGGGATGCCGGAGGCGGGCGGGGCCGGGCAGCGGTCCGCGGCGGGCGGTCGGCGCGGACCACGGGACCTGGTCGCGGTGCCCGGGGCCGGAGCGGAGAGGAGGACGGAGAGCGAGGCCGGCGGCGCGGCGGGCGGCAGGCACCGTGGGACGACGGGAGGGCCGCGGCCCTCCGCGCCGGACGCCGGTCGTACGGCCGGCGGGCTGCCGCGTCGGACCTCGCGGGCCAAGGGCGGGCCGGTGCTCGTGCCCGCGCCCGCGCCCGCGGCGGAGACCGAGGAGGCGCCGGGGACGGGGCGGCACCGGCGGGAGGACGTCGTGGTGGCGGCGGCCGAGGCGGCCGTCGCGGCTGCCGGGGCTGCCGGGGGTGCCGGGCCCGCTGAGGGCACCGCGCCCGTTGCGGACGCCGCTGCCGCCGCGCCTGCGGTGGCCCGGACGGCGGGCGGCCTGCCCCGGCGGGTCCGGCAGGCGAACCTGGCGCCGCAGCTCAGGGACCAGCTCACGGAGCAGCTGAAGGAACGGTTCCGCAACGGGGCCGGAGCGGACGGCGGGGCCGGGGGAGCATCGGCCCGGGGAGTGTCGGCCGGGGAGACCCGGGACGAGCGGAGCCGCCGTGACGGCGGGGAGGCCCGGGAGCCCCGGGAGCGCTCGCCCGAGGAGGCCCGGGCCACCTTCGCCTCGTTCCAGCGCGGCTTCACCCGGGGCCGGGGCGCCACCGCCCCGGCCGACCGCACGGCGGGAGCGTCGGCCCGCGCCGGTGCGCCGGGGGAGCGCGTCGGGGCTCCGTTGACGGATCGTCCCGGCACGCCCGACGATCGTGCGGTGCGCGGGAACGGGCGGGCCACCGCCGTACCGCTCGGGCAGCCGTCGGACCGGTCCCCGCGGGCGATCGCTCCGGCGCCGGCCCCGGCGGCGCTGCCCGCGCCGCAGGAGACCGGTCGGGCGCCGCTCGCGCGCCGGGTTCCGCCCGGGCCGCCGGTCCGCCGGAGCCCGGACACCCGGGCGCCCGCGCCACCCGCCGTACCCGAACCACCGGCCGGACCCGCTCGATCCGCGTCACCGCCCGGGCGGTCCGCTCCACCTGCTCCACCCGCTCCACCTGCTCCACCTGCTCCACACGCACCACCCGCTCCAGCGGAAGGAACTGATTCATGACCACGTCGATGCAGTCGTCCGGGGACCTCAACTGGCTCCTGGACGACCTGGTGGGGCGCGTCGCGGCCCTGCGGCACGCGGTGATCCTCTCCAACGACGGTCTGGCCACCGGTGCCTCCCGTGACCTCGACCGCGAGGACGCCGAGCACCTGGCCGCCGTCGCCGCCGGGTTCCACAGCCTGGCGAAGGGGGCCGGCGGTCACTTCAAGGTCGGTGGTGTCCGGCAGACCATGGTGGAGCTGGACGAGGCCTTCCTGTTCATCACGGCCGCCGGCGACGGCAGCTGTCTGGCCGTGCTGAGCGAGGCCGAGGCGGACATCGGCCAGATCGCTTACGAGATGGCGCTGCTGGTCAAGCGGGTCGGCGAGCACATGGCCGCCGAGCCGCGCACCGAAACCGCCCCGCCGGTGAGATGAGCGGTCCGATGGCGGAACCGATGGCGGGCGTGCCGGACGAGCCGGAGACGTCGGACGGCCCCCAGGTGCCGGTGGGCCCTGCCGGGCCGTCCGGCGTCGGCCCGTCCGGCCCCGTCGGCCCGTCGGCTCTCGCCGACCCCTCGGCTCTCGGCGGGCCGCCCGGTGCGGGCGGCCCGGGCGGCGGTGGTCCCGTCGGCCCGGAGGCGTCGGCGGAGGACGGGCAGGCGGCGGAGCCGGACGGGCCCGAGGCCGACCCGTTCCGGCCCCGCACCCCGGTCGAGGACCGCTGGTTCGACGACGAGGCCGGCCCGGTGGTGCGCCTCTACTCGATGACCCGCGGCCGCACCCGGCCGGTCGAGGAGGGGCTCTTCGACCTGATCTCGCTGGTCACCGCCGTCGATCCCGGGCCGGTCGCGGGGTCGGTGCCCGCGCACGTCCTCGATCCGGAGCACCACACGCTGCTCACCCTGTGCCGTCGTGAGCCGCTCTCCGTCGCCGAGCTCGGCTCCTACACCGACCTGCCGGTCAGCGTGGTGCGGGTGCTGCTCGGCGACCTCTACGACGCCGAGCTGATCAGCGTCACCCGACCCGTTCCGCTCGCCGAGCTGCCGGACGAGCGCCTGCTGCGAGACGTGATCAATGGACTCCGTGCGCTCTGACCCCAAGCCCCGCCCGGACGGCGCCGCACCCGACCGGGACGGCTCCGGGCCCCGCCCGGCGGACGCCGACTCCCCGCGCTGGCGCGGCGGTCCGGCCGTCGCGGTGAAGATCCTGGTCGCGGGCGGCTTCGGCGCGGGGAAGACCACCCTGGTCGGCTCGGTCAGCGAGATCCGGCCGTTGCGCACCGAGGAGGAGCTCAGCGAGCTGGGCCGCCCGGTGGACGACACCTCGGGGGTGGAGGCGAAGCGCACCACCACCGTCGCGATGGACTTCGGCCGGATCGACCTGCGGCCGGGCCTCGCGCTCTACCTCTTCGGCACACCCGGACAGGACCGGTTCTGGTTTGTCTGGGACGAGTTGGCCCGCGGCGCGCTGGGGGCCCTGGTGCTCGCGGACACCCGGCGGCTGGCCGACTGCTTCCCCTCGGTGGACTTCTTCGAGCAGCGCGGCATCCCGTTCCTGGTCGCGGTGAACTGCTTCGAGGGCACCGAGCGGTTCGCGCCGGACGAGGTCCGCGAGGCGCTCGACCTGGACCCGGGTATCCCGGTGCTGCTCTGCGACGCGCGGCTGCGGCAGGACGGCAAGGACCTGCTCGTCGCCCTGGTCGAGCACGCCGCCGCCCTCCGTCGCCGCACCACGGTCGGCGCCTGAGGGAGCCTTCGGCTCCGTCCGGCACCGAGTCGGCACCGTCCGGCAGCGTCGGGCTCCGGTCTCGGCGCCGTCGGGCTTCGGTCTCGGCACCGTCGCCCTCCGGTCCGGCTCGACCCGGGCCGGCCCCGGTCGGCGGCGGCCGGGCGACGGCTTCGCGACGGCCGCGCGACCGTCGGGCGACGGATCGGCAGGTGGGCGCCCCGACCTGCCCCTTCCTTCCGGTGTCTCACTCAGCTGTCCGCATCCTGGACGATCACTGCGTGGAAGGTTGCCTAGACCGCCCCGGCCGTGGAAGGCTCTGTGGTCGAAGGCCGCCCGGCCATGCCGTCGGGAGTGCCGGAAACACCCCGTTCGCACGGGTGTTGCGACCGGCGGACGGCCTTCGACGGACCGGCGAGGCATCGTCGGCGGGCGCCGGCAGCGGTGCGCCGCCGCATCGAGAAGGAGGGGGAGGGCAGCGCGATGACCGTCGGACGACGCAGCACCACCGCCGTGCCCGGCTCCCCGGTGCCCGCTGCCCTCCTGCCCGGCGCTGCCGTGCCCGGTGCCGCCGATCCGGCGCTCACCGTCCGCCGCTACATCGACCACGCGCTGATCTGCAGCGCGTGTTGTCGCTGACCGGCCTGACCCTCCCGGTGCGTCCCCGGCGCTGACGGCCCATCCGGCCCTCCACCCGGCGCACCGCCGACACCCGTCGACCAGGCCGTAGCGGACCGCCCGTCGGGCGTGCCCGCGGCCGACCAACCGGACCCGCCCAGCGGAGAGACACCAGTGAGCATCGTCTGCCCCAGCACCACCCCCGGCATCGTAGGCCGTACCCGAACGGCCGGGTCGGCCCCCGCGATGCGCGCGGGTGGACGGACCGGACGGTGGAACCGGTGCGGGAGCCGCGCCGTGGACAGCCGCCGGGGTCGCCCCGACCTCGAACCGTTCTGGCCGTCCCGGCAGCCGCACCTGTTCGATCAGACGTGTCCCGGCTCGCCCAGCGCGTCCCGGCCCTCCGCCCGCTGACCCGGTTCGGACCGGTCCAGCCCAGGCAGTACGCCCGGTCGACGCGCAGACGACTCCACCCCGTCCGTCACGCGCGAAATGAGCGGCACACCATGTCTTCTTCTTCCACGGCCACCCTTCCCCTGCCCACCGCGACCCCGCACCTGCGCGCGGTCCGTTCCGTCCCGCCGGTCTCCTCCGTCCCCGGCACCGCGCCGGTCGGTCCCGGTACCTCCGGGGCCGCGGGAGCGTCCGTCCCCCCGGTGCCGGTGCCCGAGCGATGGTCCGCGGCGGGCCGTCCGTCCCATGCGGGGCCCCATGCGGGGCCGTCCCCTGCGGGGGCGGCCCACGCCGGATCCGCCCGTCCGGGCCCCGCCCCGGCTGCCGTCGGCGCGCAGCCGGGCCCGGCCGTCCCTCAGGTGCCCCAGGCGCTGCTGGCCGCGCTGCCGGAGGGGGCGGCCGTCGTCGCCACCCTGCCGCAGGGCGTGCTGCCGCAGGGGCTGCTCGCCCAGTACGGGACCCAGTTCGGCGGCGCGAACGGCAGCCCGGTGGTCGGGTACCTGGTGCTGGTGCCGGCCGAGAGCCCGGCGGCGGGGGCCGTCGGGCTGCCGGGGGTCCAGGTCGCGGTCGGCGCCGCCCCCTCCGGGGCCCACCCGGCCCACCCGGCCCCCGGGGCGCAGCCGGTGAACGGCGCCCCCGCCGCCCCGATGGCTGCGGTCCGCCCGGTCCGCCCGGCCGGACGCGGCATCGCCGTGGACACCGAGCGGCGCAACGCCTACGTCGACGGGCGGCTGCTCGACCTCACCTACCTGGAGTTCGAGCTGCTGGCCCACCTCACCGAGCACCCGCAGCGGGTGCACACCCGGGACCACCTGGTCTCCGCGGTCTGGGGCTACGGCCACGTCGGGGACGGGCGGACGGTCGACGTGCACGTGGCCCGGCTGCGCCGCAAGCTCGGGCCAGCCTACCGGGACACCATCGTGACCGTCCGCCGGGTCGGCTACAAGTACACCCCGGCGGCGGTCTGACCGCCGGTCCGGCGGCGGCAGGCCGCTGCCGGACGCCGTCCTGCTCCGTCGGCTCCTCCGGGCGCCGCCGGTAGTGGGGCGGCAGCGGGCCGTCCGTCCACGTCCGGGACGGGCGGCCCGCTGCTGCGCTGTCGTGTGCCGCAGGGGCGTCAGGCGCGCTGGTCCGGCGGCAGCAGGAGGACGGCGAGTGCGTCGGCGCAGGCGCGGGCATGGCCGAGGAACCAGTCCATCCGGTCGTCGGTGAGGTGCGCGGGCGTCGAGCGGACCGCCAGGGCGAACCGCGCCTGCCCGGCGCCGTCCAGGACCGGCACCGCGACCGTCCGCACCCCGGCGCTCGACTCGCCGTCGTTGAGCGCGTGCCCGGCCGCCCGGACCTTCTCCAACTCCTCTTCCAGCAGGGCTGGTTCGGTGATCGTCCGCTCGGTGAAGGAGGTCAGCGGGCCGAGTGTCGCCGGCACCGTCTCGCCCGGGCGGGGCCAGGCCAGCAGGACCTTGCCGAGCGCGGTGGAGTGCAGCGGGCGGCGCAGCCCCAGCCCGGTGCCAGGGCGGACCGACCCGCCGACCAGGATCACGGCGTGCCCGCCGCTGCGGATCGCCAGGTCTGCCGTCGCCTTGGTGCGCCGGGACAGCAGCTCCAGCTCGGGGCCGGCGAGGTGCAGCCCGCGCTGGTGGAAGGTGAGCTGGCCGAGTTCGGCGACGGCCGGACCGAGCCGGTAGCGGGCCGTCTGTTCGTCCTGCTCCAGGAACCCGGCGCTGACCAGCGTGCGGGCCAGCCGGTGCGCGGTGGACACCGACAGGGCCATCCGGCGGGCCAGGTCCGAGGCGCTTAGGTCGGGGCCGTTGTCGTGGAAGCAGTGCAGCACCCCGAGCGCGCGCTGGACGGCCTGCGCACCGGCCGGCGGACTGTGGACGGCGGTGGCGGCCTCGGGCATGGCACCTCGCGTTTCGGTTCGGAACTCCGGCCGGGCGGCCGGAGGCGGTCTCAGCGTAGGACAGCCGGTGCTGCGGGAATGTGTCGACGACGTTGCAATGGAATGGCGTTGATGAACAAGTGGTCCCACCATGTGGCAAAGGCTTGCCTCCGGCTCCACTGCCGTGGAACGCTCCTGGCATCGCGCCGGACGGCCACTGCGTCCGAGCGGCGCCCGCCCCGAGCCTGCGGAAGGAGAAGCACCGTGACGTCCCACCGGTTCCTTCCCTCCCGTGCGTGTTGTCGCTGACCGAGCCTCCCGCGCCCCCTGCCCCCTGTGCATCGTGGCGCACAACTCCCCCGTGCACCAGGCCTGCTGGGCCGTCGTGCGGTAATCGATCCCGAGTTCCTCCGGCCGTCGTCGGAGCCCCCGTAGAGGACCAACTCCGTTGTCCAGTCGTACCCAGAACGCACTCCCGCTCCCCGACACCCTCTGGTTCACCCGCTGCCCGGTGCCCACCGCGACCGGGATCGCCGCCGACCGGGGCTGGCTGGCCCGCGAGTTCGCCGCCGACGGCATCGCCGTCCGCTCGCTGCAGGACGCTCCGCCGGAGGTGGCCGCGGACCACCACTACACCCACGCGCTGACCGGGCTGTTCCGGGAGGGCGGCAACGTCCCCGCGCTGTGGGCCCGTTCGCGGGGCGAGGCGACCAGGCTGATCGGCCTCACCTGGATCGAGGAGCGCCAGGTGGTGCTGGTACGGGCCGGCAGCGGGGTCACCGAGCCCGGGCAGCTGCGCGGGCTGCGGCTGGCCGTCCCACATCATGACATCGGCATCGACTTCTGGCGGGCGATGGCGCTGGCCGGCCTGCGCGGGGCCCTCGGGCTCGCGGGCCTCGCCCTGGAGGACGCCCACCTGGTGGACGTGCCGGGCGTGCCGGGCGGCGGGCAGTGGTCGGCCGAGCTGGCCGCGCTGCGGGACGGCACGGTGGACGCGGTGTACGTGAAGGGGGCGCTCGCCGTCGAGGCGGCCCGGAGGGTCGGCGCCGAGGTGGCCGTGGAACTGGACGCGGCACCGGACCGCCGGGCCCGGGTCAACAACGGCACGCCCCGGCCGATCACCGTCCACCAGCGGCTGCTGGACGAGCGGCCGGAGCTGGTCGCCCGCTTCCTCGCGGTACTGCTGGAGGCCGCCGACTGGGCGGCGGAGCACCCGGCGGAGGTGGGGCGGATCCTTCAGGCCGAGACCGGGGCCGGGGCCGAAGGCGTCGCCGGGGCCTATGCGGCGGGCAGCCACCGCACCCTGCACCTGGACCTGTCGGCGGAGCGGCTGGAGCTGCTGGCGCTGCAGGAACGATTCCTCGGGGAGCAGGGCTTCCTTGCCGCGCCGGTGGACGTTCAGGCCTGGGCCGATCCGGAGCCGCTCCGCGCGGCCCGCGAGCTGCTGCGGGTCCGGCGTGCGGGTGCGGGTGCGGGTGCAGGGGCGGGGACAGGCACGGGGGCAGGGGCGGGCAGCGGCGCGGACAGCGTTCGGATCACAGACTTCAGGTAACAGCGTTCAGCAAACAGATTTCGAAAGTTGTCAGCTGTCCGCTGTCAGCCGCCACTCACATGGAGACCCCCGTGAAGACCCCCCGCCGCCCGCTCCGCAGCCCGCGCCTCCACCCGCGCCTCCCCCTGCTCGCCCTCGCCGCCACCGCGCTGCTCGCCTCCACGGCCCTGACCGCCTGCGGCTCGTCCGCCGACGGCGCCAAGGCCTCCGCCGGCAGCGGGAACGGGAGCGGCGGCAAGGCCGAGGTGGTGCTCCGCCTGCCCGACCCGGGCAACAACGGCTTCCTCGCCCGCGGCAAGAAGGACGGCTCGCTGGACCGCGCCCTGGCGGCCGTCCACGCCAAGGCCGCCTGGACCGGCAGCGCCGGCCCGTTCGCGCCCGCCGCCCAGGCCCTGTCCGCCGACCAACTGGACGTCGCCCAGGGCTCGATCACCTCCGCCGTCGCCGCACTCGCCCAGAAGCCCGGCTTCAAGCTGTTCGCCCAGACCGCGCCCGACGGCGTCGGCGAGGGGATCCTGGTGAAGAACGACTCGCCGGTCAAGTCCGTCCAGGACCTGGTCGGCCGGAAGGTCGCCGTCTCCCAGGGCGGCACCAGCGAGTACCTGCTGCTCAAGGCGCTGGCGAAGAACGGCGTACCGGCCGACAAGGTGGAGCGGGTCTACCTGCGCGCCGACCAGACCTCCGGGGTGTTCAACTCCGGCCAGGTGGACGCCTGGGCGACCTGGAACACCTTCTCCACCCCCGCCGTCGCCAACGCCGGTGCGCGCTTCCTGGTCAACGGACAGGAGGTCGGCTCGGACAACTACGCCGTCTGGGCGGTGCGCAACGGCTTCGCCGACAAGCACCCCGAGGTGGTCGCCGCGTTCTACGCCTACCTGCGCGAGAACGGAGAGAAGGAGAAGGCCGACCCGGCCGCCTACCTCAACGTGTTCACCGACGCCGGACCGACCGCCGTCACCCCCGCCGAGAAGGACGTCGCGGTGAACGTCAGCAGGCAGGGGACTCCGGCCGGCCCCATCACCGACGCCGACATCGCCCGCTTCGGAACGGTCGCCCAGTTCTTCGCCGACCAGAAGGTCACCAAGCAGCTGGTGGACGTCAAGCCGTACCTGATCGACGTCGACAAGCTCGCGGACGGTGCCAAGTGACCACCGTGACCGAGGCGTTCACCCCGGACGACGACACCCGGGCCGCCCTCGACGCCGGCCTGGTCGCCCCGCGGAGCCGCCGGCACCGGCCCCGCCCGCGGGCGCTCACCGCGACCCTGCGCACCATCGGTCCGCTCGCCCTGCTCGGCGGCTGGGCCGTCGCCTCCGCCACCGGCGCGCTGACCCAGGACGTGCTCGCCTCACCCGCCCAGGTGGCCCAGGCGGTGGGGGAGTTGTGGGGCAACGGCCAGCTGGCCGACGCCCTGTCCGTCTCCCTCACCAGGGCCGGACTCGGCCTGTTCTTCGGCGCGACCACCGGACTGGTGCTCGGCGTGGTCACCGGGTTCACCCGCCTCGGCGAGGAGCTGCTCGACTCCGCGATCCAGATCCTGCGGACCGTCCCGTTCCTCGCCCTCGTCCCGCTGTTCATGGTGTGGTTCGGCATCACCGAGACCGCCAAGGTGGCCCTGATCGGCGTCGCCACCAGCTTCCCGATGTACGTGTCCGCCTCGGGCGGGGTCCGCAGCACCGACCGCAAGCTGGTCGAGGCGATGCGCAGCTTCGGCCTCGGCCGCTGGGCGATCGTGCGCACGGTCGTGCTGCCCGGCGCGCTGCCCTCGCTGCTCTCCGGGCTGCGCCTGTCGATGACGCTGAGCGTGATCGCGCTGATCGCCGCCGAGGAGATCAACTCCACGGAGGGCATCGGGTACTTGATGGCCCAGGCGCAGAACTACTCGCGCACCGACGTGCTCGCCGTCTGCATCCTGATCTACGGGGTGCTCGGCCTCGCCGCCGACGGCATCGTCCGGGTCCTGGAGCGCGTGCTGATGCCGTGGCGCCAGGCCGTCCAGGGAGCCGCCCGATGACCGCCACACCCACCACGGCGACGCCTTCTCCCGCCCCGTCCGCGCCTCCCGGGGCGCAGCCGGGCACGGCCCCGGCCGTCCACCTGCGCGGCCTGCGCCGGGTGTTCGGCACCCGGGCGGTCCTGGACGGGGTCGACCTCTCCATCGCCCGCGGGGAGTTCGTCGCCCTGCTGGGCGCCAGCGGGACCGGCAAGACCACGCTGCTGCGCATCCTCGGGGCGCTCGACCAGGCGGACGAGGGCACCGTGCTCGTCCCGCCGGTCCGCACCGTGGTCTTCCAGGAGCCGCGGTTGGTGCCGTCCAAGCGGGTGCTGGCCAATGTCACGGTCGGCCTCCCGCGCGGCGCCGCGACCCGGGAGACCGGGCTGAAGGCGCTCGCCGAGGTCGGCCTGGAGCGGCACGCGCAGGCCTGGCCGGCCACCCTGTCGGGCGGTGAGGCGCAGCGCGTCGCGCTCGCCCGGGCGCTCGTCCGGGAGCCGCAACTCCTCCTGCTGGACGAGCCGTTCGCCGCCCTCGACGCGCTCACCCGCCTGCGCATGCAGGACCTCGTGGGGGCCCTGGTGCGCCGCCACCGCCCGGCGGTGCTGCTCGTCACCCACGACGTGGACGAGGCCGTCCGGCTCGCCGACCGGGTCGTGGTGCTGCGCGAGGGGCTGCTCGCCCGCGACGAGGCCGTCACCGTCGAGAGCCCGCGCGACCCGGCCGACCCGGCCTTCGCCGAGCTGCGGCGCCGACTGCTCGCCGACCTCGGCGTCCACTGACGGCGACGGCGCTCCGCGGCCACGACCGAGTACCCGGCCGCCCCCTGCCTCCGTCCCCCCCCCGCTCCCGACTGCCCGGGCCCCCGGCGGCCCTCGCCCGCCAGCCCGCCCGCCCCACCCGCGACCCCGACCGACCAAGCCCCGTACCACCGGAGTTGACCAGATGACCGTGACCCTCGGCGTCCACGCCAGCAACCCCTCGCTCTACTACCTCGCCCGACTCCCGTACCTGGACGAGGAGCTGGCGCCGCTCGGTGAGACCGGCGCCTTCCATCACTACACGGACGGCACCCGCACCGGCACGCTGCTCGCCGACCGGGTCATCGACTTCGGTGGCACCGGCTCCACGCCGCCGATCACCGCCCAGGCGGCCGGCCACGACCTGGTCTACGCGGCGGTCTCGGCCCCCCGCCCGGACCACGGCGCCCTGCTGGTCCTGGACTCCGGCCCGGTGCGGACGGTCGGGGACCTCAAGGGGACCACCGTCGTCCTCTCCGTGGGCTCCTGGCAGACCCACCTGCTGGCCAAGGCCCTGCACGCCCAGGGGCTTTCGTACGGTGACGACGTGACCCCGGCGCGGCCGGCAGCCGGGGAGGACCAGGCCCGGCGGCTGCGCGAGGGCGAGATCGCCGGCTGGATCGCCCAGGGCGCCGAACTCGCCGCCGCCCGGCGCACCGGTGAGTTCCGCGAGCTGGTCCGCACGGGTGACGTGATCACCGACCGCTCGGTCTTCTTCACCCGGAGGGACTTCGCGGCCGAGCGCCCCGAGGTCGTCGCCGCGATCGTGACCGCACTGCGCCGGGCGGACGCCTGGGCGGCCGCCAACCCGGCGGAGGCCGCCGCGATCGCCGCCGAGGAGCTGGGCGGCACGGCCGCCGACTGGCAGTCCGCGCTGGCCGCGCTGCCCTGGCGGCTGGAGCCCGCCACGGCCGGGTTCGTGGCCGAGCAGCAGGAGGCGGCGGACATCTTCCACGGCGTGGGCTTCATCGACCGGGCGCTGACCGTCGCCGACGCCCACCTCCCCGCGCTGGAGGCCCCGGTGGCCGCCGCGCTCGCGAAGGCGGTCTGACCCGTGGCCTCCGAAGTCCTCTGGTACATCATCCCGCGCGAGGGCCACTACCCCTGGGAGCCGGCCGGCCGCCGCCCGGTGGACCTCCGCTACCTCCAGCAACTCGCGGGCAGCGTCGAGCGCCTGGGCTACACCGGCGCCCTGCTCGCGACCGACCTGTACGACGTCTGGACGCTCGGCAGCGCGCTCGCGGCCGCCACCACCCCGGCCTTCAAGCCGCTGCTGGCCGTCCACCCGGGGCTGGTCTCGCCGACCCTGCTGGCCAAGATGGCGCTGAGCTTCGACCACCTGCACGGCGGGCGGCTGCGCTTCAACGTGGTGAACGGTTCGACCGCCCAGCTGCGCGAGTACGGCCTGGACGTCGAGCACGACGACCGCTACCGGCTCAGCGGCGAGTACTGGTCGATCGTCAAGCGCCTGACCGCAGGCGAAGTCTTCGACCACAAGGGCGAGTTCTACGAACTGGCGAACGCGGGGGCGGGCCTGCGCGAGCTGCCCCCGGTGCAGCCCGGCGGCATTCCGCTGTGGTTCGGCGGCAGTTCGGCGGCCGGCATCGAGATGGCCGCCCAGCACGTGGACGTCTACCTGACCTGGGGCGAGCCGCCGCAGCTGCTCAAGGAGAAGCTGGACCTGGTCCGCGAGCGCGCCGCGGCCCACGGTCGGACCCTGCGGATCGGGCTGCGGCTGCACCTGATCGTCCGCGACACCGAGGACGAGGCCTGGGCGGCCGCCGACCGGCTGCTGGACGTCACCAGCGAGGCCACCTACGCCCGCCAGCTGGGCGGGGCGAAGGGGGAGGACGGGGTCGGCTGGCAGCGGCAGTTCCGCCAGCACGGCGGCAGGGTGCCGGCGCGGGCCCGCGAGCTGGAGGCCTACCCCAACCTCTGGCCGGGGATGAGCCTGTTCCGTCCCGGCCCGGGCACGGCGGTGGTCGGCTCGACGGCCCAGGTGATCGAGCGCCTCCAGGAGTTCGAGGCGCTGGGCGTCGACACCTTCATCCTCTCGGGCAACCCGCTGCTGGAGGAGGCCCACCGGATTGCAGAAACGGTTCTGCCCGCCCTGGGTATCAAGCGGCCGTCGAGCTGACGGCCGAGCCGGCGGACCGGGGCCCGCGGACCCCCAGGCCCGCAAACAAATGACAGCTGGCAGCTGACAGATTTCGAAATCTGTCAGCTGTCATCTGTCAGCGGTTACCTGTCACCCGTCATCCGCCGACCACCGACCGTCGCCTCTTCAGCGGCTCAGCCGGTCGATCTCCGCCAGCTCCTCCGCCGTCAGCGGACCGCCCGCCAGGGCGTCGAGGTTCTGGTCCAGCTGGGCCACGCTGCTCGCCCCGATGATCACCGAGACCACCCGCGGGTCCCGCAGCACCCAGCACAGCGCCAGCTGGGCCAGCGTCTGCCCGCGCCCCTCGGCGACCTTCGCCAGCGCCCGCAGCCGCTCCAGCTTCGGCCCGGTCAGCGCCTCCTCGGTGAGGAACTTCCCGACCGACATCCGCGAGCCCACCGGCACCTCCCCGGCCAGGTAGCGGTCGGTCAGCAGCCCCTGCGCCAGCGGCGAGTACGCGATCAGGCTGGTCCGGGTGTCACCCACCGCGTCCAGCACGCCGCCGTCCTCCACCGTCCGGTTGAGGATCGAGTACGCCGACTGGTTCATCAGCACCGGCGTCCCCAGCTCGCGCAGGATCGCCACCGCCTCCCGGTGCTGCTCCGCCGGGTAGTTGGAGATCGCGGCGTACAGCGCCTTGCCCGCGCGCACCGCGCTGTCGAGCGCCCCCATCGTCTCCTCGATCGGGGTGTCCGGGTCGTACCGGTGCGAGTAGAAGACGTCGACGTAGTCCAGCCCCATCCGCTCCAGCGACTGGTCGAGGCTGGCCAGCAGGTACTTGCGGCTGCCGCCGTTGCCGTACGGGCCGGGCCACATGTCCCAGCCGGCCTTGGTGGCGATGAACAGCTCGTCCCGGTACGGCCGGAAGTCCTGGGCGAACAGGTAGCCGAAGTTGCGCTCGGCGCTGCCGTACGGCGGCCCGTAGTTGTTCGCCAGGTCGAAGTGGGTCACGCCCCGGTCGAAGGCGCGGCGCAGCACCGCCCGCTGCACCTCCAGCGGCTGGGCGTCACCGAAGTTGTGCCAGAGCCCGAGCGAGACGGCGGGCAGCCGGACGCCGCTGTGCCCGGCCGTCCGGTAGGTCATCGAGTCATAGCGGTCATCTGCGGCGAGGTAGCTCATGCCGGACATCCTGCCAGCCTCGCCCGGCGGATCAAGCCCTTGCCCCCTTTCCGGTCGGTGCCTATGCTCGCGGGGAATCGTGTGCGTGCGGAGCGAGAGGGAGGCGAGATGGCAGTCCGGACCGTGACCGCCGCCGCAGCCCGCTGTTGTTGTCGCCGCCGCCGCAGTACCGTCCGCTGACGCCACCCTCGTGCCCCGGCCCTCCGGCCGCCCGAGCGCCGCGCGTCCGCCCGTGGGAGGGCAGCGGGAGGGTAGCGCCGGATCACCCCGGCTGCCCGCGCCCGGAGTTCCGTGCCGGTCCCCGGGGCCGGCCCCGGATCGCCCCCGGCCCACCCCCCGTGCATCCCCGAGCCCTTCAGGGCCCTTCGAGGCCCTTCCGAGCACTTTCGAGCACCTCCGAGCGTCCAAGGAGACCGCCGTGCGGTTCACCGTCTCGTCCCTCGTCGCGAACGCCCCCGACCCGGTCACCGGTGTCCGGCGCACCGCGCAGCAGAAGCTCCAGAGCGTCATCGACCAGGCGGTCCTCGCCGAGCGGCTCGGCTACGACGGCTACGGGGTGGGGGAGCGGCACGGCGAGCCGTTCCTCTCCCCGGCACCGCCCGTGCTGCTCAGCGCGATCGCCGCCCGCACCTCGACCATCCGGCTGTTCACCACGGTGACGGTGCTCAGCATCCTCGACCCGGTCCGGGTCGCCGAGGACTACGCGATGCTCGACCAACTCTCGGGAGGTCGGCTGGAGTTGATCGTCGGCAAGGGCAACGACCCGCGCCACTTCGGGCTGTTCGGCCTCCCCGAGGAGCGCCAGTGGGAGGCCCTCGCCGAGAACTACGGCCTACTGCGCAGGCTCTGGCGCGAGGAGAAGGTGACCTGGGAGGGCTCGACCCGACCGCCGCTCACGGACGCGACCGTCTCGCCGCGTCCGCTCCAGGACCCGATCCCGGTGTGGCACGGCAGCGCGACCAGCACCCGGTCCACCGACCTCGCGGCCCGCCACGGCGACCCGCTCTTCTCCGCCAACTCCTTCCATCCGCTGGAGAAGTACCGGGCTCTGGTCGAGCACTACCGCGAGCGCTGGGAGTACTACGGGCACGACCCGGAGCGGGCCAGGGTGGGTGCGAGCTTCGGCGGGCTGTACGTCGCCAGGCGCTCGCAGGACGCGGTCGAGGGCTTCCGGCCGTACTGGAACGCGCTGTTCGAGTCGGCGGCGGGCCGGCACAACAACTCGCCGTTCACCTCGTTGGAGGACGCGCTGGAGCGGGGATCGGCCCTGGTCGGCAGTCCGCAGCAGGTGATCGAGAAGATCCACCGCTACCACGAGGCCTTCGGCAACGAGGTGGTCGGCATCGGGGTGGACGCGCTCACCGAGGACGCCCAGCGGGAGCAACTGGAGCTGTTCGCGAGCGAGGTGGCCCCGGAAGTCCGCCGCGCACTGCCATAGCCCGCGCTGCCCTGCCTCTCGTGCTGCCCCTGCCTTCCGCGCTGCCTGTTCCTCCCGCGCTGCGTGTGCCTTCCGCGCTGCCCCTGCTGTCCGGGCCGGTGCGTCACCGGGCCCGCGCGCTGTCCTGCACGCGCGGGCCCGCCGTCCGCCCGCGCAATGCGCCGTGCACCCCTACGGCGCGTCACACCGACCACCGTCCGTGACGTGACGTGCGCCACCAGGTGCGCCGGAATGCTGTTCGGCGGCCCGGGGGATGACGAACGGTCGAGGGGCCGTGGCCGCCGGGGGGCGGCGCACGGCCCTCGGCCGTGTCGCCCGACGGCGGGCGGCTGCCGACCGGTGGCCGAGGAGACGGGCGGATCCCCTGGCCGTCTGTACCTACTGGTATGTACAGTGATCCGCATGAGCACCCAGGACCGCCTCATCGAGAGCACCCAGGCCCTCCTCTGGGAGCGCGGCTACGTCGGCACCAGCCCCAAGGCCATCCAGCAGCGCTCCGGGGTCGGCCAGGGCAGCATGTACCACCACTTCACCGGCAAGCCCGACCTCGCGGCCGCCGCCCTGCGCCGCAGTGCCGAGCAACTGCGGGGCGTCGCCGAGGCCGACTTTGCCGCCCCCGGCACCGCCTACGAGCGGATCGCCGCCTACCTGCGCCGGGACCGGGACGTCCTGCGCGGCTGCCGGATCGGCCGGATGGCCCAGGACCCGGACGTGGTCGCCGACCCGCACCTGCGCGCGCCCGTCGAGGAGACCTTCGACTGGCTGCGCGGCCGGATCGCCGGGCTGGTCGCCGAAGGCCAGGCGGCCGGCGAGTTCGCCGCCGGCCTCGATCCGGCGGACACCGCCGCGGCCGTGGTGGCCGTCGTCCAGGGCGGCTACGTCCTGGCCCGCGCCGCCGCCGACGCCGAGCCGTTCGACCGGGCCGTCCGCGGCGCCCTCGGCCTGCTCGCGGCACACCGCACGGCCTGACCGGCGGGGGCCGGCCCCTGACCCCCGCCCGCAGGCCCGCTGGAACCGCTGAAGCCGACGAGTCCGCCGAGGCCGCCGAACCCGAGGAGCCCCGCCGTGCACGCCATGCAGTACGAGATCACCCTCCCCGCCGACTACGACATGGGCATCATCCGCAAGCGGGTCGCCGACAAGGGCCACCTGCTCGACACCCACCCCGGACTCGGCCTCAAGGCCTACCTGGTCCGCGAGCGCGGGCAGCAGGGCTCGCCCGTCAACCAGTACGCGCCGTTCTACCTCTGGCGCACCGCCGAGGGCATGAACGGCTTCCTCTGGGGGCCGGGCTTCCGGGGCCTGAGCGCCGACTTCGGCCGCCCGACCGTCCGGCACTGGCTGGGCGCGGGCCTGTCCCACGGCGCGGCGCCGACGGCGGGCGGCGCGCCGGCCGGTCGTGCGACGGTCGGTCGTGCGACGGCCGGGCCGCCCACCACCGCCACCCGCGAGACCGTACGGCTACCGGAAGCCGTCGACCCGGCCGAGGCCGTCGAGCGGGCGCTCGCCGAACTGCCCGTGCGCCCGGCCCTGCACACCGCCGCCGTGGCCGTCGACCCGAGCCGCTGGGAACTGCTGCGCTTCGCCCTCTGGCACGGCCCGGCCCCCGAGGACGCGCCCGGCGTCCGGTACCAGGTGCTGCACCTGTCCCGCCCCGAACTCGACCGGCTGCCGGCCGGCCGCCACTGGTGAGAGGACCCACCGCTCCGATGACCCCCACGACTGCTCCCGCCGGCACCGGCCTCACCCCCGCCCCGTTCGACCGCGCGGCCGGTCTCGCCCTGCTCGCCACCCTCGGCGGTCCGGGCGCGGCCGCCGCCCTCGACGGCCTGGAGGCCGTCGCTCCCGGTCTCCCCGACTGGATCGTCACCGGTCTGTTCGGCGGCACCTATCAGCGCCCCGGCCTTGCCCTGCGCGACCGCCAGATCGCCAACCTGGCCGCCCTCACCGCCCTCGGCGGCGTCGAGCCGCAGCTCGCCGACCACGTCCGCTACAGCCGGCGGATCGGCCTGACGGAGGCGGAGATCACCGAGGTGATGGTCCACCTGGCGCCGTACGTCGGCCTCCCCAAGGTGCTGGCGGGCCTGCGCGTCGCCACCGCCACCTTCACCGAGCACGAGGCCGGCACGTCCGCGGCCACCGGCACCTCCGCGGCCACCGCCACGTCCGGGGGCGGAGGAGCCGAGGCATGAGCCGCGCCGTCCGTACCGTCCGCACCGTGCTCGGCGACCTGGACCCCGCCGACCTCGGTGTGACCGACGCCCACGACCACCTGTTCATCCGCAGCCCGCTGCTCCCCGGCCAGGAGCTGGACGACCCGGCCGCCGCCGAGGACGTCCTGCGCGCCTTCGCCGCCGCCGGTGGCCGCACGCTGGTCCAGTGGACCCCGATCGGCCTGGGGCGGGGTGCGGACTCGCTCGCCGCGCTCTCCCGTAGCACCGGCGTGCGGATCGTCGCGGCCACCGGCGCGCACCAGGCGGTGCACTACCCGCCAAGCTGCTTCCCCGCATCCGTCCCTGGCTCCGCATCGGCCCCCGGTCCCGCATCCGTCCCTGGCGCCGCGTCGGCCCCCGACCCCGAACCGGGCGCCACGGAAGTGGCCGAGGCCCCCCGCCCGTACGGGGACCTCGCGGAACGTTTCGTCGCCGAACTCACCACCGGTCTGCCCGGTGCGCCGGAGGGGACCAGGGCCGGTCTGATCAAGGTCGCGGCCGATCCGGGGCCCGAGAGCCGGCACACCCGGTGGACGATGGCCGCGGCCGCCGAGGCCCACCACGCCACCGGCGCCCCGATCGCCGTCCACCTGGAGGCCGACGGGAATCCGCTCGCGGTCGTGGACCGGCTGTGCCACCGGCACGGTGTCCCACCCGACCGGGTCATCCTCGGCCACCTCACCCGGCTGCCCGACCGCGCGCTGCACCGCTCCCTGGCCGGGGAAGGCGTGTACCTCGCCCTGGACAGCCCCTCCCGGGCGGGCCACCCCGGCGACCACCAGGCCTTCGAGGTGATCGCGGACCTGGTCGAGGCCGGGCACGCCGCCCAGCTGCTGCTCGGCGCCGACACCACGACCCGGACGGCCCGGGCGGCCGGCGGCCCGGCCCGGCTGCTCACCCGGCTCGCCCCGCGCCTCGCCCGCAGCCACGGGCCCGAACTGCCCGCGCTGCTCCTCACCGCCAACCCGGCCGCCGCCCTCGCCGCGGACTGGCGTACGCCGTAGCGGCCGGCCGGCCGGGCCGGCGGCGACGCTACGGTGCCGGACATGGTGACGCTGACGCTCCGAACCCTCACGACCGCCGACTGGCCGCTCTGGCGCGAGCTCCGCCTCGCCGCGCTGACCGACGCGCCGGAGTCCTTCAGGACCGGACTCGCCGACTGGCACCGGGGTGGTGAGGACCGCTGGCGTGCGCGGCTCGGCCTCCCGGGCGCCCACCACGTCGTGGCCCTGCTGGGTGGGGAGCCGGTCGGGCTGGTCGGCGGGCTGCCCGGGGCGCCGGACGGCGTGCGGGAGCTGCGCTCGCTCTGGGTCGCCCCGCAGGCGCGCGGGCAGGGTGTCGCGGACCGGCTCGTCGAGGAGGTCGAGCGCTGGGCCCGGGCCACCGGCGGCCGCACGCTGCGGCTCGCCGTGCTCCCCGGCAACGCCGCGGCGCTCGCCCTCTACCGCCGCCACGGCTTCGCCCCGCTCGCGGAGCCCGGTGGGCCGCTCGCGGACGGGGCCGGCCGGGAGCTCCTGCTGGCGAAGCCCCTGCGGTGACATCCGGCGCCCGGTCGCCGCCCCGGTGCGGGCACCGCCCGCACTGCGCCCATCACGGCCGAGCCGGGAGCGGCGCAGGCACACACGGCGGGAGCAGACGCCGGGAACGCGCGCCGGGAACGCGCGCCGGCGGGGCCCGTGCCGTACGGGGGACGGCACGGGCCCCGCCGGCGGCCGGACCGGGACCGGGTGGAGCCCGGACCGGGGCCGACGGGGCGACCGACGGGTCACATGTGGGTGCCGCCGTCGATGCGCAGCTCGGTGCCGGTGACGAAGGCGCCGTCGTCGGAGGCGAGCATGGCGATCACGCCGGCCACCGTCTCCGGGCCGGCGAAGCCCTGGCCCAGGGCGGGGGAGAGCTTGGCCAGCAGGCTGAGGTCGGCGTCGGCGGGCAGGCCCGGGTTGTGGGTCATGCCGCTGTCGATGCTGCCCGGCGCGACGCAGACCGCGCGCAGGCCCTGCTTCGAGTACTCCGAGGCGATGGCGTGGGTGAAGGACTGGATGCCGCCCTTGGTCGCGGCGTACGCCGCCATGTAGGGGTGGGCGAAGCTCGCGGAGGTGGAGCTGAAGTTGACCACCACGCCCTTGCCGCCCGCGAGCAGCGCGGGAAGCGCCTCGCGGGTCATCAGGAAGGTGCCGGTCAGGTTCACCGCGAGGAGCTTGTTCCAGAACTCCAGGCTGGTCTCGTGGGTGTGCGAGGACCGGAGGATGCCGGCCGCGTTGACCAGCACGTCCAGGCCGCCCAGGGCGGCGATCGCCTCGGCGACGCCTGCGACGACGGCCTTCTCGTCCGCGATGTCCAGCACCAGGACGGTCAGGCGGTCCGCAGTGCCGTCGGCGGCGGCGCGGTCCAGGGTCTTCTTCAGGCCGTCCTCGTTGACGTCGACGGCGACGACCTTCCCGCCCTCGGCGAGGATCCGGTGCACGGTGGCCTGGCCGATGCCCGAGCCGCCGCCGGTGACCAGGACGTTCCGTCCGCTGAAGCGCTCCATGGGGGTACTCCGTTCAATCGCGTTCTCTCGTTCTCCTAGGCACGGTACGCCTGCATGGCACGTTGTGCCAAAAAGTCTCATTGCGCCATTCCGTCATGACGTGCCGGGGTGGCATACGTCCGCGTAGGCTGGCCCCGTGACCGGACGCCCGACCCTGACCCAGCGCCGCCGTGAGGCCACCCGGCTGGAGATCGCCCGCGCCGCCGCCGCGCTCTTCGCCGAGCGGGGAGCCGAAGCGACCACGGCCGAGGAGATCGCCCTCGCCGCGGGCATCTCGCTGCGCACCTTCTACCGCTACTTCTCCGTCAAGGAGGACGCCGTCGCCCCGCTGCTCGCGGCGGGTGGGCAGGAGTGGGTGGAACTGTTCGTGGCGAGCCCCGCCGACCTGCCGCTGCGCGAGGCGTTGGAGCGCGCGGCGGTCGCGTCGCTGACGCCGGCCGACGAGGCGCGGGCCGAGATGATGCAGTGGGCGCGTGGCCTGCTGCGCGATCCGAGGCTGGGTGTCACCTGGCAGCGCGTCCACGCGGACTCGGAGGAGCGGCTGCGGGCGGCTCTCGCGAAGCGCTGCCAGGAGGGCACCGACGCGCTGGAGATCCGCCTGGCCGCCGCCGCCGCGACGGCGGCGATCCGGGTGGCCCTGGAGCAGTGGGCCGCCTCCGACGCACCGCTCGCCGGCCCGGGCTCCCCGCAGGACCTCGGGGCGCGCTGCATGCGCGAGCTCACGGCGGGGCTGCGGCTCTGGGGCCGGACGGCTGACGGCGGCTGACGGGTGCCGGCTGACAGCTGGCAGCTGCTGGCCGACGACCGACAGCCGACGGCTGACAGCTTTCAGCTGACAACTTTCGAAATCTGTTATCTGAATGTTGTCAACTGTCAGCCCCGCTCCCCGTAACCTCCCAGCCGCGGTCAGCCTTCTCCCAGCCGGCGGCTAGGGTGGGTCCTCGCGCCCCGGCGGGGGAACCGGGGTGGCCTCCTCGGATGTCCCCAGCGGAGGGGACTGGAGTTCGAGGCGTGGGAGCAAGCGGGACATGGGTCTGACGAGCCACAAGGTGCTGGCGCTGACCGCACTGGTCGCGGTCGTGATGATGGTCGGCACGGTCTGGTTGTGGCCCAGGCTCGCGAAGAAGACCTGGCAGGCGGTGCTCGGACGGATCGGCGCACTGCTGGCCACCCAGCTCACGGTGCTCGCCGCACTCGGCCTGGTCGCGAACAACTACTTCGCCTTCTACAGCAGTTGGGACGACCTGCTGGGCACCGGCGACACCGGCCCGGTGGTCATCCACAACAAGGCGGACGCCTCCGGCCGGCTGATGGTGGAGACGGTGGGCCAGGCCGCGGTCAAGGGCGGCGGCGCGATGGGCCGTGAGCCCGCCCAGTCCGGCGAGATCCGCAAGGTCCGGATCGACGGCGCGGTCAGCCGGCTCTCCACCGAGGGCTACGTCTACCTGCCTCCGCAGTACTTCCAGCCGGAGTACGCCCGGAAGCAGTTCCCGGCCGTGATCGTCAGCACCGGATTCCCAGGAATCGCCGAGAACCTGATCACCCGCTTCAACTACCCGGGCGCCGCGCTCAAGCTCCTCCAGGAGGGGCGGATGCAGCCGACCGTCATGGTCCTGGTACGCCCCTCGCCCGCGCTGCCGCAGGACACCGAGTGCGAGGACATCCCGAACGGCCCGCAGTCCGACACGTACTTCACCAAGGACGTGCCCTCGGCGATCCAGGCCAGCTACCGGGTCTCCACGGACCCGCAGGCGTGGGCCTTCATGGGCAACTCGACCGGCGGCTACTGCGCCCTGAAGCTGGCCATGCGCCACCCGGACGTCTTCCCGACCGCCGTCGCCCTGTCCGCCTACTACGACGCCGCCGACGACCCGACCACGGGCGACCTCTTCGGCGGCAGCAGGCAGCGCCGCGACGAGGCCAACCTGCTGTGGCGGCTGAAGAACCTGCCGCAGCCGAAGGTGTCCGTGCTGCTGGCCGGCACCAAGAAGGGCGACGGCAACTACCGGCAGGAGACCGAGGCGTTCGTCGACGCGGTGCAGAGCCCGATGAAGGTCTCGTACAGCATGCTGGAGAACGGCGGCCACAACTTCGAGACCTGGAGCGCCCTGCTGCCCTCCTCGCTGGAGTGGCTGTCGCAGCACCTCAGGGTCCCCGACCAGTCGGCGTGACCCACCACCCGGTCCGACCCGACACCGGGCCGACCGGGTTCCCCTCAGTCGGAGCCGCAGCCCCAGGGGGCCGGTCGGCCCGCTCGGCCCCTTCGGCCAGGCCGCTTCGGCGTCCGGGCTCCCGTACCGCCGCTCAGGCCACCCGCTCCAGCGTCCCGGTGTGCAGCTGGCCGACCCGGCCGCCCTCGCCCTCGAAGGTCCAGAAGGCCCGCACCGTCAGCTTCCCGAGGTCCATCACATGGCTGACGGTGATCCCGCTCTGCTCCGTCCAGCTGACGAAGTAGACCTCCGGCGCGACCTCGGCGACGTGCAGCCGCACGTCCTCCCACTGGCCGGCGGACTCCCCGAGGCCCTCCCAGCGCAGCCGCGTGCCGTCGGCCGAGTAGGTGTTGCGGAAGGCCGCGCCGTTGTCGACCCGGAAGAGGTATGTACGGCCGGCGAAGGCGGGCAGGGGCGCGGTCATGGTGGGGCGGGTCCTCGTCTCGGTCGGGTCGTGGCGAGCCGTCCGGTCGGGCTCGCCGCTCTTGTGCACGGCGGAAGATGTCAGGGTTCCAATTTATCCGACCGGGCGCACTCGGTCAGGTCGTGGCCACGGTGCGGTCCGCCATCGCGCGGCGGCCCGGATGTGCGACCGGCACATGGGCAGGGCCGCGCGCCGGCCCTACCGTCCGGCCATGAGACGTACCCCCACCCGCCCCCGCCCGGCGAGACGCGTCCCCACCGCGCTCGCCGCCGTGCTCCTGACCCTGGCCGCCGCCCTGCTCGGCTCGCCCGCCGCCGCGCAGGCGGGCACGGCCCGGGCCGCGACCGCGGCTCCTTCCCCCGTCACCCTGGAAGCCTCCTTCCCCGGCCCCGGCAACGGCTGGGCCAAGGTCGAGCGCTACCTCGACACCACCCCCGGCTTCGGCGCCGAGCAGTTCCCCCCGGACGGCCGCGGCGACCAGGACGGGGCCCGCCGGACGTACTTCGGCACCGCTCGGCCCTCCTCCGCCCGGTTCCTGCTCTACTCCGCCGCCGGCTGGGACACCGGCAGCCGGGCCACGCCGGTCCTGCTGGTCCACGGCGCCAACGACAACGCCGACCGGGCCTGGGCCAACCCGGGGGAGAGCGGCGCCTGCGGTGCCGCGAGCTGCCCGTCGACCGGGCTCGCCCAGTACCTGGCAGGCACCGGCCACCGCGTCTTCGCGGTCGGCTTCGCCCACAAGCACGGCGACAACCTGCTCCAGGCGCAGGCGGTCGGCGACGCCGTCGCGCTGATCCGGGCCCGGCTCGGCGTCCCCCAGGTCGACGTGGTGGCCTGGAGCAAGGGTGAGGTCGCCGCCCGGGCGTACGTGTCCTCGGTGAAGCCCGCCTGGGGGAGGGCGTACGCGGGCGACGTGCGCCGACTGGTCACGCTGGGCGGGCCGCACGGCGGGCTCGACTACGTGTACGCGCACGGCTGGGACTTCGACCTGGTGACCTGGCCCGCCTGCGGCGGCACCGCCAACGCGCCGTCCCCGCACCTCTACATGACCTGCTACGGCACGTACACCGCGCAGCCCTGCCTCGGAGTGCTGCCGAGCGGCGGCCACGACTGCTTCCCGGGCCAGCGCCAACTGCTCGCCCGCTGGGACGGCACCTACGGGCTGGACACCACCGCGCAGGACTGGTGGACGACCTACTACGGCGGCCAGGGCTTCTACACCTCCGGCCAGGGCATCCAGGCGGCGATCGACGCGGGCTCGCTGATCGCCCCGCTGCGGCAGGCCGGTGTCCCGGCCTCGGTGCGCACCTACCTGCTGGCGGGCGGGTCCGCCGACATCCCGGGCGTGCTCAACGAGGGCCGCGGGCCGAGCGACGGCCTGGTCTTCACGGCGAGCGCGCTGGACACCACCGGGATCGCGACGGTCGGCGGGACCCGACTGCTCATCGGCCTGAACCACCTGGAGCTCGCCTGGGCGCCGGAGGCGGCGAACCAGGTCGACGCCTGGCTGAGCTGACCTGGCTCGACCTGACCCGAGCCGGCCTTGGGCCGAGCTGGCCCGGATCCCGGGCCGAACGCGGCCGGGCGCCGCCCCCCCGGGGGGCGGCCGCCCCCCCCGGCCGCGCCGGCGGGGGGGGGGCCCGCCCGCCGGGGGGCCCGGGCGGCCCCCCCCCAGGGGGACCGCC
>NZ_JBISAI010000001.1:445638-480583 GCF_044391605.1 Kitasatospora sp. NPDC018619
GGCCCGCCGCCCCCGCCCCCCCCCGGGCCGGCCCCCGCGGGGCCGCGGCGCCGCCCGCCCCCGCCGCCCCCCCCCGCGGGGGCCGCGGCCCCCCCCCCCCCCCCCCGGGGGCCGGAGGGCGGGGCGACTCAGGCGCGGGCGGCCGGTTCGACCACCGTGATGTCGAACGGCTGCCGGTTGTTGCCCTCGTTCCGGTCGTCCACGCTGCGCACCGAGACCGAGCCGCCGCGCAGCCGGCCCACCGGCAGCTCCGGGTCGAGCCGGACCGGGACGAGGGCGGTCGCGCTGCGCCCCTGCCGCAGTCCGGGCCCGAAGACGCACCGCACGACGCGGCCGCGCCCCGTCACCTGGCAGTCGGACGGGAAGAACGGGCCCTGCGGGGTGACGCCCTCCGGCAGGGTCACCAGGACCGTGAACGGGGAGGCCGTGGTGCCCGGGCCACCGTTGGCGACGAAGGCGCGGACGGTGGTGGTGCCGCCGGGCACGGCCTGGTCCGGGTCCAGCCGGACCACCTCCAGGTCGGAGTCGGAGGGACGGTCCGTGACGGGTGCGGGCAGCGTGGAGGCCTCGGCGGTCTGCGCCCCGGCCCCCGCCCCGGCCCCTGTCCCCGCCCCTGTCCCCACCCCGGCCGTGGTCCCCGTCCCGGCCGAGGTCCCGGGCGTCACCGGGGCCGGCAGGGTGGAGGCCTCGGCCGTCACCGGTGCGGGCAGGGTGGACGGCGCCGGCGCACCGGTCGCGACGACCTCCACGGCGGGCCGGGGATCGGGCCGCCGCAGCGCCCAGGACGGGTCGGTGGCCAGCACCGTCACCGCGCACCCCGCTGCCACGGCCGCGACCAGCCCGGCCCCGCCGAACCCTCGGCCCCGATCCCTCACGGCGCGCGGCACGCTTCCGCGCGCCTGCTCTCCGCCCCGCACGCCGTCACGCCGTACGACACCTCGCCGTACGTCTCCGCCCAGTCCGTCGGCGCCCCGGGTCTCGGTACCCCTCGTCTCGACACCCCGCACGTCCCGGTGCTGCTGCTCCATCCCCGTTCACCCTGCCCTCGCTTCCCGGCCGCCCGCGCCGTCGCGGGCCGCGTCGGCACCAGGGTGGCCGAGCCGCCGCCGGAGCCCGGTGGCAACCCGCCCGTCGTCCGCTCGAACGGATGACGCCGCACGCCGCCCCGACCTGCCCGGCCGTCAACGGAGGTTGACGTTGGGTCAGGGAGCGAGGACCTGCCCCAGGCGGGTCGCGATCTGGTGCATCACCGGCACCAGCGAGGCCGTCCCGGCCTGCTCCTCCAGAGCGCGGATGCGGGCCTCCGGGCCGGAGACCGAGAGCGCGGTCGGGGTCGGCGCGCCCGGGACGGCGAGCGCGATGCAGCGGACGCCGATCTCCTGCTCCTGGTCGTCGACCACGTAGCCGCGCTCGCGCGCCTCGGCGAGCTGGCGCATCAGCTCCTGCGGGTCGGTGACCGTGTACTCGGTGTGTGCCGGCAGCGGGTTGGGGCCGAGGACGGCGCGGGCCTCGTCCTCGGGCAGCTGGGCGAGCAGGGCCTTGCCGACGCCGGTGCAGTGCGGCTGCACCCGCCGGCCGACCTCGGTGAACATCCGCATCGAGCGGCGCGACTGCACCTGGCCGACGTACACCACCTCGCCGCCCTCCAGTACCGCCAGGTTGGCGGTCTCGCCGGTGGCCTCCATGAGCTCGGCCAGGTACGGGCGGGCCCAGCTGCCGAGCAGCCGCCCGGCCGTCTCGCCGAGCCGGATCAGCCGGGGCCCGAGGGTGTAGCGGCGTGCCGTGTCCTGGCGGACATAGCCCTGCTGGACGAGGGTACGAACCAGGCGGTGGATGGTCGGCATCGGGAGGCCGGAACTCGTGGAGAGCTCACTGAGGGTGGCCACGCCGCCGGAGTCGGCCAGCGCCTCCAGGAGTTGGAAGGCGCGCTCGACGGACTGCACGCCACCGCCCGGGCGGTCGGCGCCCGTCGTCGATGCTTGGTCGGGGGTCGCAACCACCGGCGTTCCCTTCACTGTCGGGGAGGAGTAGAGTCCCGGCGATCTCTTCAACAAACCGTTGAAATTCTGTATCGCGGAAACTAGTCTCCACCTTACAGAATCGAACTCGCCGACAGGGCGGGTTCCGATCGAGGAAGTTCCCCGAGGAAGTTCCCACCGGAGCTCCCTCCGCCAGGTTCAACCGTCTTAGGAGTGTCCTGCTCATGGCTGCAGATCAGGGGCCCGTCGGCGCCTCCCCCGCCGCTCCGGTCGTCACTGTCGCCGGTCCTCGCGTCCACCGGGCGGAGGAGGTGCTCACTCCGGAGGCGATCGCCTTCGTCGCCGGGCTCCACCGCTCCTTCGAGGGGCGCCGACAGGAACTGTTGGCCGGGCGCAAGGCGCGCCGTGCCGAGATCGCCGCCACCGGCACGCTGGACTTCCTCCCCGAGACCGCCGACATCCGCGCCGGGGACTGGAAGGTCGCCGAGGCGCCGCGCGCGCTCCAGGACCGCCGGGTGGAGATCACCGGCCCGACCGACCGCAAGATGGTCGTCAACGCGCTCAACTCCGGCGCCAGGATCTGGCTCGCGGACTTCGAGGACGCCACCTCCCCGACCTGGGAGAACGTGGTCGGCGGCCAGGTCAACCTGATCGACGCCTTCGAGGGCCGGATCGACTTCACCAGCGCGGCCGGCAAGGCGTACACCCTCAAGCCCGCCGCCGAGCTCGCCACCGTCGTGGTCCGCCCGCGCGGCTGGCACCTGGACGAGAACCACCTGCTGGTGGACGGCACCCCGGTGGCCGGCGCGTTCGTCGACTTCGGCCTCTACTTCTTCCACAACGCGGCCCGGCTGCTCGCCAGGGGCGCCGACGACCCCAACTCCGGCCCGTACTTCTACCTGCCCAAGACCGAGAGCCACCTCGAAGCCCGGCTCTGGAACGACGTGTTCACCCACGCCCAGGCCGAACTCGGCATCCCGCACGGCACCATCCGGGCGACCGTGCTGATCGAGACCATCACCGCCGCGTTCGAGATGGACGAGATCCTCTACGAGCTGCGAGACCACGCGGCCGGCCTCAACGCCGGACGCTGGGACTACCTGTTCTCGATCGTCAAGAACTTCCGCGACGCCGGCGCGCACTACGTCCTGCCGGACCGCAACGGCGTCACCATGGCCTCGCCGTTCATGGCCGCCTACACCCGGCTGCTGGTGCGGACCTGCCACCGGCGTGGCGCCCATGCGATCGGCGGGATGGCCGCGTTCATCCCCAGCCGCAAGGACCCCGAGGTCAACGCGGCGGCGCTGGCCAAGGTCAAGGCGGACAAGGACCGCGAGGCCGGGAACGGCTTCGACGGCTCCTGGGTCGCCCATCCGGACCTGGTGCCGGTCGCCCGGGCCTCCTTCGACGCGGTGCTCGGCGAGCGGCCGCACCAGAAGGACAACCCCGGCCCGGCCGAGCCGGTGACCGCCGCCCAGCTGCTCGACATCGCCGGGGCCGGCGGCAGCTGCACCCGCGCGGGGCTGCACAACGCCGTCCAGGTCGGCATCCGCTACATCGAGGCCTGGCTGCGCGGCCTCGGGGCCGTCGGCATCTTCAACATGATGGAGGACGCCGCCACCGCCGAGATCTCCCGCTCGCAGATCTGGCAGTGGATCCACAACGGGGTCGTGCTGTCCGACACCGGCGAGAAGGCCACCGCGGAGCTGGTCCGCGCCCTGGTCGCCGAGGAGCTGGCCGAACTGCGCGCCGGGCTGGGCGACGAGGCCTACGGCGCCGGCCGCTGGGGCGAGGCCGCCGAGCTCTTCGAGCAGGTCGCCCTGGCCGAGGAGTTCGAGGACTTCCTGACCCTCCCCGCGCTGCCCCTGCTGGGCTGAGCCCCACCCACCCGCCGGTGCCACCGCTGCCGCTCCCCGGGCCGTACGCCCGCCAGGCCGCGGTACCCGGCGGTCCACCACTCCGTTCCGCACGGCGACGAATCCACCTGTCCTCTCGTCGCCGTGCGGAACGGTCCTTTCCATCCGAGGAGTCCTCCCATGGCGCGCATGTTCTTCAACGGCCAGGCGATGGTCGGCGGTCCGTTCCACGCGAAGGTCGCCGACTCGCTGATCGGGTCGGCCAGGACCGCACCCGGCTACCGCTTCTTCTCCATCGACCACAGCGGCGGGACGGACGTCTGCCCCGGGCTGCTGGCCGACCCCCAGGTGGACACCGCCATCGAGGGCGAGCTGTACGACATCCCGCTGGAGCGGCTGCGGGACGTCATCCTGCCGGGTGAGCCGCGGGAGCTGGAGCTGGGCGTCATCGAGCTGGAGGACGGCTCCGCGTGCCTGTCCATGCTGCTCTCCCGGGGCGAGCTGGAGCGCGGCGTCCACCGCGAGATCACCCACCACGGCGGCTGGCGCGCCTACCTGGCGACGATCGGGCGCGGGGCCTGACAGGCCCGCAGGGGCACCCTGCGAGCCGCAGCCGGTGCCCGCCGTAGGGCGCTGCCCGCCGTAGCACGCTGTCCGTAGCCGGCTGGCCGTAGCCCACAGCCCGTAGACCGCAGCCCCGGACCCTCGCCGTGGGTCCGGGGCTGCGGTCCGCGCGCCCGGGGTAGGCGGATGAGGCGAACAGATGTCAGGCGACGGACGACGGCCGACAGATGACAGATGACGAAAGTTGTCAGCTGTCACCTGTCCGCCGTCATCCGCCCGCCGCCCGCCGCCCGTCGTCCACCCGCCCAAGAGGCGCGCGGAGCCCGGGGGCGCACCGTCCCTGGGCGCCCCCGGAGTGCGGGGTGGGTGCCGTACCGGCCCGGGGGTCAGCGCGGACGGGCCGCCAGCTCACGGGCGGCCCGGGCGCAGTCGCGCGCGATCCGGTCCTCGTTGACGGTGGTCAGCTGCCCCTTCTCGACCACCGCGTTGCCGTTGACGAACAGCACCGACAGCGGCGGCAGGGCGCCGAAGGTGAGCGCGGCCACCGGGTCGGCGATGGACGAGTGCATGATTCCGTCGATCTTCCACAGCGCCAGGTCCGCGAGCTTGCCGACCTCGATCGAGCCGATCTCGTCCTGTCGGCCGAGCACCCGGGCGCCGCCCATGGTGCCCAGCCGCAGCGCCTGCCGCCCGGTCAGCGCGGCGGGGGAGCCGTGCAGCCGGTTGATCAGCAGGGCGTTGCGCAGCTCCGTGCCCAGCTCGCCGGACTCGTTGGAGGCGGTGCCGTCCACCCCGAGCCCGACCGGGACTCCGGCCCGCAGCATGTCGGGCACCCGGGCGATGCCGGCCCCCAGGCGGGCGTTGGAGGAGGGGCAGTGGGCGACGCCGGTGCCGGTCTCGGCGAACTTGGCGATGTCGGAGTCGTTCATGTGCACGCAGTGCGCCATCCAGACGTCCTCGCCGAGCCAGCCCACCGACTCGAAGTAGTCGGTCGGCCCCATGCCGAACAGCTCGTGGCAGAACCGTTCCTCCTCGGCCGTCTCCGAGCCGTGGGTGTGCAGCCGGACGCCCTTGCGGCGGGCGAGTTCGGCGGACTGGCGGAGCAGGTCGGTGGAGACGGAGAAGGGCGAACAGGGGGCGAGCGCGACGTGCAGCATCGAGCCGAAGGAGGAGTCGTGGTAGCGGTCCACGGCGGCCTCGGAGGCGGCCAGGATGTCGTCGAGCTCCTCGACCGCGTGGTCCGGCGGCAGTCCGCCGTCCTTCTGCGAGCGGTCCATCGAGCCGCGCAGCGCGGTGAACCGCAGGCCGAGCTCCCGGACGGCCTCGACGGAGGCGCCGAGGACGTCGCCGCCGTCCTTCGGGAAGACGTAGTGGTGGTCCGAGGCGGTGGTGCAGCCGGACTTGAGCAGGGCGGCGGCGGAGCCCTGGGAGGCGGCGTGCACGAGCTGCTCGTCGACCCGGGCCCAGGTCGGGTAGAGGGCGACCAGCCAGTCGAACAGGATGTCGTCCTGGGCCAGGCCGCGGGTGATCCACTGGTAGAAGTGGTGGTGGGTGTTGACCAGGCCGGGGGTGACCAGGTGGCCCTCGCCGTTGATCCGGCGCACCACGTTGTCCAGCCACGCGGGCGCGGGGCCGTCGCCCACCGCCTCGATGGTGTTGCCGAGGAGGACCACGTGGCCGCGGGCGTACTCGGTGTCGTTCGCGTCCACGGTGGCGATCGCGACGTTCTCGATCACGATCCGCTGGTCGGCGGGCGGGGGCTGGACTGCCATGGTGTGACTCCTAGGGGGAGGGCCGGGAGGGGGCGCGCGCCGTGTCGGGCGCACGCCCCTCCCGGCCGGTCAGGACGGTGTCGCCGTGGGCACCGTCGCGCCGGAGGACCGGCCGGACCTCGATCGGCGGGCGGCCCCGACGTGGTGGAAGAGCAGGTTGAGCAGGACGGCCATCACGCAGCCGGCCGAGATCCCCGAGTGCAGCAGGGTCCGGGCGGCCTCCGGGAAGGAGTCGTAGAAGGTCGGCACGGCGATCGGGATGATGCCGACGCCGAGCGAGACCGACACCAGGATGGTGTTCGAGCTGGACTCCATCCCGGCCTCCGCGAGGGTGCGGATGCCGCTGGCGGCGACGGTGCCGAAGAGCACGATCCCGGCGCCGCCGAGGACGGGCTGCGGAACCAGCGAGACGACCGAGCCCAGCACGGGGAACAGCCCCAGCAGGACCAGGATGCCTCCGCCGGCCGCGACCACGAAGCGGCTGCGGATCCTCGTCAGCGCCACCAGCCCGATGTTCTGGGCGAAGGCACTGGCGGCGAAGCCGTTGAAGACCGGACTGATCGCGGTGGCCAGACCGTCGGCCCGCAGGCCGGCGGCGAGGGTGGGTTCGTCCGCCTCGCGGTCGACGATCTTGCCGAGGGCGAGCATGTCGGCGGTGGACTCGGTCATCGAGACCACCATGACGATGCACATCGAGAGGATGGCGGCCGCGTCGAACACGGGCGCGCCGAAGTGGAACGGGGAGGGGAGCGAGAAGATCTGCGCGTCCCGGACCGCGCCGAAGTCGGCGAGCCCCAACGGGAAGGCGACCAGGGTGCCGAGCGCCAGTCCGATGAGCAGGGACAGCTGCTGCCAGAAGCCGCGCAGCAGCCGGTTGCAGAGCACCACCGCGACGAGGGTGATCGCGGCGAGGCCGACGGCCCGCATGGAGCCGTACCCGGGGGCGCCCGGCGAGCCGCCGCGCGCCCAGTTGACCGCCACCGGAAGCAGGGACACCCCGATGAGGGTGATCACGGTGCCCTGGACGACCGGGGGGAAGAACCGGATGAGCTTGCAGAAGTACGGTGCCGCGAGGAAGCACAGGAGCCCCGCGACGATCACCGCTCCGAAGATGACCGGGAGGGCCTCCTTGGGGCCTCCCGTCCGTTCGATGGAGCCCTTGGCGATGGCGATCATGGGCGCGACCCCCGCGAAGGAGACGCCGTTCACGAACGGCAGTCGCGCGCCGATCTTCCAGACGCCGAGGGTCTGGAGGAGGGTGGCCAGCCCGGCGGTGAACAGGCTGGCCGATATGAGCAGGGCGAGTTCGGTGGGGGAGAGCCCGACGCCGGCGCCGACGATCAGCGGGGGTGCGACGACCCCCGCGTACATCGCGGCGACGTGCTGGAGCCCGGTGGAGAACAGCTTCACCGGGGGCAGCATCTCGTCCACGGGGTGGATCACGGCCCCGGGCGGTTCGCCGGGGAGGTGCGCCGACGCGTCGTCCGGGCCGTTCGTTCTTGCCGGGGTGGAACCGCCGTCTGTACTGCTGGTGCTGCTGGGTGCCATGTCGAGCCCCTCTTGTGCCCGTGGCTCCCGGCGCGCCCGTGGCGCTGGAGTGCGGCTGGTGCTGATCTGACCGAGGACGGGACGGCGGTGCAAGGATTCCTCGGTCGGCCTCTCCAGTGCCCCGGGCCGGCCGCCGCGAGGCAGACACGAACTCCGGTGGGTGGGGGTGGAGAAACTGCTGGTACGGATGGAACGCGGGGTGCCGCGCCGGATGGTGCCGGGGGTGGGGGCGCAGCGGCCCGCCCGGATTCGACCGGCCCGTGGGGACCGGTGGGTGCGGCGACTCCGGGCGGCGTCCACCTGGTGGGGGAGGTCAGGCGACCGGGATGACCGGGACGACGCCCTCGCGGTGCACGGTGCCCTCGATCAGGCCGTACATGCGGTCCGCGGCGAAGTAGACCTCGTTCTCGTTCTTGAGGCCGAACGGTTCCAGGTCGACCAGGAAGTGGTGCTTGTTCGGCAGTTCGAGGCGGACCTCGTCCACCTCGGCGCGGTTGTTGAGGACCCGGGTGCCCATCGCGTGCAGGGTCTGCTGCAGCGAGTAGGAGTAGGTCTCGGCGAACGCCTCCAGCAGGTGCCGCTTCACCTGGGAGTAGGAGCGGTTCCAGTTGGGCTGGGCCTCGCCGTCCTTCCCGCTGTAGCCGAACTTCCAGCGGGCGGTGACCTGGGTGGCGAGGATGCGGTCGTACGCCTCCTGGAGGGTGGTGTAGCGGTCCTTGATGTAGCCCCAGAACTCCGAGTTGGTGGAGTTCATGACGACCAGGTCCTTCAGGCCGGAGACGACCTGGACGCACTGCCCGTCGTAGACGATCTCGCTGGTGCGGACCTCCTGGCCGCTGCGGACGAAGGAGTGGCCGACCTCCTCCGAGCCGATGAAGCGCGCCGAGCTGTCCGGCGTCCGGATCCGGTCCCAGGCGTACTCCTCGATCCGGATCCGGGCGCTGTGCACGACGCCGCGCTCGGTGTTGTCGACGAAGTGGCGGGCCAAGAGGATGCCGAACGCCTCGGCCGACTCGATGCCGTGCTCCTTGGCGAAGGCGTAGACGGTGTTCTTGGTGGTGTCGGTGGGAAGGCAGTTGGCGTTGGACCCGGTGAGGTGGACGTCCTCGAACTCGCCGCGGAGCGAGACCGAGACGTTCAGGTCCTTGATCTCGTGCCGGGTGGAGTCGCGGGAGATCCGGACGATGCGGTTCTCCGCCTTGCCGTACTGGTTCTGGCCGAGCACGTGGGCCATGACGTGGCTCCTAAGCTTTTCAAGGTCGGTCCACTAGCTTCCGCGGTAGACCGAGTATCCGAACGGGTTGAGCAGCAGCGGCACGTGGTAGTGGTGCTGTTCGGGCGCGACCGTGAAGACGATCGAGACCTCGGGGAAGAACGGCGGCTCGGCGGACCGGGACGCGTGGTACGCGCGGGTGTCGAAGAGCAGCCGGACGACCGAGCCCGCCTCCACGGCCGGCAGGTCCTTGACCCGGCCGTCGGAGTCCGTGGCGGAGGTGCCGAGCACCTGCCAGCCACCCTCGGTGTGCAGTGCGAGCTCGACCGGGACGCCCTCGGCCGGGTGGCCGAGGCTGGTGTCGAGCACGTGGGTGGAGATGCCAGTCATGGGTGAAGTGACCTTACTGATGGCAGAGGTGACGTTACGTCAGTCATTCTGGAGCGAGACGCCCGACGGGAGTCGGCGTGACGCGGTGCGGTGCTGCGGATGCGTCGTGGGGGTGGGACGCGCTGCGGCGCACCGGGCCGCGCAGCGCGGTGTGGCGGTGCAGCGCGGTGTGGCGGTGCGACGCGGTGCGACCGCGACGAGGGGTCCTGACGGTACGTCAGCTCGCGTCGAGCAGGCGGACGAGCCGGATGTCGTTGATCTTGCGCAGCTCCCCGCGGACGATCTCCGCCTCGGTGGCGGCGTCGTTGGGCTGGCGCTCGCGCAGCGCGGCGAGCATGCCGACCGCGGTGCGACCGGTCGCGCAGATCAGGAACACGTGGCCGAACTTCGCCTCGTAGGCGGCGTTGGCCTCGCGCAGTTCGTCCAGGACGGCCTGGTCGACGCCCTGGACGCCGGCCTGTTCGCGCTCGGAGGTGGCGTCGCCGGCCGTGGGCTCGCCGATCCGGGCGTGGCCGGCCATCGCGTCGGCCAGGTCCTCGGTCGTCAGCGACGCCATGGCGGCCGCGTTGGCGGCGAGCAGGGCCTCGCGGTCGGACCAGGGGGCGGACGCCGCGACGGCGGCGGCCCAGCGGGGGCTGGAGCACACCTCCAGCAGGATCTTCTCCAACTGCGCGGCGTCGGCCGCGGCCAGGGCGTCAAGGGAGTGGGGGCGGTTGGTCACGGGTGGACCTCCTGAAGAGTGGTGCCACCCGGAAAAGCTAGATCGGGCCCACCCGGCCGTCAACACTTTGTTGATCGGTTGGTGGTTACGTTTTGAACCGGCCCGCGATGTCGGGCCCTTTCGTGTGCGATTCGCCAAGTGTGCCCCGCCGTGGGCCGATCCAGTCCTGCCGTACCGGCGGGGCCACCCGTTCGAAAGCCCCTCGGACGGGGCTCCGGCGCGCGCCTCCGAGGGCGTCGGAGCCGGACCTCAGGACGACTTCGCGCCGTCCTGACGGTTCAGGTAGTTGTACACGGTGAAGCGGCTGACGCCCAGGGCGGAGGCGACGGTCTCCACGCCGTGGCGGACGGTGAACGCGCCGCGCTCCTCCAGCAGGGCGACGACCCGCTGCTTCTCCAGGCGGTCGAGCTCCGCGAGCGGCCGGCCGTCGAACTGGCGGGCCATCTCGGCGAGCAGCCGGTCCAGCGCGCTGCTCAGGTGCGGCAGCCGGACGGCCAGGGCGGGAGCGCCCTCCCACTCCAGGACCACGTCGTCGGGCTTCGCCTCGTCCATCGGGACGACGGTCGCGCCGACCGCGGCCAGCAGCGGTTTCACCGCCGCGGCGAGCGGGTGTTCCACGTTCTCGGTCACGGCGTACCGTCCTCCTCTCCCAGCACGCTGACCTGGACCGAGATCCGGGTCGCCCCGGCGTCCAGGGTCTCCTTGAGCAGCCTGGACACCGCGGCCAGCACCTGTTCGGCCCCGCCCTCGGCACCGGTGCCGAACGGGCCGACCGACACGTCCAGGCCGGCCTCGTCGACGGCCCGGCGGGCCGCCGCGGCGTGCTCCGGGAACGTGTCCAGTTCGAACGGTTCTGTCGTGAACTCCACCATCAATCGCACGGGGTCACTGTAGCGAGCGGGGGTGCGGGCGGGCAGGGGTCCCGGGTGCCGAACGGTCCGGCCCCCGCGGACGGCGCGTCGCGGAGCTGCTTCAACAAAATGTTGCGACTCCCTTGACACTCGCTCGACGGGCCGGAGATGCTTCCACCACACAGAATCCCTCTTCCGGATCGTGGAAGTTGCGGATGCGGGAAGAGAGATGAGAGGTGAGTGACGTGACGGCGGCTGCCAAGCACGGCTTCACGGTCAACCTGTCGATCCTGTTCGGCGAACTGCCGCTCCTGGAGCGCCCCGCCGCGGCCGCCGCGGCCGGCTTCACGGCCGCCGAACTCTGGTGGCCCTTCGGTGCCGAACACGACCCCTCCCAGGCGGAACTGGACGCGCTGCGCAAGGCGTTCACCGACGCCGGCGTCCGGCTCACCGGGCTGAACCTCCTCGACGACCTGAGCAGCGGCGCCCGCGGGACGGTCTCGGTGCCGTCCGAGCGGGACCGCTTCCGCGCCAACGTCCCGGTCGCCGCGGAGCTCGCCGCCTCGCTCGGGGCCACCGCGCTCAACGCGCTGTACGGCAACCGGGTCGAGGGCGTCGACCCGGCCGAGCAGGACGCGCTCGCGCTGGAGCACCTGGTGCTCGCCGCGCGGGCCGCGCACGGCATCGGCGCCGTGCTGCTGATCGAGGCCCTGAACCGGGCCGAGTCGCCCGACTACCCGCTGGTCTCCGCCGCCGCCGCGGTCGACGTGGTCGACCGGGTCAACGCCGCCACCGGCCTGGGGAACGCCCGGTTCCTCTGCGACCTGTACCACCTGGCCAGGAACGGCGAGGACCTGGCGGCGGTCATCGACACGTACGCCGACCGCATCGGCCACGTGCAGATCGCCGACACCCCGGGCCGCAACGAGCCCGGCACCGGCGAGCTGGACTTCGAGGACCTGTTCGCCCGTCTCACGGCCGCGGGCTACAGCGGCTCGATCGGCCTGGAGTACCGCCCCTCCACCGGCGTCAGCGCCGACAGCTTCGGGTGGCTGCCGCGCGAGCTGCGCGCCGCCCGGTGACGGCGCCCGCCGTCGCCCGGTAGCGCTCCGCCCGGCCGTGCGCCGCGGCCCGGCCGTGCACCACCGCCCGGTGGCGCGCGCCGCCGTCCCGTAGCGCGCGCCGCCACCCCGCCCAACCTCCCACCCGCACACGTAAGGAACTCGACGCGATGAGCCGCAAGATCGCCTTCATCGGCCTCGGCATCATGGGCAGCCCGATGGCCGCCAACCTGGTCAAGGCCGGCCACCACGTCACCGGCTTCAACCTCACCCAGCCGCCGATCGACGCCCTGGTCGCGGCCGGCGGCCACGGCGCCACCAGCATCGCGGAGGCGGTGAAGGACGCCGAGGTGGTCATCACCATGGTGCCCGCCGACCCGCAGGTCGAGCAGGTCGTCCTGGGCGAGGGCGGCGTGCTGGAGAACGTCGCGCCCGGCACCCTGGTGATCGACATGTCCTCGATCACCCCGCAGACCTCGGTCAAGGTCGAGGCCGCCGCCCGGGAGAAGGGCGTCCGCACCCTGGACGCCCCGGTCTCGGGCGGCGAGGCCGGGGCCGTCGAGGCGGTCCTGTCGATCATGGTCGGCGGCGCCGCCGAGGACTTCGCCGAGGCCAAGCCGCTGTTCGACGCGCTGGGCACCACGGTCGTCCACGTCGGCCCGGCCGGCGCCGGCCAGACCGTCAAGGCCGCCAACCAGCTGATCGTCGCGGTCAACATCCAGGTGCTCGCCGAGGCCGTGGTGTTCCTGGAGAAGGCCGGCGTCGACCTCGCGGCGGCGCTGGACGTGCTCGGCGGCGGCCTGGCCGGCTCCACCGTGCTCAACCGCAAGCGGGCGAACATGCTGAACCGCGAGTTCGCCCCCGGCTTCCGGATCGACCTCCACCACAAGGACATGGGCATCGTCACCGACGCCGCCCGCGCCGTGGGCGCCGCGCTGCCGGTCGGCGCCGTGGTGGCCCAACTGGTCGCCTCCGCCCGGGCCAACGGCGACGGCTCGCTCGACCACTCGGCGCTCCTGCGCGGCGTCGAGCGGCTCTCCGGGCGCGAGGTGTAACCCGCCCCCCCCCGCGGGGGCTCCCGCCCGGGAGCCCCCGCCCCGGACTCCTCCTGGCGGCGTGTACCCATCCGGTCGTGCCCGCGCCGCCAGGAGGCCGGACCCGACCGGCGTGCGGGCCGGGGCTCATCCGCCCGCCCGTCGGTCGATCCAAGCCGGTGACGCGTACGTCCCCCTGGGGGCATCCGGTTGTGCCCGGTACGCGTCGCCCGGCCCCCTCCCCGCCGAGGGGAGCCCCCCGTACGTCGGAAGCGGGCGGGGGAAACGGCGGGGAGGGGGCGCACCCCGCGGGCCGACTCCGGCCCGCCCCGGTGGCCGGACCCGACCGCGCCGAACCGCGCGGGGCCGGGCCGCGCCGGAGTCTCGCACCCCCGGGCCGCCCGGGCCCATGCTGGACGCACGCCGCAGGACCACTGCCAGACCCGTACGGAAGCGAGGACCGCACCATGCCCCCCACCTCCCACCAGGGCCATGTGGTCGTCGCCCCCGACAAGTTCAAGGGCAGCCTGGAGGGCGCCGAGGTGGCGGCCCGCATCGCCGCCGGCATCCGGCGCGCCGCGCCCGGCACCGAGGTGCGCGAACTGCCCGTCGCCGACGGCGGCGAGGGCACCCTGGCCGCCGCGCTCGCGGCCGGTTTCCGCTGCGTCCCGGCCAAGGTGGCCGGCCCGACCGGACTGCCCGTGGACGCCGCGCTGGCCGTCCGGGGCGACACCGCCGTGATCGAGCTGGCGCAGGCCAGCGGCCTCGCCCGGCTGCCCGGCGGGCGCACCGCCCCGCTGACGGCGGGCTCCTACGGGGTCGGCCAGCTGATCGCGAAAGCCGTCTCGCTCGGCGTCGGGCGGATCGTGCTGGGCCTCGGCGGCAGCGCCGGCACGGACGGCGGCGCCGGTATGGCCCAGGCGCTCGGGGTGCGGCTGCGCGACGCCGAGGGCGCCGAACTCCCGCCCGGCGGAGCCGCGTTGCGCCGGCTCGCGGAGATCGACCTCGGCCGGCTGGCCGACACCCTGGGCGGGGTCGAGGTGGTGGTGGCCTGCGACGTGGACAACCCGCTGCTCGGGCCGCGCGGCGCGGCCGCCGTCTACGGCCCGCAGAAGGGCGCCGACGGCGAGGACCTGGTGGTCCTGGAGGCGGGGCTGGCCCGGTTCGCCGACCTGGTCGCCGGGGCCACCGGGCGGGACGTCCGGGAGGCCCCCGGCGCCGGCGCCGCGGGCGGGGTGGGCTTCGCCGCCCTCGCCCTGCTCGGCGCCACCATGCGCCCCGGCATCGAGCTGCTGCTCGACCTGCTGGGCTTCGACGGGGCCGTGCGTGGGGCACGCCTCGTCGTGACCGGCGAGGGCTGCCTGGACGCGCAGACGCTCCACGGCAAGGCCCCCGCCGGGGTCGCCGCCGCGGCCACCAGGGCGGGGGTCCGGGTGGCCGCGGTGGCCGGCCGGCTGGAGCTCTCCGAGCCCGAGTGGCGGGCCGCCGGCTTCACCGCCGCGATCGCCCTGACCGACCTGGCCGAGCGGCCGGGGGAGAGCATGGCCAGGGCCGCCGAACTGGCCGAACTCGCGGGAGAGCGGCTGGCCGGGCGGCTCCTCCCGGGCTGAACCCCGGGGCGCACCGGCCGCTTCCACGGGCCGGGCCCTTCGGAGGATCATCCATTGACGTTTTGTTGAAGGCAGGCCTAGGCTCCCCGCAATCCTTCGCCTCCCCCGTGTTCCACCACCCTCGACTCCCAGGTTCCGGAGGTCCTCCATGCCTTTCAGCCAGCCGACGGTGATCCGCTCCCGGCGGGTGGTCCTGCCCGACGGCGAGCGCCCCGCGGACGTGCTGATCCAGGACGGGACGATCGCCCGGACGGCCCCGCACGGCTCGCTCACGGCCCGCCCGGACGACCTCGTCGACCTCGGCGACACCGCCCTGCTGCCCGGCCTGGTCGACACCCACGTGCACGTCAACGAGCCCGGCCGGACCGAGTGGGAGGGCTTCGCCACCGCCACCCGGGCCGCCGCGGCCGGCGGCGTGACCACGATCGTCGACATGCCGCTCAACTCGATCCCGCCCACCACCACGGTGGCCGGGCTGGAGGCCAAGCGGAAGACGGCCGAGGGCCAGGCCTGGGTCGACCTCGGCTTCTGGGGCGGCGCCGTCCCCGGCAACGTCGCCGACCTCGAACCGCTGCACCGGGCAGGCGTGTTCGGCTTCAAGAGCTTCCTCGCCCCCTCGGGGGTGGACGAGTTCCCGCACGTCGAGGCCGCCGACCTGGAGGCGGCGCTGGCCGAGCAGGCCCGGATCGGAGCACTGGCGATCATCCACGCCGAGGACCCGTCCGTGCTCGCCGCCGCCCCGCAGCAACCCGGTGTCCACTACCGGGACTTCCTGGCCTCCCGGCCCGCCGACGCGGAGACCGCGGCCGTCGCCCGGCTGCTCGACGCGGCCCGGCGCACCGGGGCCCGGGTGCACGTGCTGCACGTGTCCTCCGCCGCCGTCCTGCCGCTGCTGCGACGGGCCCGCGAGGACGGCGTCCGGGTGACCGCCGAGACCTGCCCGCACTACCTGACGCTCGCGGCCGAGCAGGTGCCGGACGGCGACACCGCCTTCAAGTGCTGTCCGCCGATCCGCGACGAGGCCAACCGGGACGCCCTCTGGGAGGCCCTGGCGAACGGCGAGTTCACCGCCGTCGTCTCCGACCACTCGCCGTCCACCCCCGACCTCAAGCTGCTGCCGGAGTACGGCGGCAGCGGTGACTTCGCGGCCGCCTGGGGCGGGATCGCCTCGCTCCAGCTGGGCCTGCCGGCCGTCTGGACCGAGGCCCGCCGGCGCGGCCACGGCCTGGCCGACCTGGTGCGCTGGATGTCCTCCGGGCCGGCCGAACTCGTCGGCCTGACCGGCACCAAGGGCGCCATCGCGGCCGGCCACGACGCGGACCTGGTCGCCTTCGACCCGGACGGCGGGTTCGCCGTCCGGGCGAGCGGGCTGCACCACCGCAACCCGGTGACCCCCTACGCGGGCCGGGTCCTCACCGGGGCGGTGCGGACCACCTGGCTGCGCGGCCGCGAGGTGGACCCGGCGGCCCGGCCCTTCGGCCGGCAGCTCACCCGGCCCGACGCCCGCACCACCACCCCTCCCTCGGCCGGATCCGCTACTGCGGCAGAGGCCACCACCCCGTCCGAACGCGCCTAAAGGAGAGTCAGTGACCACTGCCGACACCCCGAGTGCTCCCTTCACCGAGCTGGTCAACCTGGCCTCCCGACTGCTCGGCGCGGGCGTCGTCGCCACCAACGAGGACACCTTCGCGGACGCCGAGAACCTGCTGGTCGCCGCGCCGGCCGAGTTCCGCCCGCACACCTTCGGCCACAAGGGCCAGATCATGGACGGCTGGGAGTCCAAGCGCCGCCGCGGCGTCTCGGCCGACCAGCCGCATCCCACCGACGAGGACCACGACTGGGCGGTCGTCCGGCTGGGCGCCGCCGGGGTGGTCCGCGGGGTGGTCGTGGACACCGCCCACTTCACCGGCAACTACCCGGAGACCGCCTCGGTCGAGGCCGCGTCCGTCCCCGGCCACCCCTCGCCCGAGGAGCTCCGGGACGCCGAGTGGACCACGATCGTGCCGCGCACCGCCCTCCGCGGGAACACCGCCCACGAGTTCGCCGTCGAGGACGGCACCCGCTACACCCACGTGCGGCTGAACATCTTCCCGGACGGCGGCGTCGCCCGGCTGCGGGTGCACGGCGAGGTGCTGCCCGATCCGCGCGAACTGGACGGCCTCACCTTCGACCTGGCCGCCCAGGAGTACGGCGGGGTGGCCGAGGCGGCGTCCGACCGCTACTTCTCCTCCCCGCACAACCTGAACGCTCCCGGCCGTGCCTCCGTCATGGGCGACGGTTGGGAGACCCGGCGTCGGCGCGACAAGGCCAACGACTGGGTGCAGATCGCCCTGGCCGGGGGCGGTGAGGTCCTGGCCGCCGAGGTGGACACGTCCTACTTCGTCGCCAATGCCCCCGGCTGGGCCGACCTGTCAGGGTTCGACGCCTCGTCCGGGGCCGACCCGGCCGAGGGCGAGTGGTTCGAACTCCTGCCCCGTACGCGCCTCCAGCCCGACACCCGGCACCGCTTCCGGCTCGACGCCGGCCGCCCGGTGACCCACGTGCGGATCAACGTCTACCCCGACGGAGGCCTGGCCCGCCTGCGGCTCACCGGGCGCCTCACCGAAGCCGGCCGCACGGCCCTCGCGCTGCGCTGGTTCAACGCCCTCCCGGCCGCCGAGGCGGTCGCGGCCCTCACCGCGGGCGGTCTCGCCGCCGACGAGGCCGCCGCGCTGACCGAGGCGCGGCCCGTCGCCGAACCGGCCGCGGCGGGGACCGTCGTCCGGAGCCTGCTCGGCAGCTGACGATCCATCAGTCGCACTTTCGCCGGACTGGACCGCGCCGAGCGAACTGATGCTCTGTCAGCCCACCTTTCTTCACGCACCGCCCTTATCGACACCCGAAGGACCCTCCATGTCCAAGATCCTGACCACGGAGTCCGGCGCCCCGGTCGCCGACAACCAGAACTCGGCCTCGGCCGGCGAGTACGGCCCGCTGCTGATCCAGGACCAGCAACTGCTGGAGAAGCTGGCCCGGTTCAACCGCGAGCGCATCCCGGAGCGCGTGGTGCACGCCCGCGGATCCGGCGCGTACGGCTACTTCGAGGTCACCGACGAGGTCGCGCGGTACACCCGGGCGGGCTTCCTGTCCGAGGTCGGCAAGCGCACCGAGGTCTTCCTGCGGTTCTCCACCGTCGCGGGCAACCTGGGTGCCAGTGACGCGGTGCGGGACCCGCGCGGCTTCGCGGTGAAGTTCTACACCGAGGAGGGCAACTACGACCTCGTCGGCAACAACACCCCGGTGTTCTTCATCAAGGACCCGGTCAAGTTCCCCGACTTCATCCACTCGCAGAAGCGCGACCCCTACACCGGCGTGCAGGAGGCGGACAACGTCTGGGACTTCTGGGCCCACTCGCCGGCCTCGACCCACCAGATCACCTGGCTGTTCGGCGACCGCGGCATCCCGGCCTCCTACCGCCACATGAACGGCTACGGCTCGCACACCTACCAGTGGGTCAACGCCGAGGGCGAGGCCTACTGGGTGAAGTACCACTTCAAGACCAACCAGGGCATCCGCTGCCTGGACGCCGCCCAGGCCGCCGAGGTGGCCGGCGGCGACGCCGACTCGCACCAGCGCGACCTCCACCAGGCCATCGAGCGCGGGGTGTTCCCGTCCTGGACCCTCTACGTCCAGTTGATGCCGGTCGCCGAGGCCGCGGACTACCGCTTCAACCCCTTCGACCTCACCAAGGTGTGGCCGCACGCCGACTACCCGCTGGTCAGGGTCGGGCGCCTGGTGCTCAACCGGAACCCGGAGAACGTCTTCGCCGAGGTCGAGCAGGCCGCCTTCTCGCCGAACAACTTCGTGCCCGGCATCGGCCCCTCCCCGGACAAGATGCTCCAGGGCCGCCTGTTCGCCTACGCGGACGCCCAGCGCTACCGCCTCGGCGTCAACCACACCCTGCTGCCGGTGAACGCCCCGCGCGCCACCGAGGCCCACAACTACGGCCGCGACGGCTTCATGGCCGTCAACAGCGCCGGGCGCGGCAAGAACTACGAGCCCAACTCCTACGACGGGCCGGTCCAGACCGGCGACGCGCTGGCCGCGCCGGTCAGGGTGGAGGGCCACACCGGCACCCACCCGACGCCGGCGCACGCCAAGGACGACGACTTCTTCCAGGCCGGCGAGCTGTACCGGTTGATGTCGGCCGGGGAGCGCAGCCGCCTGATCGACAACATCGCGGGCTTCCTGGCGCAGGTCTCGCGCGACGACGTGGTGGAGAAGAACCTCGCCCACTTCCACGCCGCGGACGAGGAGTACGGCGCCCGGCTGGCCGCCGCCGTCGCCAAGCTTCGGGCGGGCGACGAGGGCTGACCCTCCGCACCGGCCGCCCCGCCCTCCGCACCACCACCGCCGCGGCCGCCGGTCCCCCACCCGGCGGCCGCGGAACGGGCCCCTCCCCCTGGGCAGTGGGGGAGGGGCCCGCGGCGTTCGCCCAGGTCGGCCGGTGGGGGAGCACGGATTGTCCACGGATATGTACGGACGGCAGTCGTCCGAGGCGCCGGGTCGATAGGCTGGTGCGTGCCCGCGGTCGCTCCGTGGGGGGACATCGGAAGGGGACGCCATGTCGACACCAGCCCCGGGTCGTCACGCCGCGCTGGACCAGGGTTCGACGGGCCCGTTCACCTCCCTCCAGCACGCCCTCAGACTGCTGGAGGCCGTCGACCGCCACCCCGACGGTGCCACCCTGGTGGCCCTCGCCCGGGAGACCTCGCTCGGCCTGCCGACCGTGCGACGGCTCGCCGAGATCCTGGAGGTGGAGGGCTACCTCCAGTGCCAGGACGGCGGTTGGCTGCTGGGCGGCACCTTCGCGCTGCTCGGCCAGCACAACCGGGAGCAGCTGGTGAAGGCGCGGCTCAACCGCAAACTCGCCGAGCTGCGGGACGAGCTGGGTGCCGCGGTGTACTTCGGCCGCTACCACGACGGCGAGTTGTCGGTGGAGGCGGTCTCGGCCGCCGACTACGCCCCGGCCGTGCAGGAGTGGGTGGACTTCCGGGCCACCGCGCACGCCAGCGCGATCGGCAAGTGCCTGCTCAGCCAGCTGGACGCGGACGCCCGGCGCGACCACCTCTCCCGGCACCCGGTGGCCCGGCTGACCTCCCGCACCGTCACCGACGCGGACCAGCTGATGCACCGGCTGGAGCGGCAGCCGGCCACGGTGCCGGTGCTCGACATCCAGGAGTACGCGCTGGGCACGGTGTGCGCGGCCGTCCCGATCACGGCGGGCAGCACGGTCGGCTGCCTGGCCACCTCGATGCCGGCGGACGCCGTCCACCGGCTGAAGGCCGCCGCCGAGCTGCTGGCGGCCCGGGCGGCGCCGCTGATGCTGGCGATGGCGGTCTGACACCCGCTCGGGGGGTGCGCGCGCCGGCCCGAGGAGCCCTGCCGGGGGACCGGTGGGGCTCCCGGCGTCTCCCGGGGCGTCCCCCGGAGCACAGCACTTATTAGACTCGATGTCGATAAGGGGCCCCGAAACCCTTGTCCTGGCGGCTACCCGCGAGTACGTTTCCCTCGAGCCGAGCCGCCGCCCCCAGGTCAGGAGGGCCTGCCATGCCCCGCCCCACCCCCGTCCCCGCCCTCGCCGCCCCCGCCGCGCGCGTGCACGACAGCCTCGTCCTGGAGCCCCGGGACGTCCGCTTCGACTGGTCCCGGCTGCCGCTGCACTGGATCCCCGACGAGCCGATGGCCACCCATGTCATCAACGTGCTGCACCTGCTGCTGCCCGAGGGGGAGCGGTGGTTCGTCAAGGTGTTCAAGGAGGCGCTGCCCCTCATCCGGGACGACCAACTGCGCGAGGAGGTCCTCGGGTTCATCGGGCAGGAGGCCATCCACGCCGAGGCGCACCAGGAGGTCCTGGACCACCTGCTCGGCCAGGGGCTCGACCCGCGGCCGTACGTCCGGCAGATCGCCTGGCTGTTCCAGCGCGTCCTCGGCGACAAGCCGGGGCTGACGCCGGCCCGGCGGCGGGAGAACATCATCGAGCGGGTCGCCTTCGTCGCGGCGATCGAGCACTTCACCGCCTTCCTCGGCAACTGGGCGCTCAACTCCCCGGGCCTGGACCGGGCCAAGGCGGACCCGACGATGCTGGACCTGCTGCGCTGGCACGGCGCGGAGGAGGTCGAGCACCGCAGCGTCGCCTACGACCTGATGGTCCACCTGGATCCGGGCTACCTGCGGCGGGTCCGCGGGATGGTCGTCTCCGGGCCGCTGCTGGTCCACCTCTGGGTGCGCGGCGCCCGGTTCCTGCTCGCCGCGGACCCGAGCCTGGACGGGCGGCTCAAGCCCACCTGGCGGGAGGCGGGCCGGATCGCCAGGCGCGGACTGCTGCCGGACCCGGTCCGGTCGATCCGCTCCGGGCTGCGCTACCTGCGGCCGGGCTACCACCCGACCCAGGAGGGCTCGTCCAGCCAGGCGCTGGGCTACCTCGCGACCTCGCCGGCCGCCCGCGCGGCGGCCGGGCGGGGCTGACAGCGGACAGGGTTCAGCGGACAGATGTCAGCGAACAGAAAACGTTTTCTGTTCGCTGACATCTGAAAGCCGACACCTGAAACCTGTCAGTTGTTCCCCGCCCCACCGCCGCCGCCCCCACCGCCCCGCGCCCCGCGCCCCGCCCGCCGCCCCACCCCACCCCAAGGACCCCGCCGGATGGACCTGCTCACCCCGCCCCCGGACCTCTACGGCCGCCCCCGCCCCGACGGCTTCATGCGCTGGCTCACCGCCTTCGGCGACCGCTACTCCCCGGCGCTCGGCAGCCCGCTGCTGCGCCGCAACCCCCGCCGCCCGCCCAGCCGCCCCACTCCGCCGCTCCAACTGGTCGTCACCGAGCGCCGCCGGCCAGCCGCGGAGGTCGTCGAGCTGCGCCTCGCCGACCCCTCCGGCGGCCCGCTGCCCGGCTGGCAGCCCGGCGCCCACCTGCGCCTGCTGCTGCCCTCCGGCCGCGAACGCCACTACTCCCTCACCGGCGACCCGGCCGACCGCACCTCCTACCGCATCGCCGTCCGGCGGCTGCCCGGGGGCGGCGGCGGGTCCGTTGAAGTCCATGACGCCCTGCACCCCGGCTCCCGGCTCACCGCCCGCCGCCCCCGCAACGGCTTCGCCTTCTGCGCCGAGCCCGCCGTCCTCCTGCTGGCCGGCGGCATCGGCGTCACCCCGCTGCTCCCGATGGCCCGCGAGGCGCAGCGGCACGGCCTGGACTGGCGCCTGGTGCACGTCGGCCGCAGCGCCGACACCCTCCCGTACACGGACGAGCTGCGCGCCCTCGACCCCCGCCGGGTGGTGCTGCGCACCGACGACGAGCACGGCGGCGTCCCGACCGGAGCCGAACTGCTCGCCCACGCCCCGCGCGGAGCCGCCGTCTACTGCTGCGGCCCGGCCCCGATGCTCGCCGCCGTGCAGGGCGCCCTGGACGCGTCCCCGGCCGTCTCGCTGCACTTCGAGCGCTTCGGCGCCGCCCCGGTCGTCGACGGCGAGCCGTTCGCCGTCCGCCTCGGCGCTGACGGCCCGGCCCTGGACGTCCCCGCCGACCGCTCCGCCCTGGACGTGCTGCGCGAGGCCCGACCGGAGCTCGCCTACTCCTGCCACCAGGGCTTCTGCGGCACCTGCGAGGTCCGCGTGCTGGCCGGCTCGCCCGACCACCGGGACCGCCGCCTGACCCCCGAACAGCGCGCCGCCGGCGCCCTGCTGCCCTGCGTCTCCCGGGCCGCCGAGGGCGAGACCCTCGTGCTCGACCTCTAGAAGGAGCCCCGCCATGGCGAAAGCGACCCCCGCCTTCCGCTACACCGAGCGCGACCTCGCCCGCTTCCGCGAGACCCAGCAGCTGGCCTACCACTGCGCCGAACAGGTCGCGGCCTGGATCGAACCCGGCGTCACCGAGCGGCAGGCCACCGCGGAGCTGCGCCGCCGCCTGGTCGCCGCCGGGGTGCAGGACTTCTTCCACGTCCCCTTCGCCTGGTTCGGCGACCGGACGGCGTTCCGGCACTTCCACACCCCGCTGCAGTTCTTCGCCGGCAACCGCCGGCTGGAGGAGGGCATGCCGTACGTGCTGGACTGCGCGCCCGTGGTGGACGGCTACACCGCCGACATCGGCTACGGCGGCAAGGTCGGCGAGAACAGGGTCTGGGACCGCCTGGCCGCCGACCTCTCGGTCTACCGCGAGCTGATCCTCGAAGAGGTGCGGGCCCGCAAGCCGCTCGCCGAGGTGTACGCGGCGGTGGACGCCCAACTCGCCGCACACGGCTACGACAACCGCCACCAGGTCTACCCGGGCCGGGTGATCGGCCACCAGGTCACCCGCACCACCGCGCGCGGGCCGGCCGGGGTGAACGTCTTCGGCTTCGGCGTGCGCACCCTGCAGACCCTCGGCCGCGAGCTGGTCTCCGAACGGCTGCACGGCCGTTCGCCGCTCTGGGCGGACGGGCGCTCCTCCCGGCACGCACCCACCCCGGGCCTGTGGGCGGTGGAGCCGCACATCGCCTTCCGGGGCGTGGGCATCAAGTTCGAGGAACTGCTGGTCGTCACCGAGGACGACGCCCACTGGCTGGACGACGACCTGCCGCACGTCCGCCGCTGGGCCGCCGACGCCGCGAAGACGGCGGCCGCACCGCCCACCGCCACCGCAGGCCCGACCCCCGCGACCGCACCGCCCCCCGCGACCGCACTGCCCTACGCCACCGAGCCGCCCGCCGCCACCGAGCCGCCCCCCGCCACCGAGCCGAGCGCACCCCAGGAGGCCACCCGATGACGTCCCCCGTCCGCCACCGGACCGTCCACTCCGGCGGCCTCCCCCTCGCCGTCTTCGAACAGGGGGACCCGCAGGCCCCCACCGTCCTCCTGGTGCACGGCTACCCCGACACCCACGCCGTCTGGGACGACATCGCCGCCGACCTCGCCCGCGACCACCACGTCGTCCGCTACGACGTGCGCGGCGCCGGCGCGTCGGCCGCCCCCGCCGACCGCTCCGGCTACCGCCTGGAACACCTCGCCGAGGACCTGTTCGCCGTCGCCGCCGCCGTCAGCCCGGACCGCCCGGTGCACCTGGTCGCCCACGACTGGGGCTCGATCCAGTCCTGGGAGGCCGTCACCGCGCCCGGTGCCGAGCGCCGGATCGCCTCGTACACCACCCTGTCCGGCCCCAGCCTGGACCACATGGGCCACTGGCTGCGCCACCGGCTGCGCCGCCCCACCCCGCGCCACCTCGGGCAGCTGCTGCACCAGGGCCTGCACTCCTGGTACATCACCGCCTTCCACCTGCCCTTCCTCGCCCCCGGCGTCTGGCGGCTGGGGCTGGCCCGGGCCTGGCCGAGGGTCCTGCGCGACCTGGAGCACGTCACCCCGCGCGCCGGCCACCCGCAGCCCACGCTGCGCCGCGACGCAGTCCGAGGCATCGAGCTGTACCGGGCCAACTTCCGCCCCACCCTGGGCAGTCCGCGCGAGCGGTCGACCACGGTGCCGGTCCAGCTGGTGACCCTCACCCGGGACCGGTACGTCGGCACCTATCTCTCCGAGGGCCTGGAGCGCTGGGCGCCCGAGCTGACCCGCAGGACGCTGCACGCCGGCCACTGGTCGGCGCTGCTGGAGAAGGGAGCCACCGTGGCCGGCATGGTCCGCGAGTTCACCGCCCGCGTGGACGCGGGCCGGACCAGGGAGGCCGACGGCGACGGCCGGCTGGTCGTGGTCACCGGCGGCGGCAGCGGCATCGGCCGGGCCACCGCACTCGCCTTCGCCGAGGAGGGCGCCACGGTGGTGGTCTGCGACCTCGACCTCCCGGCCGCCGAGCGCACCGCCGAACTGGCCTCGCTGATCGGCCCGAAGGCGCACGCCTACCGGGTGGACGTCTCGGACGGCGCCGCGATGGACGCCTTCGCGAAGAGCGTCGCCGCCGAGCACGGGGTGCCGGACGTCATGGTCAACAACGCGGGCATCGGGCACTCCGGGACGTTCCTGCAGACCACCGAGAAGGAGTGGCAGCGGGTCCTGGACGTCAACCTCTGGGGCGTGATCCACGGCTGCCGCGCCTTCGGCACCCTGATGGCCGACCGAGGCCAGGGCGGCCACATCGTCAACGTCTCCTCCGCCGCCGCCTACCTGCCGTCGAAGGCCCTGACCGCCTACGCCACCAGCAAGGCCGCGGTGTTCATGCTCTCCGACTGCCTGCGCGCCGAGTTCGTCGGCCACGGCATCGGCGTCTCCACGATCTGCCCCGGCATCGTCAACACCAACATCACCCGCACCTCGACCTTCTCCGCCACCACCTCCGCCGAGCAGGCCGCCAAGCAGGCCCGCGCCGCGCGGCTCTACGCCCGCCGCGGCTTCCCGCCGGAGAAGGTCGCCACCGCCGTCCTCGCGGCCGTCCGCACCGGCAAGCCCGTCGTCCCGGTCACCCCCGAGGCCCGGGCCGCCCGCTTCCTGTCCCGACTCAGCCCCGGCCTGCTGCGCCTCGCCGCCCGCCTCGACATCACCTGACCGGGTGAACGGCGGCTGGTCGGAGCCTACGGGCGGCACAGCGGCACGGCGTCAAGCCGCGAAGGCGCCATGCCGCCGCGCCGCCACACCGCCAGGGCGGCCGGTTGACGGATCCGGCGGCCGGGGCCGCCCGGGCCTGTGAGACCATCGAGGCCCATGGAGATGACAACCGCCCTGTGGTCCTTCGCCCTCGTCGTGGGCCTGCTCACGCTCACCCCCGGGCTCGACACGGCGCTGATCCTGCGGACCTCCGCCCTCGGACGGCGCCGGCAGGCGTGGGGGGTCGTGCTGGGCATCCAGACCGGGACGCTGCTCTGGGGCACGCTGACCTCGGCCGGGGTGACGGCGCTGCTCACCGCCTCGCAGGTGGCCTACGAGGTCCTGCGCTGGGCGGGCGCGGCGTACCTGGTGTGGATGGGCATCGGCATGCTGCGCAGCCGGGGCGGCGACGCGGCGGCCGAGGATGAGCCGGAGGACGGCGGGTTCGCACACGGCTGGCGGCGCGGCACGCTGACCAACCTGCTGAACCCCAAGGTCGGGGTCTTCTACGTGGCCGTGCTGCCGCAGTTCATCCCGGCCGGCGCCCCGCACTTCGCCGCCGGTGTGGCGCTGACCGGCGTGCACGTCGTCGAGGGCCTGCTCTGGTCGGGCGTCCTGGTGGCCTTCGCCCGGGTGGTGCGCGGCTGGCTGCGCAGGCCGGCCGCCCGGCGGCTGATGGACCGGGTGACCGGCGCGGTGGTGGTGGGCTTCGGCATGAAGCTGGCGTTGACGGACTGAGCCACCGCCGCGCCGGTGGACACGCGACGTGGACACGCGACGTGGGCGCCGCCGTGGGCCTCCCGGCTCAGGCCGCGTGGGTACGGCGTGCCGGGCGCTCGGCCGCGCCGCCGTCGTCACCCTCCGTCCCGGTGCGCGGCAGGTCGTGGTGGATCGGCCCGTCCGAGGCGCTCAGCGGCAGGCAGCTGCCGCCGCGCCGGTGGGCGACGATCTCGGCGGCGACCGAGACGGCCGTCTCCTCCGGGGTGCGGGCGCCGAGGTCCAGGCCGATCGGTGAGCGCAGCCGGGCCAGTTCGGCCTGGGAGAGCCCGGCCTCGCGCAGTCGGGCGAGGCGGTCCCGGTGGGTGCGGCGGGAGCCCATCGCGCCGACGTAGCCGACCGGCAGCCGCAGGGCGCGCTCCAGCAGCGGGATGTCGAACTTCGCGTCGTGGGTGAGCACGCAGAGCACGGTGCGCCCGTCGATCCGGCCGAGCTGGGAGTCCAGGTAGCGGTGCGGCCAGTCGACCACCACCTCGTCGGCCTCCGGGAAGCGCCGGGCGGTGGCGAAGACGGGCCGGGCGTCGCAGACGGTCACGCGGTAGCCCAGGAACCTGCCGATCCGCACCACGGCGGCGGCGAAGTCGATCGCCCCGAACACCAGCATCCGCGGCGCGGGCACGTACGACTCGACGAAGCAGGTGACGGAGCCCTGTCGCCGGTCGTCGCAGGGGCGGCCGTCCAGGCCGAGCTCCAGCCGGCCGGTGCGTCCGGCCTCCAGCATCGCCCGGGCCTGCGCGACGACCGCCCGCTCCAGGCCGCCGACCGTCGAGGGGGCCGGCGAGAGCGTGCCGTCGGAGCCGTCGGCGGTGACCGCCAGCGTGGCCCCGACCAGCCCGCCGGGCCCGGCGATCACCCGGACCAGCGCCACGGGCGTGCCGGCCGCGATGTGGGCGATCCCGGCGTCCAGCCCGGCGTCGGTGCCGGGCACCACCGGCTGGACGAACACGTCCAGGACGCCGCCGCAGGTCAGGCCCACCGCGAAGGCGTCCTCGTCGCTGTAGCCGAAGCGTTCCAGCACGGGCTCGCCGCTCGCGAGGGCGGCCCGGCACAGCTCGTACACCGCGCCCTCGACGCACCCGCCGGAGACGCTGCCGACGGCCTCGCCCTCCGCGTCCACGGCCAGCGCCGCCCCGGGGTCGCGCGGCGCGCTGCCGGAGACGCCGACCACGGTGGCCACGGCGAAGGAGCGCCCGGACGCGTGCCAGGCCCGCAGCTGCTCGGCGATGTCCTGCATGGGGAACGCTCCTTACACGGTTCCGACAGTAGCGGGAGACGCCGCCGTACGGGAAACGATCCCGTACGGCGGCGGTGGTGCCCAAGCGGTGGTGCCCCAACGGCGGCGGCCGGGGGCGAGAGCGGGTGCGGGCGTCTAGTGCACGCCCAACCAGGCCTTCACCGGGGTGATCGCGAAGTACACCACGAACACCGCGGTGAGGATCCACATCAGCGGCCCGGGCTCGCGCCAGCGCCCCACCCCGGCCTTGATGACGGTGTACGAGATGACGCCGGCCGCGACGCCCGCGGTGATGCTGTACGTGAACGGCATCAGCGTGCAGGTCAGGAAGGCCGGGACGGCCACCTCCCGGTCGGACCAGTCGATGTGCCGGGCCTGGCTCATCATCATCGCGCCGATCACGACCAGGGCGGCCGAGGCCACCTCGACCGGGACGACCCCGGCGAGCGGTGAGAAGAACAGCATCAGGGCGAACAGTGCCCCGGTCACGGTGGAGGCGAGCCCGGTGCGGGCGCCGTCGCCGACGCCGGTGGCGGACTCGACGAAGACGGTCTGCCCGGAGGCGCCCGCCAGGCCGCCCACCGCGCCGCCGGCGCCGTCGATGAACAGCGCCTTGGACAGCCCGGGCATCCGGCCCCGCCGGTCGGCGAGCCCGGCCTCGGTGCCGACGCCGATGATGGTGGCCATCGCGTCGAAGAAGCCCGCCAGCACCAGGGTGAACACCGCGACCGAGGCGCTGATCGCGCCCATGCCGTGGCTGCCGAAGGCGCCGAACAGGTCCACGTGGCCGAACAGGCCGAAGTCGGGGGCGGAGACCGGGCTGCCGGGCCAGACCGGCACCGAGTTCCGCCAGGCCGCGGCCGGTACGTGGGCGGCCCGGTTGACGACCATCGCGAGCACGGTGCCGCCGGCGATGCCGAGCAGGATCGCGCCGCGGACGCCGCGCGCCATCAGCACGAAGATCGCCAGCAGGGTGACGCAGAAGACCAGCACCGGCCAGCCGGACAGCTCGCCGGCCGGGCCGAGCGACAGCGGGGTGGGCCCGCCGGTGTGCATGAACCCGGCCTTGTAGAGGCCGATCACGGTGACGAACAGCCCGATGCCGATGGTGATGGCGTGCTTGAGCGGCAGCGGGATGCCGTTCATGATCCGCTCGCGCAGCCCGGAGACGACCAGCAGCACGATCAGCAGGCCGTAGATCACGCACAGGCCCATGGCCTGCGCCCAGGTGGTGTGCGGGACGACCAGCGCGGAGACGGCGCCGGAGACGGAGAGCCCGGCGGCCAGCGCCAGCGGCACGTTGCCGACCAGGCCCATCAGGACGGTGGTGACGGCGGCGGCCAGCGCGGTGGCGGTGGTCAGCGCGGCGTGGTCGAGCTTGGCGCCGGTGACGTCCGCACCGCTCAGGATGAGCGGGTTGAGCAGGATGATGTACGCCATCGCCATGAACGTGGTGAGCCCACCGCGCAGTTCGTTGGCGAGGGTCGAGCCCCGGGCCGAGATCTTGAAGTAGGCGTCCAGTGCGCCGGTGGGGCGTGCGGCCGGGGACGACGGGTGGGTGCCGTCCTCGGCGGGTCTGTCTTCGGTGGTGCCGGGCTCCGTGGGGATCCTGGGCATGTCCACTCCCAAGTGTCAAAGGGGGTTGGGGTGGGCGAGCCGACCTGACTGCCGGTCAACGAGGCGGCGTAGGGGGACGTATCGACTCACTGGGCACTCGCGGGGCGAGCGGGGGGAGTATCAGGTGATGCGGCCGTACGGTGCGTGCGCAACTGAACGCGTGCGCGGCTGTGCGTGTGCGTGCGGTGCGTGTGCGTGCGGTGCGTGCGCGGCTGAACGCCGGCGCGGGTGGTGCGCACCGCTGCGGGCCCCGGCGTGGGCAGGGCAGCGGGCGTGTGGGGGTCCCCGGGGCGGCGGGGAAGACGGTCGCCGCCCCGGGAGGACGAACTCCGGCCGTCAGCGCGGCTGTTCGGTGGTCAGGTGCTCCGGCCGGACCGGGATCCGGTTGAGCGCCAGCCCGGTGGCGTTGCGGATGGCGGCCACGATGGACGGCGTCGCCGAGACGGTCGGCGCCTCGCCGACCCCGCGCAGCCCGTACGGCGCGTGGGGGTCGGGCAGTTCGAGGATCTCCACCGGGATCGGCGGGGTGTCCAGGATGGTGGGGATCAGGTAGTCGGTGAAGGAGGCGTTGCGCACCTTGCCGTCCCGCACGATGATCTCCTCCATCACCGCGAGCCCGAGCGCCTGGGTGCAGCCGCCCTGGATCTGGCCGACCACGGAGAGCGGGTTGAGCGCCTTGCCGACGTCCTGGACGGCGGTGAGCTCGACCACCTTGACCAGCCCCAGCTCCACGTCCACGTCCACCACCGCGCGGTTGGCGCAGAAGGTGTACTGGACGTGGCCGAAGCCCTGGCCGGTCTCCTTGTCGAAGGGCTGGGTGGGCCGGTGGTGGTGCTCGCGGGTCTGCTCGACGGCCTCGTCGCCGAGCAGGTCGACGACGGAGACGAGCACCCCGGCGCTCTTCGACACCACCTTGCCGTCGGACAGCACCAGGTCGTCGTGGGTCCAGCCGTAGCGCCGGCGCCCCCGGTCGAACAGCTCCCGGCGCACCGCCTCGGCGGCCAGCTTCACCGCGCCGCCGGTCATGTACGTCTGGCGCGAGGCGGAGGTCGAACCGGCCGACCCCACCTCGGTGTTGGCCGGGTGGATGGTGACCTGCTCGACGCCCAGCTCGGTGCGGGCGATCTGGGCGTGCACCGTGACGCCGCCCTGGCCGACCTCGGCCATCGCGGTGTGCACCATGGCGACCGGCTCGCCGCCGATCACCTCCAGCCGCACCCGGGCGGTGGAGTAGTCGTCGAAGCCCTCGGAGAAGCCGACGTTCTTGATGCCGACCGAGTAGCCGACGCCGCGGACGATCCCCTCGCCGTGCGAGGTGTTGGACAGCGCCCCGGGCAGCCGGCGCACGTCCGGGTCCGCGGTGTCCAGCGGCGGCGGCAGCGGCATCTCCTTGGCCCGCCGCAGGAGTTCGGCCACCGGCGCGGGCGCGTCGATCTCCTGCCCGGTGGGCATCAGGTCGCCCTGCGAGACGGCGTTCAGCCGGCGCAGCTCCACCGGGTCCATGCCGAGCTCGGCGGCCAGCTTGTCCATCTGCGACTCGTAGCCGAACGCCGCCTGCACCGCGCCGAAGCCGCGCATCGCCCCGCAGGACGGGTTGTTGCTGTACAGCGCGATGGCGTGCATCCGCACGTTCGGGATCACGTACGGGCCGTGCCCGAGCGAGGCCGCGTTGCCGACCACGGCGGGGGAGGCGGAGGCGTACGCGCCGCCGTCCAGCACGATCCGGGCGTCGGCGTAGACCAGCTTGCCGTCCCGGGTGGCGCCGTGCTCGTAGTGCATCCGCGCCGGGTGGCGGTGCACGTGGCCGAAGAAGGACTCGTCCCGGGAGTAGACGATCTTGACCGGCCGGCCGGTGCGCTGGGCCAGCAGGCAGGCGTGGATCTGCATCGACAGGTCCTCGCGGCCGCCGAACGCGCCGCCGACGCCGGCCAGCGTGAGCCGGACCTTCTCCTCCGGCAGGTCCAGCACCGGCGCCATCTGCTGGCGGTCGACGTGCAGCCACTGGGTGGCGATGTAGAGGTCGATGCCGCCGTCCTCGGCGGGCACCGCGAGGCCGGACTCCGGGCCGAGGAAGGCCTGGTCCTGCATGCCGACCTCGTAGTCGCCGCTGACCACGACGTCCGCCATGGCGCGCACCTCGTCCGTCACGCCGAGGCCGGAGACCAGCCGCTGCTCGTGGCAGATGTTGCCGTACGCGTGGGACCGGTACTCGTGCGGCTCGTGCACGTACCCGTACGTCTCCGGGTCGAGGCACTGCTCCTCGGTGACGATCGGGGTGAGCACCTCGTACTCGACCGCGATCCGCTCCACCGCGCGGCGGGCCGTCTCCGGGTGGTCGGCGGCGACCAGGGCGATCGCCTCGCCGTGGTAGCGGACCTTGTCGATGGCCAGGGCCGGCTGGTCCTGGATCTCCAGGCCGTAGTACTTCGAGCCGGGGATGTCCTCGTGCGTCAGCACCGCGTACACCCCGGGCACCTTGAGCGCCTCGGAGACGTCCACCGAGAGGATGTTGGCCCGGGGGTGCGGGGAGCGCAGCGCGGTGCCCCACAGCATGTCCTCGTGCCACAGGTCGGAGGAGTAGGCGAACTCGCCCCGGACCTTCAGGTTGCCGTCCGGGCGCAGCGGCGAGCCGCCGATGCCGTCCTTGGCCGCCTGGTTGATGTTCTGGAGGTTCTTCTGCCCCCGGATCGTCCGCGTGCTCACCGCGCGTCCTCCGTCCCCGCGCACCTGCGGGCCGTGGCCAGCCGCACCGCGTCCATGATCTTCTCGTAGCCGGTGCAGCGGCACAGGTTGCCGGACAGCGCCTCGCGGATGTCGTCGTCGCTCGGCTGCGGGTCCTGCGCCAGCAGGGCGTCGGTCTGCACCAGCAGGCCGGGGGTGCAGAAGCCGCACTGGACGGCGCCCGCGTCGACGAACGCCTGCTGGACCAGACCGAGTTCGCCGTCCTCCGAGCCCAGCCCCTCGACCGTGCGCACCTCGCGGTCCTGCACCTGGCCGGCCGCGACCAGGCAGGAGCAGACCGGGACGCCGTCCAGGTAGACCGTGCAGGAGCCGCACTCGCCCTGCTCGCAGGCGTTCTTCGAGCCGGGCAGGCCGACCCGCTCGCGCAGCACGTACAGCAGGCTCTCGCCCTCCCACACGTCGTCGGCCTCGACGGGCTTGCCGTTGGCGGTGAAAGTGACCCTCATGCCGCGCTCCTGATCTGCTTGCGGTAGTCGTTCCAGGTCCAGGTGAGGGTGCGGCGGGCCATCACGGCGAGCGCGTGCCGGCGGTAGTCGGCGGTGCCCCGGACGTCGTCGATCGGCGAGGCCGCCGCCTTCACCAGCTCCCCGAAGCGCTGCACCACCTCGGCGCCCAGCAGCTCCCCGGACTCCCACAGGCCGCGCTCGGCGAGCACGCCCCGCAGGTACTCCTCGGCCTCGACGGCGCGGCGCGGCGTGGGCGCGGCCGAGCCGATGCCGGTGCCGACGGTCCCGGTCCGCGGGTGCAGGGCGAAGCCGAACGCGCAGACCGCGATCACCATGGCGTTGCGGGTGCCGATCTTCGAGAACTGCTGCGGCCCGTCCGCCACCGGGATGCGCACGGCCCGGATCAGCTCGTCGGCCTCCAGGCAGTTGCGCTTCACCCCGACGTAGAAGTCGTCGATCGGGATCAGCCGGGTGCCGCGCACCGAGGCCGCCTCGACGAACACGTCCCGGCCGGCCGCCAGCAGCGCCGGGTGCGAGTCGCCGGCCGGGGAGGCCGCGCCGAGGTTGCCGCCGACGCTGCCGCGGTTGCGGATCTGCGGCGAGCCGACGGTGTGGGCCGCCAGCGCCAGCCCGGGCAGCGGCCCGGACAGCTCCGCGATGATCCGGGCGTACGGGACGGCGGCGCCGAGCCGCACGACGCCGTCCGCGGTCTCCCAGTCGGTCAGTTCGGTGATGCGGTTCAGGTCGAGAATCGCGGATGGCCGGTGCACGTCGAAGTTCAGCTCGACCATGACGTCCGTACCGCCCGAGACGGGCAGCGCGGTCGGGTACTCGGCCTTCGCCGCGAGCGCCTCGTCCCAGGTGGCGGGCCGAAGGAACTCCATGCGGGTGTCTCCTCAAGTTTCGCCCGCCGGGTGCCCGGCGGCGTGTCGCCCAGTGAACCGCCGGGACGCGGCCCGCTGGCAGTCACCGATGGCATGAAGCCCCGGCTGTGAGCCCGCCCGGCATCCTGTACGTTCCTCTAAGGAGGAGAATCTCGCAGCCCGGGTGTGCGCCGGGTGCCACCTACGACCGTAGTCCGGCCGTGACGCGCGGGCCACGGACCGGGGCGCACGCCCGTTCGGCCAGGCCCTATCGTTACCCCTTCATCCCTCCCCCCAGCCCCGTTAAGGAGTCCGCGGATGCGCGTCCGTGACCTGCTCGCCCCCGGAGCCCCGCGACTGCGCCTGCTCGCGGCCGAGGAAGAGCTGGACCGGCAGGTCAGCGGTGTGATGACGACGGACCTCCAGGATCCGGGCCGCTACCTGCACGGTGGCGAACTGGTGCTCACCGGCATGCTCTGGCGCACCGTCCCGGCCGACTCCGAGCGCTTCGTGCGCACCCTCGCCGCGGGCGGCGCGGTCGCCCTGGCGGCCGGCGAGGCCGAGGTCGGCCCGGTGCCCGAGGACCTGGTCGAGGCCTGCCGCCGGCACCGGATGCCGCTGCTCGCCGTCCCCGACGACATCGCCTTCGGCGCCGTCACCGAGTTCATCGGCCGACAGGTCTCCGCCGACCGCGCCGCCGACCTCGCCGCCCTGGTCGACCGGCACCGGCTGCTGGTCTCGGCGGCCGGCGGCGGCGGGCTGGACGCGGTGCTCGACCTGCTCGGCGGCGACCTCGACCTGGACTGCTGGGTGCTCACCCCGACCGGCGCGGTGATCGCCGGCCCCGCCGACCGGCTCTCCGCCGAGGACCGCGACCAGCTGGTCCGCGCCCACCTCGCCGCCCAGCGCCAGCGCCGCCGCCCCCCGCACCGGGCCCGGCTGGCCGCCGGCTCCTACTCGCTGCTGCCCGCCCCGGCCTCCGCGGAGCAGGGGGCGCCGCAGCCCGGGAGCCCGCTGGCCGACTGGGTGCTCGCGGTGGCCGGCGACGTCACCGAGTGGACCACCAAGCGCCAGCAGCTCGCCGAGAACCTGGCCCGGCTGGTCGCCGCCGAGCGCCACCGCCGCGACGAGGGCCGCCGGCTGCGCCGCCGCCTCGCCGACGAGGTGCTCGCCCTGCTGCGCCGCGACGCCGACCCGGCGGAGATCAGCCGCACCCTGTACGCCTCCTCGGCGATGGCCGCCCGGTACGAGGTTCCGGAGCCCAAGCCCCAGGCGGGGGAGGGCTCCTGGCTGGTGCTCAGTGCCGAGGGCACCGGCCTGCCGGAGGGCACCGTACGGGCGGTGCTGGAGGAGGCGCTCGGCGGCGTGACCGACCGCGCCCTGGTCGCCGGGGCGGGCACCGGCGCCGTGGTGGTGCTGCCCGTCCTGGACGGCCCGGTGCCGGCCGACGCCCTGCGCGGGCTGCTCGCCCCGCTGGAGGCCGGGCTCGGCTCGGAGGGGCGGATCACCCTCGGGGTCTCCGCTCCCGCCTCCGAGGCCGGCGGCCTGCGCGGCGCCCTGGAGGAGGCCCGGCACGCCCGCCGGATCGCCGCCTCCCGGGTCGGCCGGGTCTGCGTCGCGGGCCCCGAGGAGCTCGCCTCGCACGTGCTGCTGCTGGCCGCCGTCCCGGACGAGGTGCGCCGCGCCTTCCGCAGCCGGCTGCTGGACACGGTGATCGCGTACGACATCGAGCACCAGGCGGACCTGGTCCGCACCCTGGAGGCCTTCCTGCGCTCGGACGGCTCCTGGACCCGCTGCGCCGCGCAGCTGCACGTCCACGTGAACACCCTGCGGTACCGGATCGGCCGGATCGAGGAGCTGACCGGGCGCGACCTCTCCCGGCTGGAGGACCGGGTGGACTTCTACCTGGCGCTGGAGCTGGCCTGACGGCGGCCGGCCCCGGGACTCGCCCGCCGCCCGGAGGCGCGCGGGTCCCGCCCGGAGAAGCGCTCCCGGAGAACGCCCGAGGGCCCGGCCCCCCCCCCGGGGGGGGGGGGGCCCCGGGGCGGGGCCGGCCGGGGGGGGGGGGGCCGGGGGGGGGGCCCCCGGGGGGGCGGGGGGCCCAATAGTTACACAAGACGGGGGGGGT
>NZ_JBISAI010000001.1:480593-658905 GCF_044391605.1 Kitasatospora sp. NPDC018619
GGGGCGCCGCCCCGCCCCCCCCCCCCCCCCCCGGGGGGGGGGGGCCCCCCCCGCCCCCCCCCCCCCCGGCCCCCCCCGGGGGCCCCCCCGCCCCCGGGGGGGGGGGGGGGCCCCGGGGGCCGGTCCGGCTACGGGGCCGGGATGATCGAGGTCAGCCACTGGAAGGCGCTGGGGACCATCTTCTTCCACTGCTCGGTGGTGTGCGGGCCGGTGCCCTCCTCGACCTGGACGGTGGTCGGGGCCTTGGCCGCGGCGCGGATCGCCTCGCCGTCCTCGAAGCCGTCCCCCTTGGAGCCGCTGACCAGCAGCGCGACCTTCGGCGGCTGCGGGGCGGCCTTCAGGATGTTGACCGGGTTGTTGGCCTCGCGCAGCTTGGGGTCCTTGCCGACCAGCGAGTCCGGCTCCTGGGCCGGGTCGTTGTAGCCGGACATCGCGATGGCGGCCCGGTACCGGTTGGGGTGGGACAGCGACACCTTGGCCGCGCAGTGCGCGCCGGCCGAGTACCCGGCGATCGCCCAGCGGTCCGCGGACGGGTCCGCGCGGAAGTTGTCCAGCACCATCTGCGGGACGTCACGGGTGACCCACGCGTCGGCGTTGACCTTGCCGGGGATGTCGGTGCAGCCCGCGTCCTGGTTCAGCAGCTTGGTGCGGGGCGAGACCAGGATGAACGGCGCGACCTTGCCCTGCTGCATCAGCGGCTTGAGCTGGTCGGAGACCTTGAGGGTGCCGTACCAGGTCGAGGAGGAGCCGGGGAAGCCCGGGATCAGCTCGACCACGGGGAACTTCTTGTCCTTGTACGCCGGGTCGTCGTACTGCGGCGGCAGCCAGACCAGCACCTCGCCGTCGACGCCGGAGACCTGGCCCTTGAGCTCGGTCCGCTGCACGTCCTTCGGCACCAGCGGGTCGTCGACGCCGCTGAAGCTCTGCTTGGCCTTCGGCGGCTCCTTGGCGGCGTCGCCGGCGTGGGCCGGGGCGGTGGCGTTCGGGTCGACCGGTGCCACCACCGGCACCGCGCGCACGTGGTTGCCGGTGCCGAGCAGGTCGTCCCAGTTGCCGTAGATCAGGTTCGCGTTGTTGACCATCACGAAGACCATCAGGACGGCGGTGACCTGGCAGAACATGATCATGATGATGCGGGTGAGGTGGCGCACCGGCTTCGGGCCGCCGACCTTCCCCCAGAACAGCAGTGCCACCGCGATGGACACCGGCACCAGAATGACGGTGAGGAGGAAGAACGGTGTACCTGTCAGTTCCATCGAGCTCTCGTATCCGGGTCGCACGCCGCCCGGGGCCGACTCGCCCGAACGCACGTCAATGGCATCAGACGGCGATGGACCGATGATCGGTTGCCGTCCGAATCTGTGCGGAACCTGAGAGGAACATCACGTTCTCGTGATGAACCTTCTTCGGATCGGCGCCTAGTCTGCCACCCGGACGGAAGCCGCCCGGACCCAGATGCCCAGCGAACTACCAGGAAAGGTCCCCCGGGGCACTCTACCTCCCAGGCCGTTCGCGCCGCCGGGCGAGGCGGTGCGATCCCGCAGCGCCCGGGCAGGGAGACTATGGGGATGAGCATCACCCGCTTTCGCCCGTCCCGCCGCTTCTGGCCCGTGTGTGCCCTCCTGGCGCTCGCGGTCACCGCGGCCGGTTGCAGCAGTACCGGAGGCAGACGCGCCGAGGAGGCCCGCGCCAAGGCCGCGGCCACCGGCGGCAGTGCCGTCACCACCCCGCGCTGGAAGGTCGCCATGGTGACCCACGCCGGAGCCGGCGACGCCTTCTGGGACACTGTGCGCAAGGGCGCCGAGCAGGCCGCCGCCAAGGACAACATCACCTTCCTGTACTCCAACGACGCGCAGACCCAGAACCAGGTCCAGCTCGTCCAGGCCGCCATCGACCAGAAGGTCGACGGGCTGCTGGTCACCCTCGCCAAGGGCGAGGCCATGGCCGGCGTCCTGGCCAAGGCCAAGGCCGCCGGCATCCCCGTGATCACCATCAACTCCGGCCAGGAGTTCTCGCAGAAGTTCGGCGCGCTCACCCACGTCGGCCAGGACGAGGCGACCGCCGGCCGGGCGGCCGGTGCCGAGCTGGCCTCGCGCGGCCGCAGGAACGTGCTCTGCGTGATCCACGAGCAGGGCAACGTCGGCCAGGAGCAGCGCTGCTCCGGCGCCCAGTCCACGTCCGGCGGAGCCTTCCAGGTGCTCTACGTCAACGGCGTCGACATGCCCGACGCCCGCGCCGCGATCTCCGCCAAGCTCCAGGCCGACCAGGCCATCGACACCGTGCTCACCCTCTCCGGCCCGATGGCCGCCACCGGCCTCCAGGCCGTCCAGGACGCCCACCGCAGCGTCGAGCTGGACACCTTCGACCTGGGCACCCAGGTGGTGTCCGGCCTCAAGTCCGGCAGCGTCGGCTTCGCCGTGGACCAGCAGCCGTACCTCCAGGGCTACACGGGCGTCGACCTGCTCTGGCTGTACAGGTACAACCTGAACATGCTCGGCGGCGGCAGGCCCGTCGAGACCGGTCCGCAGATCCTGACCAGGGACAACGCCGACGCGCTCGCCGAGTACGTCGCGAGGGGGACCAGGTGAGCACCCCCGACCTCCTCGTCCAGGACGGCCCGGCCGACGGCCGCCCGGCGGCCCTGCGGCGGCTCCTCGCCCGGCCGGAGCTGGGCTCGCTGATCGCCGCCGTCGCGGTCTTCGCGGTCTTCGCCGCCGCCGCCGAACCCTTCCTGCGGGTCTCCTCGCTGGGCACCGTGCTGTACGCGGCCTCCACCATCGGGATCATGGCCGTGCCGGTCTCGCTGCTGATGATCGGCGGCGAGTTCGACCTCTCGGCCGGCGTGCTGGTCACCACCGCCGCGCTGACCTCCTCGATGGTCTCGTACCAGTTCACCGCCGTGACCTGGGTCGGCGCGCTGGTCTCGCTGGCGACCACGCTGGCCGTCGGCTGGTTCAACGGCTGGATGCTCGGACGCACCCGGCTGCCCAGCTTCATCGTCACGCTCGGCACCTTCCTGATGCTGACCGGCGCCAACCTGGGCGTCACCAAGGCCGTCTCCGGCACCGTCTCCACCAAGTCGATCGCCGACATGGAGGGCTTCGCCTCCTGCCGCTGGCTGTTCGCCTCCGAGGTGACCGTCGGCGGGCTGACGATCAAGGCCACCGTCTGGTGGTGGCTGGGCCTGCTCCTGGTCGGCAGCTGGGTGCTGCTGCGCACCCGCTTCGGCAACTGGATCTTCGCGGTCGGCGGCGACGCGGACGCGGCCCGCGCGGTCGGCGTGCCGGTCGCCCGGACGAAGACCGTGCTCTACCTGGGCGTCGGCTTCGGCGCCTGGGTGCTCGGCCAGCACCTGCTGTTCTCCTTCGACACCGTGCAGTCCGGCGAGGGCGTCGGCAACGAGCTGATCTACATCGTCGCGGCGGTCATCGGCGGCTGCCTGATCACCGGCGGCTACGGCTCGGTGGCCGGCTCCGCGCTCGGCGCGCTGATCTTCGGCATGGCCAGCAAGGGGATCATCTACGCCCAGTGGAACCCGGACTGGTTCAAGTTCTTCCTCGGCGCGATGCTGCTGCTGGCCGCGCTGCTGAACGCCTACGTCAAGCGCCGGGCCGAACGGGGGCCGCGATGAGCGAGGACGCGATGGGCACCGAACTGCTCTCCCTCGACGGGGTCGGCAAGAGCTACGGCACCGTCCGGGCGCTCCAGGACGTCTCGCTGACCCTGCGGTCCGGCGAGATCAGCTGCGTGCTCGGCGACAACGGGGCCGGCAAGTCCACCCTGATCAAGATCATCTCCGGTCTGCACCAGCACGACGAGGGCACCGTCACCGTCGGCGGCGAGGTGGTGCGCTTCGCTTCCCCGCGCCAGGCCCTGGACCTCGGCATCGCCACCGTCTACCAGGACCTCGCGGTCGTCCCGCTGATGCCGGTCTGGCGCAACTTCTTCCTCGGCTCCGAGCGGGGCCTGCGCCGCTGGGGCGGCCTGCGGCTGGACGCCGACGGGATGCGCGCCACCACCCGGGAGGCGCTCGCGCGGATGGGCATCGACCTGCACGACGTCGACCGGCCGATCGGCACCCTCTCCGGCGGGCAGCGCCAGTGCGTGGCGATCGCCCGTGCGGTCCACTTCGGCGCCCGGGTGCTGATCCTGGACGAGCCCACCGCCGCACTCGGCGTCAAGCAGTCCGGAGTGGTGCTCAAGTACGTCACCGCCGCCCGCGACGCCGGGCTCGGGGTCGTGCTGATCACCCACAACCCGCACCACGCGTACCTGGTGGGCGACCACTTCACGCTGCTCAAGCGGGGCCGGATGGCGGGCAGCCATCCGCGTGCCGAGATCAGCCTCGAACAGCTCACCACCGAGATGGCCGGCGGCTCCGACCTCGCCGAGCTCTCGCACGAGCTCGCCCGGCCCACCGCGTCCGACCCCAGCGTCCCCGGCACCGGGGACTCCGACCCCCGTGAGGAGCGTCCGCAGCCGTGACCGGCTCCCAGGGCAGCACCCGGCCGCCCGTCCTGCCCACCCTGCTCGGCCTCGGCCCGCGCGCCGAGCGCCGCCGCCGCGCCCTGCCCGCCGGGATACTGCGGCTGCCCACCATCGGCGTCGACATCGGCGGCACCAAGGTGGTCGCCGGGGTGGTGGACGGCGAGGGCAAGGTGCTGGAGAAGCTGCGCACGGACACGCCGCACAAGAGCAAGAGCGCCAAGGTGGTCGAGGACGTCATCGTCGAGCTGGTGCTCGAACTCGCCGACCGGCACGACGTCCACGCCGTCGGCATCGGAGCGGCCGGCTGGGTCGACGCCGAGCGCTCCACGGTGCTGTTCGCCCCGCACCTCAACTGGCGCAACGAACCGCTCCAGGAGGCGCTCAGCCGGCGGCTGCGGTTCCCGGTGATCGTGGAGAACGACGCCAACGCGGCCGCCTGGGCGGAGTGGCGCTTCGGCGCCGGGCGCGGCGAGGACCACATGGTGATGCTCACCCTGGGCACCGGCATCGGCGGCGCGGTGGTCCGGGACGGCTACGTGGACCGCGGCAAGTACGGGCTGGCGGGCGAGTTCGGGCACATGCAGGTGCTGCCCGGCGGCCACCGCTGCCCGTGCGGCAACCGGGGCTGCTGGGAGCAGTACTCCTCCGGCAACGCCCTGGTGCGCGACGCGCGCGAGCTGGTCGCCGAGGAGTCGCCGGTGGTCCAGCCGCTGCTGGCCCGGGCCGGCGGCACCGTCGAGGGCATCACCGGCCCGCTGGTCACCGAGGCCGCCCAGGCCGGCGACCCGACCGCGACCGAGCTGCTCTACGAGGTCGGCACCTGGCTCGGCGTCGGCATCGCCAACCTGGCCGCCGCGCTGGACCCGGGCCGCTTCGTGATCGGCGGCGGCGTCTCCGAGGCCGGCGACCTGCTGCTCGGCCCGGCCCGGGCCGCCTTCCGCCGCACCCTCACCGGGCGCGGCTTCCGCCCCGAGGCCACCATCGTGCACGCCGCCCTCGGCAACGAGGCCGGCCTGGTCGGCGCCGCCGACCTGGCCCGGCAGGTGGCGCGGCGCTTCCGCACGATCAAGCGGCGCCGGGTCGAGCGCAGCGCGCTGTAGCGGGGGAGGGGCGGAGGGGAGCGCTCCCCTCCGCCCCGTCAACTACCGGTTGGTAGCGGCGCGGTGTGGTTGTCTGATGATGCCTCCTGTGGAACAACTGATGGGTTGACGTCGACCCAGGAGGACTCGGATGAGGGCTCTGACCCGTCTCGCGCCGTCGCTGTTACTCACCACCGCGCTGGTCTGGTCCGGCGCGGGGCCGGCCGGCGCCGCCGCCCCGCCGTCGAAGGTGCCGGAGGCGGTGGGCCTGGGCGGTGCGGTGGCCACCGTCGACGCCGACGCCACCGCCGCCGGCATCGAGGTGCTCCGCAAGGGCGGCAACGCGGTGGACGCGGCCGTGGCCGCCGCCGCGGCGCTCGGCGTCACCGAGCCGTACTCGGCCGGCATCGGCGGCGGCGGGTACTTCGTCTACTACGACCACGCCACCGGCCGGGTGCACACCCTCGACGGCCGCGAGACGGCCGGCCGCACCGCCGACGCCGGCCTGTTCCTGGAGGACGGCAAGCCGCTGGCCTTCGCCGACGCCGTCACCAGCGGACTGTCCGTCGGCGTCCCCGGCACCCCCGCCACCTGGGACGCCGCGCTGCGCCGCTGGGGCACCCGCTCGCTCGCCCGGAACCTCGAACCGGCCGAGCGGATCGCCGACCACGGCTTCGTCGTCGACGACACCTTCCGCAACCAGACCGCCGACAACTACGCCCGGTTCAAGGACTTCCCGGCCACCGCCGAGCTCTACCTGCCGAACGGCAAGCCCCCGGAGACCGGCAGCGTGCTGCGCAACCCGGACCTCGCCGCCACCTACCGGCTGCTCGCCAAGGAGGGCGTCAAGGCCTTCTACCAGGGCGAGTTGGCCGGGGACATCGCCAACACCGTGCAGCACCCGCCGGTCGACCCGGCCTCCGGCCGCAACGCCCGCCCGGGCAGGGTCGACACCACCGACCTCGCCGACTACCGGGTCCGCGACCAGGCGCCCACCCACGTCTCGCACGGCGCCTACGACGTCTACTCGATGGCCCCCTCCAGCTCCGGCGGCACCACCGTCGGCGAGGCGCTCAACATCCTGGAGGACGGCGGCGACGTCTCGGCCTACAGCAGCACCCAGTACTACCACCACTTCCTGGAGGCCTCCCGGATCTCCTTCGCCGACCGCAACCGCTGGGTCGGCGACCCGGCCTTCAGCGACGTCCCCACCCGGCAGCTGCTCTCCGAGCGCTACGCCGCCTCCCGGGCCTGCCTGATCAGCCCGGACCACGCGCTCACCAGCCCGCTCGCCCCCGGCGACCCGCGCCACCCGGCGGACTGCGCGGACACCGGCCAGGCCGCCCCCGAGCCGTACGAGGGGCCGAACACCACCCACCTGACGGTCGCGGACCGCTGGGGCAACGTCGTCTCCTACACCCTGACCATCGAGCAGACCGGCGGCAGCGGCATCACCGTCCCCGGCCGGGGCTTCCTGCTCAACAACGAGCTGACCGACTTCGACTTCGCCCCGCTCGCCCCCGGCGTCCCCGACCCGAACCTCCCGGGCCCCGGCAAGCGGCCGCGCTCCTCGATGTCCCCGACCGTCGTGCTGCGCGACGGCGAGCCGCTGCTCGCCACCGGCAGCCCCGGCGGCGCGACCATCATCACCACCACCCTCCAGGTGCTGCTCGGCCGGCTCGACCGCGGCCTGAGCCTGGAGCAGGCCATCGCCGCGCCGCGCGCCAGCCAGCGCAACAGCGTCACGACCCAGGCCGAGCCGGGCTTCCTTGCCCTGCCCGAGCGGACCGCGCTGGAGGGGCTCGGCCAGCGCTTCGTCAACGGCGGCGAGATCGGCGCCGCCACCGGGGTGGAACGGCTGCCGGACGGCCGCTGGGTGGCCGCGGCGGAGCCGGTGCGGCGCGGCGGCGGCTCGGCCGCGGTGGTGCGCCCGGCGCGCTGACCGCCGGCGTCCCGCGCGCCAAGCGGACCCGGCCTGTCGGTGCCGGGCGGTATGTTCGGGGTGGGCCTGCCTCGCGGGGCGGCCCACCCCGTCCGCATGCCCGTCCGCACCGAACCACCGGGAAGGCCGCCCGCCGTGACCGTCCGCATCGCCACCTGGAACATCAACTCCGTCACCGCGCGGCTGCCCAAGCTCCTGGAGTGGCTGGAGAGCGCCAAGCCCGACGTGCTCTGCCTCCAGGAGCTCAAGTGCGCGGCCGACGCGTTCCCGTACGAGGCGGTCCGCGAGCTCGGCTACGAGACCGCCGCTCACGGCAACGGCCGCTGGAACGGCGTCGCGATCGTCTCCCGGCTCGGGCTGGAGGACGTCGTGCGGGGCCTTCCCGACCAGCCCGGCTACCTCGCCGACGGCGCCCTGCTGCCCGAGGTCGAGCCGCGCGCCGTCGCCGCCACCTGCGGCCCGGTCCGGGTCTGGTCGGTCTACGTCCCCAACGGCCGTGAGGTGGACCACGCGCACTACCGGTACAAGCTGGAGTGGCTGGAGGCGCTGCGCAAGGCCGCCACCGAGGACGCGGCCGGCACCCGCCCGTTCGCCGTCCTCGGGGACTTCAACATCGCCCCGAGCGACGAGGACGTCTTCGACGTCGCGGCCTTCGAGGGCCTGACCCACGTCACCCCGGCCGAGCGCGCCGCGCTGGCGGCCCTCGGCGAGATCGGGCTCCAGGACGTGCTGCCCCGCCCGCTCAAGTACGACCGGCCGTACACCTACTGGGACTACCGCCAGCTGGCCTTCCCCAAGAACCGGGGCATGCGGATCGACCTCACCTACGCCAACAAGCCCTTCGTCGACGCCGTCACGGACAGCTACGTCGACCGGGAGGCCCGCAAGGGCAAGGGCACCTCGGACCACGCGCCGGTCGTGGTGGACCTCGACCTCTGAGGACCGCCGGGGGCCTCCGAGGACCTGCGACGACGGCCTCCGGGGACCGCTGAGCCGCCCGACGGGCGTCACGGCGGGTCACGGGTGGTAACCCGAACGGTCGTGAGCGCTGGCCGTGCGGGGGGCGGGTGCCTACCGTCGGTGAGTGACCGGGTGCGGTTGATCGACCACGTGGACATGGAGTCCCCCGGCCGCGCCCGAGAATCCCGGAGGTTCCGGCATGCGCCCCACGCGTACGGCCGCCGCCGCCCTGATCGGCGCCACGGCGCTGACCGGTCTGACGGCCCCCCTGGCATCCGCCCGGGACGGCTCCGCCACGGTCAGCCCGTCCCAGGCCGCACCGGGCCAGACCGTGACGGTCACGGTCTCCTGCGAGAAGTCGGACAAGCCCGACGCCAAGACCATCACCGCCCGCTCCGCCGCCTTCGAGGGCGGTCCGGCGACCCTCACCCTGGGCCCCGACGGCAGGCACAGCGGCTCGGCCCGGCTGGCCGGCCAGCACGCCGGGGACAGCAAGGTCGACGGCACCTGCCCGGACGGCGGCTCCTTCTCGACCACCGTCACGGTCGCCACCGTGGCCGACACCGCCCCCGACCACAACCCCCAGAAGAACCCCGGCAAGGGCCTCGGCGAGTGGGGCGAGGCCGCGGGGGAGTGGGCCGGTTCGCTCGGGCAGTCCGGCGCCGGCGGCCAGCAGGTCGCCCCGCACGGGTCCGTGCAGACCGGTCTCGGCGGCTCGGTCGCGGCCGATCCGGCGGAGCTGGCCGGTGGCCTCGCGCTCGTCGCGGGGGGCCTCGGCGGCTTCTGGCTGCTGCGCAGGCGCGGTGCCTGAGGGCCCCCGCGCGCGCCCGTTCCGTGCCGCCGGATCCCGACGGGGCCGGCGGTGCGGCGGCGTGTCCGGCGGTCAGCGGCTCGGTGTCCTCGCGGGCCGGTGTCCTCGCGGCCTGGTGTCCTCGGGGGCCGGTGGTGGGGCCGTCAGGCCGTCAGCGGCCCGGTGCCCTCGCGGTCGAGCCGCTGCTGGTGCCGGAGCGTGCCGTCGGCCAGCAGGTACTGGGCCAGCACATAGGTGGCCATGATCCAGAACTGATGGCCCGGCAGCTCCCGCCACTCGGCCAGCTGGGTGGCGATCAGCGTGTCGGAGAGCAGGAACAGCGCCCCGCCCAGCCCCGTCCGCCAGCCCAGCCCGGCCGAGGTGACGGCCGTCGAGGCGAGCAGCAGGCTGTAGCCGGCCACCGGGGCGCGCAGGTCCCCGAGGTCCGGCCAGAGCTGCCCGACCAGGGCCACCCAGGCCGACGCGTACGCGGCCGCGACCAGCAGGGCCCGGCGGCGGTCGGAAAGTGCACCACGCTGGACGAACATCGTCACGTAGCAGACGTGCGCCGCCGCGAACGAGCCCATGCCCGCGAGGAACGCGGGGTCGTTCTTCAGCTGGAGCAGCACGTCCCCGCCCGCGCTCAGCAGCAGCGCCGGCGCCAGCAGCCTCGGCGCCTCCCGCCCGGCCTGCGCGGCGGCGGCCACGCTGTGCGCGGCCAGCAGCGGCATCAGGGCCGGCTTGGTGGCGTTGCGGAGCACTGAGGAGCCGGCGGCGATCGCACCCAGGTGCGCCGCCGAGGTGGCCGCGAAGCCGCCCAGCAGACCGGTGGCCGAGCGCAGGCGTGCCCCGAGGCCGACGCGGGTGGTGGTACGGACAGTCATGCGTGCGCCTCCCGGTAATCCGCTGCTTCGGACCGACCCTAGAGGAGCCGGACCGGCGGCGGAAGGGTGGGTTACCGGCGCGTAACCCCGTCAGGGAGCGGCGGACGACGGGGCGGCCGCCGAGCGGAGCGCCGGCGCCCGCTTCGAGGGCTCCTGCGGAGAGTTCCCCGGGAGGGCGGTTGCTGCCGTCGGGTGGCCCGGGCACCGTCTAGTCTGGACTCCGACATGGATCAGCAGGACTACGCGGTCGGCGCCACCCGGGTGGCCGCCGGCAGGCCGGACGGGCGAACGGGCGGGGCAGGACGGGGAACCGCCGACGCCGTCCTCGCCGTACGCGAAGCCGGGCACGGTGCCGGTCAGGCTGCCGGTCACGGTGCCGCCGCCGACGCCGACCCCGCCGGGGGCTGCGGAAGCGGCCCCGCTGACAGGGCACCTGGGGCTGCCGCGGCACGCGGTGCTGACGACCCGCAGGAACCGGGCCGTTCCGCCGTGACGCTCTCGCCCGACCCGGGCCTGCTGCGCCTGGCGCACTGGTTCGCCGCCGCCACCCCCGGCACCGCCGACGACCTCTGCACCGCCTCCTTCGGCCTCTACCCCGCCCGCCACCTCGGCACCGCCGCCGAGCCCGCCGCCGACCCCGACGTCAGCTGGTGGCACGGCCCCACCGCGCACTCCGCCGCGGCCCTACGCCCCCGCGAGGGCCGCGGCGAGGGCGGGCTGCGCCGCGCCCGGCGCGACGACGCCGCGCTGCCCGTCGTCCGGTCAGGCGCCAAGCCGGGCAGGCCGGGGCGGCACCGCAGGCCCGAGCGCACCCGGGTGGCACCGCCCGCCGTCATCGCACCGGACCGGTCCGGCGAGGAGCTCCCGGCCGCCGAGCGCCGGATCGCCGCCCGGCTGCTGCTCGCCCACCCGCTGGTCACCGCCTCCGGCCCGCACGCCGACGGCTTCCCGCTGATCCGCCGTCACCGCGACTGGCTGGCCGAGCGCTTCGACACCCTGCTCGGCTACCGCCTCGTGGTCGGCCCCTGGCACGCCCGGCTCTGCAAGGCGGGCCTCGGCCCCGACGCCGCGCGCCGCCTCGAACACCCCGTCACCGGCGAGCCGTTCACTCCCGCCGGGTATGCCCAACTCGCCCTTGCACTGGCCCTGTTGGTCGACGCACCGGAAGAGCTGGGCTACCGCAGGCTGCTCGACGCGATGGACGCCGCCGCCCCCGAACTCGCCGCCGAACCGGCCGACCTCGCCATGGCGCTGGCCGCGCTGGCGGGCTGGCAGGTGCTCGGGGAGCTGCCGGCCGAACCGGCCGACGACTCCTTCGTGCTGACCGTGGACCGCGAGCTCGCCCGGGCCGTCCCGGCCGGCCCGCCGGCCCTCGCCGACGACGCCGCCGACCTGATCCGCCGCGCCGCCGAGGCCGAGCCCGCCACCGCCGTGCGCCGCCTGCTCGCCGAGACGCCCGTCGTCCTGGCCGCCGACCTCCCCGAGGACCACCGCGCCTGGCTGCGGGAACACCGGCTCAGCGGCCCGGCGGCGCTCGCCGAGTTCCTCGGTCTGGAGGCGGAGCTGCGGGCCGAGGGCGTCGCCCTGCTCGATCCGGCCGCCGAACTCACCGACGTCGCCCTGCCCGGCACGGGCACCCTCGCGCAGGCCGCCCAGCTGCTGGTCGAGCGCCTGGTCGAAGAGGTCCGTCCGCTGCCGGGCGAGCCGGTGGACGGCGACGTCCCGATCGCCGACGCGCTGATAGACGGCGTCCTCGGCGACATCGCGGACGAGTACGGGCTGCCCGCCCGCTACCTCGCCGACCGCACCGCCCTGCGGCGCGACGCCCTCGACCTGCTCCAGCGCCTCGCCCTGATCACCCCCACCCCCCACCCGACCCGCCCGCCGGCCTGGCGCCTGCGCCCCCCGGCCGCCCGCTACGCCCCGGCCCCCGACCTCCACCCCACCCCCGGCACCGGCCGCCACTCCCGCCCCGGCCCGCTGATCCCGCCCCCGGCCGGGCCCCGCACGGGGCAGCGGGCGTAGTCGGCGCGGGGCGGCCTCGGTCTGCTGATCCCGCCTCCGGTTGCCCCGTCGCGCGGAACAGCGTGGGCGGTCGGTGGGCGGCCCGTTCGGCCGTGGCCTGTCGGGGCGGCCTCCGGTGGCCCTGTGCCGGACGGCGTGTGTCGTCGGTGCGGCGGCTCCGGTGCGGGCCCGGGCGGCCTCGGCCTGCGGGGCCCGTTTCCGGCCGGCCCTCGCGCCGGACAGCGTGCGGGGCCGGGGCGCCCGCTCCGGCTCGGCCCGCCGCCGTGGAGGGGAACAGCAAGAAGCACCGCGTCCGGTGGCGGACCGCGGTGCCGGGGCGGGCGGGCGTTACTTGCCGGCGGAGGCGCTCGTGAGGGGTCCGTGTGCGACGGTTTCCACGGTGGCGCCGACGCCCAGGGTGCCGAGGGCGATGGAGGCGAGGACGGCTGTGACGGCGAGCAGCCGGCGGTGCCGTTGGGGCAGGGGGAAGCGCGGGTCCTGGTAGGGCGCCTGAGGGTTGGCGTTCATGACCGGGAGGTTTCCAGGGCGGCGTGAACGGTCGGTACGCGCGGGTGAAGTCCGGACGGGGGTTGGGCGTCGGTTGGCCGCATACGCCCCACCCGTCACGGGGTGGGGCGTACGCGCTGGTCAGCGGCGTGTGCCCGGCTCGCCGACGGTCTCCCGGACGGCGTCCCGCAGGCCGTGCCGCGGGTGGAACCGGGCGGGCGCGGCAGCCGGGTCCTCGCGGAGCTCCTTCACCAGCGAGACGCACAGCAGCAGCATCACCACGACGAAGGGCAGCGCGACCAGGATCGTGGCGTTCTGGAGCGCGGTGAGCCCGCCGGCCAGCAGCAGGGCCGCCGCGACCCCGCCCATCAGCACGCCCCAGACCACCACCAGCCAGGTGCGCGGGTGCAGTGATCCCCGGCTGGAGAGCGAGCCGAGCACCAGCGAGGCCGAGTCGGCGCTGGTGATGAAGAAGGTCATCACCAGCAGCACCGCGACCACGCTGGTCACCGAGCCGAGCGGCAGCGAGCGCAGCATCTCGAACAGCGAGGCCTCCGGGCCCTGCGGGATGGTCGCCACCAGGTCGGCCGCGCCGGTGGTGACCAGCCGGATCGCGGTGCCGCCCATCACGCAGAACCAGACGACCGTCGCCCCGCTGGGCACCAGCAGCACGCCGAGCAGGAACTGGCGGACGGTGCGGCCGCGCGAGATCCGTGCGATGAAGGTGCCGACGAAGGGTGCCCAGGAGAGCCACCAGGCCCAGTAGAAGATCGTCCAGGAACCGAGCCAGCCCTCGTCGGTGAAGGCGCCGGTCTGGGTGGACAGCGCGAGCAGGTCGGAGAGGTAGCCGCCGACCGAGGAGGGGATCGCGTCCAGGGCGAACACCGTCGGCCCGACCACGAAGACGAAGACCATGATCAGCGAGGCCATCACGACGTTCGCGGTGGAGAGCCACTTCACGCCCTTGTGGACGCCGGAGAACGCCGAGACCACGAACGCGGCGGTCAGCGAGCCGATGATGATCAGCTGGGCGCTCTGGGTGTTGCGGAGGGAGGAGATGTAGCCCAGCCCGTCGGCGACCTGGAGCGCACCGAGGCCGAGGCTGGTGGCGGAGCCGAACACGGTGGCGAAGACGGCCAGCAGGTCGATCGTCCGCCCGGCCCAGCCGTCCGCGCCGCGCTGCCCGATCAGCGGGACGAAGGCGGCGGAGATCCGGTTGCCCCGGCCCTTGCGGAAGGTGGTGTAGGCGAGGGCCAGGCCGCCGATCGCGTAGATCGCCCACGGGTGCAGGGTCCAGTGGAAGAGCGAGAACTCCAGGGCCTGCTGGGCGGCGGCCGCGCTCTGCGGCGCCAGGCCGGAGCCGGGCTGCGGGGTGGCGAAGAGCTGGAGCGGCTCGCCGACGCCGTAGAACATCAGGCCGATGCCCATGCCCGCGCTGAACATCATGGCGACCCAGGCGAGGGTGGAGAACTCGGGCTCGTCCTCGTCGCGGCCGAGTCTGATCCGGCCGAAGCGGCTGAAGGCGAGCAGCAGCGCGACGACCAGGAAGACGTCGCCGGCCACCACGAACAGCCAGCCGAAGTTGTGCAGGACCCAGCCGAGCGCGGTGCTCGACGTCCGGCCGAGCGAGTCCTCGGCGAACACGCCCCAGGCGACCACCGCCAGCACCACGACGGCGCCGATGCCGAACACCGCCCGGTCGGCCGGAAGGGTCACGGCGGGTTCGTCGGGCTCCTCCACGGGGTGCTCGGGCGGGGGCGGCTGGCTGCTCATCGGATGGACCTCTCGACATACTCGGCGCGCGTCGGAGCGCTCGGCGTCAGGCTGTATGTCGCACTATGTCCAGAACGCTCCGCGAGTGGCGGTACGCCGCGCCGGAGAGGCGCCGGGTCGGGACCTACGTCCCGTCAGGCCGCGCGCCCCTCGCTGTACTCGTGCCCGTGGGCCTGCCCGTGGTCCCGCACGGAGTCGGGCCCGGAGTCGGGCCCGGAGTCGTGCGCGGAGGCGAGGTAGTGGGCGAGTGCCCGGCGGCTGCGGGTGAGGTCCTCGATCCGGGAGTCCAGGTCGGCGAGTTCGTCGCGCAGGGTGGCGACGAGGTGCGGGCAGGCCTCCAGGGCGGGGACGGGGCCGGTGGCGCAGGGCAGCAGCTCGGCGATGACCCGGGTGCTCAGACCGGCCGCGAGCAGGCTGCGGATCTGCCACACCCGGACGGTGTCCTCCTCGCCGTACGCGCGGTAGCCGGCCGTCGTGCGGTCCGGTCGCAGCAGGCCCTGCTCCTCGTAGTAACGGAGCAGACGGGTGGACACCCCGGTCAGGCGGGCGAGTTCTCCGATCAGCATGACCGGGCCAACGCCCCTGCGGAGCGGGGTGTTCCCTCGGCGGCGATCCCCCGGTGGGCTCGGCCGGCGGGGAACACCACGGCGGCGGCACGCAGTTCGGCCGGCCGGGCACCGGGGCGGGCGGGCGGCCGCGGCCGGGGTGGCTGACACGGATCGCTCCGCTGCGGGCCGGGGTTTCGCCGCGCCGGGGAACGGTAGGAGCCCCACTGGTGAGAAGGTCGGGACGGGGGAGCGGGAGGCCGCCCCAGGGCGGCTCCCGGGCCCGGCCGCGGTCGCGCGCAGCGCCGAACCGCCCACGCTGACACGGAAGGAACGCCGTTCATGGACGACGAGGTCCGCACCCCGAACGAAGCCGTCCCGCCGGGGGCCGCCTGGAGGGCCGCCCGGAACGCTGCGCGGAAGGGCGCCCGCACCGGCGGCGTGAACCGCCGGACGCTGCTGAGGGCGGTCTCCGCCGCCGGGGTGCTCGCCGCGCCGGTGCCGGGCGTCCCGCTGCCGGCCGCGGGCCGGGCGGCCGCCGAAGAGGTGCCCGCGCCGGTGCTCGCGCCCGCGCCCGGGCCGGTTTCCGCGCCCTCCCCCGTGCCCTCGCCCTCGCTCCCGCTCTCGCCCGGGATCGTCAAGCCGCTGCCCGCCGAGTGGTTCGTGCCGCGCGGCACCAACGCCGAGACCCGCTGGGACGCCTTCCGTGACGCCGACGGCGGCGCCACCGTCGGCCGGCACGTACCGGTCGAGCGGTTCTTCGTCCGCAACCACACCAGCACCCCGCTGATCGACCCGGCCACCTGGAGCCTCAGGCTCTTCGGCAGCGGGCTGCGCGGTGCCCCGACGGCCGAGCACCCGGTCGAGTTCGGCCTGGACGACCTGCGGGCCCTGCCGTCCACCCGGATCAGTGCGCTGATCGAGTGCGCCGGCAACGCCCGCAGCTACTACTCCGGCCAGCAGGGCCAGCCGGTCCCGGGCACGCCGTGGACGCTCGGCGGCGTCGGCTCGGCGAGCTGGCGCGGCGTCCGGCTGGCCGAGGTGCTGCGGGCCGCGGGGCTGACCGGCGCGGCGGTGGACGTGCTGCCCACCGGCCTGGACCCGGACTACGTCGTCGACGGCACCAACTACGGCCCGGTGCGCCGGCCGCTGCCGATCGCCAAGGCGCTGGACGACGTGCTGCTCGCGTACGAGATGAACGGCGAGCCGCTGACCCCGGACCACGGCGCCCCGGCCCGGCTGGTGGTGCCCGGCTGGGTGGGCATCGCCTCGATCAAGTGGGTGGGCAGCGTGGAGGTCGCCGACCACCCGCTGCACTCGCCGTGGAACACCGACTTCTACCGGATGTTCGGCCCGGACTACCCGCCCGGCGGCGGCGACCCGCTGACCACCCAGGTGGTCAAGAGCGCCTTCGAACTGGCCGTCGGAGCCCGGCTGGCCGCGGGCCGCCGGCACCGGCTGCACGGGCGCTCGTGGTCCGGCGCGGCCGCGGTGCGCCGGGTCGAGGTGAGCACCGACGGCGGCCGGAGCTGGCGGCAGGCCGACCTGCGCGACGAGCCGCGGGCCGACGGCTGGACGCGCTGGAGCCTCGACTGGCGCCCCGAGCGGCCCGGCCCGTACGAGCTGCGCGCCCGCGCGACGGACCGCCGGGGCAACACCCAGCCGGAACGGGCGGTGTTCAACCGGGAGGGCTACCTGTTCGGTGCCGTGGTGGCCCACCCGGTGACGGTGGTCTGAGCGGAGCCGGTCCGGAACCGGGCCCGAACCGGTCCGGACCGGGCCGGGTCGCGGACGCACCGCGTCGTGGTCCGGCCCGGCGGCGCGGGGCACGGCTCAGCCGGTGGACTGGACCTCGTACGGGGCCGGGTACCGGGTCTCGTACGGGGTCAGCACCAGCCGCACCACGTCCTCCAGCCGGCGCCGGGCGTCCCCGAGGGTGGTGCGGCCGGTCACCCAGGCGGTCAGCTCGCCCTGCCAGGCGTGCGCCACGATGTGCCGCACCAGGTCGCTCGCGGCGGCCGGCACCTCGGCCGTCACCGCCTGAAGGGCGGTGCTGTCGGCCCGGGCCATGCCCTGGAGGGCCTCGCTGGCGAACGGGTCCGTGGAGGCGGCCACCGCCACCCGCAGCCGGGCGAGCTCGGGCTGCCGCTGGTAGGCGCGCATCCCGCCCCGGACGAACCGGACCGCCCGGTCGGTGGCGCCCGGGCCGGCCCGCGGCCCGCGCAGCTCGGCCACCAGATCGGCCAGCAGCCTGCGGTGCCATTCGGCGATCGCGGCGGCCAGGAGGTGGTCCTTGGAGGAGAAGTAGCGGTACGCCGTCCCCAGGGCGACTCCGGACCGCTCACAGACCTGTTTCATCTGCATCCGCTCGACGCCGATCTCGTTCACCAGGGCGAGCGCGGCCGCGATCAGGCCCTCGCGGCGTTCGAGCTGACGCGGAGACATCGCCTCCACCGGCCGTGGTGACAGGTCAACCTTGGTCACCCGCACCATGATACGGGCCGGGACCGCTCAGGAGTATGACGCCGTCCGGCCCCCTTCCGTTCGTCCGGTGGTCACCGGGGTGCCGGAGGTGGTCGGGTGGGGGCCGGGTGGTGCCGCGGGCGGGCAGGGCGGGCAGGGCGGACCGGGCGGGCGGCGGGCGCGCGGTGGCCTCACGAGGGGTCGCGGATCAGCGCCTCCTGCACGGCGGAGGCGACCAGCCGGCCGTCCAGGTCGTAGAACTCGCCGAGCGCCAGGCCCCGGCCGTCCGAGGAGGACGGGCTGCGCTGGGCGAACAGCAGCCACCGGTCGGCCCGGAACGGGCGGTGGAACCACATCGCGTGGTCCAGCGAGGCCATCAGCAGCCGGGGCGGCTCGGTGCGCTGGAAGAAGTTCGGCTGCACGTTCAGCCCGGCGGTGGAGGCCAGGGTGAGGTCGGACAGGTAGGTGAGGGCGCCGGCGTGCAGCAGCGGGTCCCCGTCCGGCAGCGGGGAGGCGGTGCGCATCCAGACGAACTGCTGGAGCAGCCCGGGCGCGGTCGGCGGCAGTCCCGGGGCGTCCGCCGGGACGAACCGCACGTCCAGGTCGCGGAAGCCGCCGGCCGCGGCGAACGCCCGGCGGACCTCCTCGGGCAGCTGGGCGACGGCGTTCGGCAGGGACTCCGGGGGCGGCAGCTGCGGGATCCGGCGCTGGCGGTCGGGCGCCGGCTCCGGGTGCTTGAAGGAGACCGAGAGGGTGAAGATCTCGTTCCCGTTCTGGACCGCCGTCACCCGGCGGGTGGTGTACGACATGCCCTCGCGGACCCGGTCGACGAGGTAGTCGATCGGGCGGGCCGGGGAGCCCGGCAGCAGGAAGTAGCCGTGCAGCGAGTGCACCGGCCGCCGGTCCTCGCTGGTCCGCCCGGCGGCGACGAGCGCCTGCGCGGCGAGGTGGCCGCCGAAGGCGCGCATCGGGGCGCCGGCGTGGCAGTGGCCGCGGAACGTGTTCTCATCCAGGCGTTCGATCGCCAGCAGTCCGGCGAACGGGGCGGTCGGCCGGGCGCGCCGGTCGGCCCGGACGTGCGGTTCGGTGAGGTCGGTCACGAGGCCATAGTGGCAGAAGCCGACCGCGCCGCGGTGTGACCTGGGTAACGCCGTCCCGGGCAGCGCCGAGGCCGTAGAACACGTTCCAGTCCGGGCCCCGGGCGGCGCCGGGCGGACGGAGTGTCAGTGCCCTCACCTAGCGTGCCCGGCATGACGCAATCCGCCCACGCGTACGCCTATCTGCGCCCGTCGGCCGTCCTGGACGGCGCCGACGGCCGGCGCCTCGCGCTGGCCACCTCCGGCGGCGCCACCCCGCTCGGCGCCGCCGCCAACCCGCGCTTCTTCGCGGGCTTCCTGGCCGATCCGGCCCCGGCCGCCGCCGCGCTGCTCGCCGTCGCGGACGTCGCCGCCGCGCGCTACCACCAGCCCCGGCTGCGCGCCTCGCTCGATCCGGTGGTCACGGCCAACGGGGACCGGCTGCGCTTCGAGTCCTTCTCGGGCTGCTGCGGCGTCTACGCCCGGCTCGACGTGCTCGGGGCCGGGCTGGACGGGGACGAGATCGGCCACGGCACCACCAACGTGGACGTCAACAACCCGCAGCGCGAGGCGCTGACCAGGATCGGCCCGGCCGATCCGCTGCACCTCGCGGTCGGGCCGGACGCGCTGGAGGTCACCACCTTCGACGGCCCGCTGGTCGAGAAGAAGGTCCCGCTGCCGGAGCGCTGGCTGCGCGGCTTCGCCGAGACCCAGGTCGTCGCCGCCGGCTTCGAGCCGCGCGCCGAGCTGCCCGCCGCCGAGGCGGTCCGGTTCCTGCGCTCGCTGCCGCGGGGCGGGCGGGGCGGCGTCGGCTGGGTCGTCCCGGCCGGGAAGGCCCTGCGGCCGACCACCCGTCCGGCCCCGGGCGCCGTGTGCCTGCCCGGGCCCGAGCGGCTGGTGGCGCTCCAGCGGGTGCTGCGGCACGCGCTCGCCCTGCGGGTGTACGGGCCGGTCGCGGCCGGGGAGCCGACCGCCTCCGCCTGGGAGGTGGTGCTGCCCGGCATGCGGCTGACACTGACGCTGTCGCCGGACGCCTCCCGGGGCTTCTCCGGTGAGGGCGGGGTGCTCGACGCGCTCGCCACCGGCACGGCCGAGCGGGACGCCGAGCTGGTCGCGGTGCTGCTCGCCTGGGAGCCCCGGATCGAGGTCGGGGACCTCGCCGCCGACTCGGGGCTGAGCCCCGAGCGGGTGCGCGCCGCGCTCACCCGGCTGGGCACCGCCGGGCAGATCGGCTACGACACCGCCGAGGCCGCCCACTTCCACCGGCAGCTCCCGTACGACTCCGGGCGGGCCGAGGCGGCCAACCCCCGGCTGCGGGCCGCCCGGGCGCTGGTCGAGGCGGGCGCGGTGCGGCTGGAGGCGGGCGGGGCGACGGCCGTCGTCACGGTGGACGACCACCTCCAGCGGGTGCGGTCGGACGCGTCGGGGCGGCTGAGCTGCACCTGCCTGTGGTGGGCCAGGTACCGGGGCGGGCGCGGGCCGTGCAAGCACGCGCTGGCGGTCGCCATGGTGCGGGAGCCGGCGGACGCGGCCGGGGTGGCCGGGGCGGCTGCCGCGGCCGCGGTGGAGAGGGCCGCAGTGGAGAGGGCCGCAGTGGAGAAGGGGGCCGGAGCGTGAGCAGCACGGCGGGTGCCGACCGGCAGGGGCCGGTGGACGAACTCCTGACGGCCGTCCGGTCCGGCCGGCTGGCCCGGATACCGGAGCTGCTGGCCGCACTGGACGCGGCCCAGCGGCGGGCGGCCCTGGCCGTCCTCAAGGAGCTGCGCCGGGAACTGCGCGCGGACTGGTCGCGGGAGGCCGCCGAGACCAGGGAGCGGCTGCTGGCCGCCGGGGCCGGCTGCCACACCGGTCCGGCGGGCGCCGCCACCTGGCTGGCCGGCGGCGACTTCGGGGGCAGCGGCCAGTGGGTGCCGAACTCGGTGCTGCACCAGGTCATCCGGGCGCAGCCGGTGGAGTGGCAGGTCGAGGTGGCCACCCGGCTCGCCGCCCGGCCGAGCCGCTCCTGGGGCTCGTCGACGTACCCGGTGGTCGAGGCCGTGGTCCGGAGCACCGGCTGCGAGGTGCCGCGCGGCGAGTCCTTCGTCCGGGGCTGGATGGACCGGACGAACCAGGTCGGCGGCCCGCGTCGGACGCTGGCCGAGACGCTGCGCGAGGACGCCTTCACCCCGCTGCTGCTGCCCGAGCTGTTCGACCTCGCGGACGTCGGCTGGCCGCTGACCTTCCGGCTCAGCCCGCGCCCCGGCGACGTCTGGACGGAGGCGATCGGCGAACTGGCCGCGGCCGGGGTGGTGGACCGGGCCGACGTGCTCGGCCGCTGCCTGGCCCGGCTGCTGCGCGGTGGCAGGGCGGCCGACCAGCGGGCGTTCCTGGCGGTGCTGCGGGGGCTCGCCCCGACGCCCGGGGAGTACGCGGCCCGGGTGCGCGACGTCATCGCCCTGCTGGACGGCCCGTCGGTGCTCGCCGGGCACGCCCAGGAGGTGCTCGCCGGGCTGGACGAGGCCGGGCTGATCGAGCCCGGGGTGCTCGCCGAGGCCTCGGCGGTGGTGCTCTTCCGGGCCGAGAAGAAGCTGGTCCGCGCCCAGCTGACCTGGCTGGACCGGGCGGCCCGGCGCGCGCCCGAGCGCTCCGGCCCGGTGGTGCTGGCCGCCGCCGGGGCCTTCGGGCACCCGGACGCGGCCCTCCAGGAGCGGGCGCTGAACGTGGTGGCCCGTCATCTGGCAGCGGCGGGCGAGGCGGTGGTCGCGGACCTGCGGGCCGCCGCCGCGGCGCTCGACCCGGCCCACCGCCAGCGCGCCGGCGAGCTGCTCGGCGCGCCGGTCGGCGGCGGGGACGGCCCGGGCGCCGAGGGGGACGGGTGCCTCCCGCCGGCCCCCGAACCGCGCCGGCTCGGCGCGCCGATCGGCTCGGCGGGCGAACTCGCCGAGGAGCTGTCCGCCCTGCTCGCCGCGGACGAGCCGGGCGTGGCGGACTTCGAACGGGTGCTGGACGGGATCGTCCGGCTGACCCACCGGGACCGGAGGGCGCTGGCCGAGGCACTGGAGCCGGTCCGCCGGGTGCACCGGTGGAGCGGCATCACGAACCGGGGGGACTGCACGCCCCGGGAGGTGCTCTACGTGGTGTCCGCGGTGGACGGCGGGACGCCGCCGTGGAAGATCTGGGACTACCTCACCCGGATGGGCCGCTCCGCCCTGCGCGGCCCGCGGACCAGCGTGCCCGGGGCCGTCCTCGCCGCCCGGCTGGAGGAGGCGGCCCGGGAGGTGTTCCACGCCCGGCTGCCGTACCTGCTGGCCACCCCGAGCGACGCCACCGGCGCCCTGGACGCCGGCGTGCTGGTCGAGCGGATCGCCGGGTACGAGGCGGTGGGCGCCAAGCCGGGGAAGGCCGACCTGTCCCAGGCCCTGCTGCGGGTCGGCCCCGCGGACGCGGCGGTGCTGCGCGCGGCCGAGGCGCTCGGCTCCCCGGCCGGGCGCTGGGTGGCGCACTGGCTGCGCACCGGCGGCCTGCCGGGGCAGCCCTCCGAGCGGGTGCTGTTCGCCCCCGGCGAGGGACTGCGGCGCGTCAACGCGGACGGGAACCGCTGGTGGGAGGAGGTCGAGCGGATCGCCGTCGCCCAGCCGGGCCTCGGCGGCGGGCCGAAGGGGCCGGGCGGGCAGCGGCTCGCGTCCGAGCTGCGGGCGCTGCTGGACGCCACCGGGCCCAGCGTCGACCGGGCCCGGGCGGTGTACGGCTGGAGCCGCCGGCCCGTCGGGCACTGGTTCGCGATGCTGCCCTGGCACCGGGAGGAACTCGCCGCGCGCTGGCTCGACGCCTTCGCCGAGTGCGCCGACCGGGACGAGCGCGGCGCCGTCCGCCGCCTCCCGCTGCTCGCCGAGGCCGGCGGGCCGGCCGGGCTCGCGCTGCACCTGGCGCTGGCGTACGGACTGGGCGCCCGGCACGCCGAGGACCGGACGGCGGCGGTGGACGCGCTGCTGGTGCTCGCCGCGCGCGGGGACCTGGACGGCGCGCTGCTCGGCCGCGAGCTCGGCGCGCTGGTGGACTGCGGCACGGTGGCGGTCGGCCGGCTGGCGGCGTCGCTCACCCTGGCGGCGGAGGCCGGGGCCCGGGCGACGGTCTGGCCGGTGCTGGCGGCGGCCCTGCCGGGCCTGCTGGGCGAGGCCCCGGCGACGCGCGGGCTGGGCGACCTCGTCGCGCTGGCCGCCGACTGCGCCCGGCGCACCGGGGCCCGCGGGGCGATCGCCGAGGTCACGTCCGTGGCCGGGCGTGGCGGCGCGGGCCGGGTGGTCAAGGAGGCCCGCGCGCTGCGGGACGTCCTCGCGGGTTGAGGGGGTGGGGATCGGGGCGGTGAGGGCAGGGCCGGAGCGGTGAGGGGCCGGGGGGCGGGGCGCCGGTCGGGCGGGAGTGCCTAGGGTGGGCGGGAATCCCGCCCGCCCTGCCCCACCGGAGTGCCCGTGCTGCACCTTCGCCTGATCGTCCCGCCCGACCTGCGGGCGGCCGTCCTGGAGTGTCTGGACGAGGCCGTCGGAGTGACGCACGTCGTCCTGCTCCCGGACGCGGCCGTCCGCCCCGCCGGGGACGTGGTGCTCTGCGACGTGGCCCGGGAGGCGGCGGACGAGGTCCTGGGCGTGCTGCGCGGCACGGGGCTGGCCGAGCGCGGGGCGATCGACGTCTCCTCGGTCGAGCTGACCCTCTCGGCGGCCGCCGACGAGGCCGAGCGGTCGGCCCCCGGGGAGGGGGCCGACGCGCTGGTGTGGGAGTCGGTCTCCGAGATCACCCACGAGGAGTCCACGCTCACCTGGGTGTTCCTGGCCTTCCTGACCGTCGCCACCATGCTCGCGGCCTGCGGCGCGGTGCTGGACAGCGCGATCCTGGTCGTCGGCGCGATGGCCGTCGGGCCGGAGTTCGGGCCGCTGGCGGGGCTCTGCGTGGCGGTCGTCCAGCGGCGGCTGCGCCCTGCGCTGCGCTCGTTGAACGCGCTGGTGACGGGGTTCGTGGTGGCCATGGGGCTGACCGTCTGCTTCGGCGTGCTGATGGACGGTCTCGGGTTGTTCAGCGAGGCGCAGTTCGACGCGGCCCGGCCCAACACCTCCTTCATCTGGCAGCCCGACGCGACCTCGTTCGTGGTCGCCTTCCTGGCGGGGATCGCGGGGCTGCTCTCGCTCACCTCCTCGAAGGCCGGGACGCTGGTCGGCGTGGCGATCTCGGTCACCACCGTTCCGGCGGCGGCCAACGCGGCCGTCGCCCTCGGCTACGGCGACGTCCGGCAGTTCTGGGGTTCCAGTGTCCAACTGCTGCTGAACCTGCTGGGGATCGTGCTGGCCGGGGTGTTGACGCTGACGGTCCAGCAGGGGGCCTGGGCGTTGATCCGGCGCCGGCGCGGACGGGTGGGGGCGGTCGGCGGGCGGCGGACAGGGGTCAGCTGACGGCTTTCAGCGAACAGACTTCAGCGCACGACTTTCAGCGCACGACTTTCAGCGAACAGATTTCAGCGAACAGATTTTGAAATCTGTTCGCTGAAAGTCGTCGTCTGTTCGCCCGCCCCCGTCCGTTCCGCGGCGGTCCCCGCTGCCCCAGATGCCCCAGATGCCCCAGATGCCCCCGCGGTCGCCGCCGCGGCCCCCACGGTGCCCGGCTGCCCGTCGGTCGACGGCGTGCTGCCGCGCGGGGCGCCGGCGACGGCGCGCCACCACAGCCGCAGGGCAGGTGGGGAGGCGGGCTCGAAGGGCTTGCCGGGGCGGGGCACCGCCAGCCGGGCGCCGAGCGCCTGCGCGGCGGCGACCACCCGCTCGGCGGGCTCCTCCCAGGGGTGCGGCGCGAGGTTGAAGGTGCACCAGTGGATCGGCAGCAGCAGGTCGCCGCCCAGGTCCAGGTGCGCCCGTACGCCCTCCTCAGGCGTCATGTGCACCTGGGGCCAGAAGTCGCTGTACGCGCCGACCTGCATCATCGTCGCGTCGAACGGCCCGAGCCGGCGGCCGATCTCGGCGAAGCCGGGGAAGTAGCCGGTGTCCCCGCTGTGGAAGATCCGCTGCCCGCCGCCGGCCACCACCCAGGACGCCCACAGGAACAGCGCGCTGGTGCGCGGCCCGCGGCTGCAGTAGTGCCGGGCCGGCGTGGCGGTCAGGGTCAGCCCGGCGACCTCGGCCGACTCCCACCAGTCCAGTTCGACGATCCGCCCGGTCGGCACCCCCCAGTGCTCCAGGTGGGCCCCGACCCCGAGCGGGACGGCGAACACCGCGTCCGTCCCGAGCAGCGCCCGGACGGTCCCCATGTCGAGGTGGTCGTAGTGGTCGTGGGAGACCACGACCACGTCCACCGCCCCGAGTTCGGACAGCGGCAGCGGCACCGGGTGCAGCCGCTTGGGCCCGGTCCAGGAGAAGGGGGAGCAGCGCTCGCCCCAGACCGGGTCGATCAGCACCCGCCGTCCGCCGATCTCGGCCAGGACGGTGGCGTGCCCCAGCCAGGTCAGCCGCAGTCCGGACTCCGGCGGCGCGGCCAGGTCGACCGGCAGCAGCCGGTGCACCGGTACCGCGGCGCTCGGCGTCCGGCGGGCCTTGTCCCCGGTCAGCTGGGCGCGGGTGATCTCCAGCGGGCTGCGCTCGTACACCAGGCGGCGGGTCGGCACCGCGTTGCGGAAGGCGCCGTCGGCGAACTGCGGGGAGCGGCGGATGCGGGCCAGCCGCTCGCCCCTGGGCTCGGCGCCGAAGGCGTCGGTCCGGATCCGGTGCCAGGCGGACCGGGGCAGCCCGGCCAGGCCGGGGACGGCGCGCTCGGTGCCCGGCCCGGCGCCAGGACCGGCAGCCGGCGGGGCGAGCTGCGAGGACAGACCGGCGAGGCGGGAGAACCACGGGGCGGGGCGGGGCACGGCTCCTCCAGGGACGGTCACGGCTACCGGGCGGGCCGGGGCGCGCGCCGCAGCGACGGATGGGGCTGCTGCGATACGACAACCATCTCGTCGGAGATTACTCGCCACGGGCCGTCCGGACCTGGTGGAGGGCCCGGTGCGGTCCAATCGGCGTACCCGGGCAGGCGTACCCGGGCAGGCATACCCCGGCAGTCGCACCCGTGGGACCGGGCGCGGGCGTGCGGCCCCCGCGTGCTCCCCGTCAGGCGTAGAAGCGGGTGATCGTCTCCGCGACGCAGTGCGGCTTGGCGCTCCGCTCGCTGGTCACCGTGAACCGCACCACCGCCTGGACGCCGCCCGGCACCTCGGTGGCCGAGAGCAGCTCGGCGGTGGCCCGGATCGCCGTCCCCACCGGCACCGGCGCCGGGAAGCGGACCTTGTCGGAGCCGTAGTTGAGCGCCATCCGCACGCCCTCGACGGCGTAGCACTCCTTCGCGAACACCGGGATCATCGACTGGGTCAGGTAGCCGTGCGCGATGGTCGAGCCGAACTGGCTCTCCTTCGCCCGCTCCGGGTCCACGTGGATCCACTGGTGGTCGCCGGTGGCCTCGGCGAACAGGTCGATCTGCCGCTGCTCGACGGTGTGCCACCGGCTGGTGCCCAGCTCGGTGCCGACGGCGGCGGTCAGTTCGGCGAGGGAGGCGAAGGTCGTCACGGTGCGCTCCTGGTGGGGGCCGGGCCCGGAGGGATCAGGACGCCGGAAGCGTATGCCTACCCCTCGGTGTCTGTCAGGAGCCGAACGGAAAACCGGTGTTCAGGGAGCCGGTGTTCACGGAGCCGGCACCCGTCGGCCGCCACGGCCGGCGCGCCGCGGCGCCGGGCCCGGTCGGGAACAGCCTGCGGCCGCTCACCAGCTCCGGCACCAGCGCGACGAACAGCGGCTCCGGATCGCCCACCCAGGGCCGCAGGCCGGAGCGCAGCACCCGCCGGACCTGCTCCGGGTCGCTCACCACGTCGGCCCGCCCGTGCACCAGGACGCTCCACCCGGTGCGGGTGACCGGGTCCAGCAGATCCGCCTGGAAGGCCACCACCGTGCCGTCGAGCCCGCGCGCGGTGGCACTTCCCCGGCGTACGGCGAGCACCAGCCGCCCGTCCAGGACCTCGAAGGAGACCGGCAGGACGGCCGGCAGCGCGTGCTCGGTGTACACCACGCGCCCGACGGGCACGGTGCTGAGCAGCCGCAGGCACTCGGCCTCGCTCAGGGTCTCCACACGGTCCTCACGCTCCATGCGTCCGATCGTCCTCGGTCGGTGCGCGCGCCGATAGGGCCCATGGTCCCTGAGCGGACGGGCCGGGAGCCCCGTCGGCGTCCGTCCGGAGCGGTAGCCTGCCCGGCGGGTGGAGAAACGGTGCAGGAGGGGGACGACCGGATGGCGGGCGGGGTCGATCTGGTGGTGATCGGGGCGGACGGCGGCCCCGACCGGGCCTTCGGCGGTGCGGCGCTCGCACCGGACGGCGCCCGGCTGCTCGCCGACGTGCTGCCCGGGATGTGCTTCGACACCGGCGCGGCCGGCTGCCGGGTCACCGTCGTCCCGCCGGAGGCGGACGCCAACGCGATGCTCACCGCCGTCCGGGCCGCCGCCCAGCACCCCGGACGCTGGCTGCTGGTCTGCCTGGTCGGCCAGCTGGTGGCGGATCCGCGCGGCCGCCGGCTCGCCCTGGTCACGGCGGGAAGCACCGCCGACAACGCCTACCGCCGGGGCCTGGCCTGGGACTGGGTGGTCAGCGCGATGGTGCACGGGGACCAGGAGGAGGCGCTGCTGCTGGTCGACGCGGCGGCCGACCGGGACACCTGGGCGGCGCTGGAGCGCGGCGAGGACGGCGCGGGCGAACTGCTGAGCTACTCCAGGGTCCCGCTGTGGGGCCGGATCGGCCGCTACGCCCCGGGGAGCCGCTACGTCCCGGGGAACCGCCACGCTCCGGGCAGACGCGGCCGGGACGCCGTCCTGCCGGGCGGGGAGGGCTCGTTCAGCCGGGCCCTGACCACCGTCCTGAGCCAGGGTGTCCCGGGTGCCCCCGCGGCCGTCGCCCCGCTCGATCTCCAGCCGGCGGTGGCCGCGCTGACGGGTGGTGGAGACCCGGTCGGTAGTTCGGGTGCGCCCGGCGCGCGCCTGCTCGTTCCGCCGCACGCCGGGCGGCTCCTGATGCGCAATCGGGCCGCGGTTCGGGGCGCATTGGCCGGATTGTCGCTTTCCGAGGAACTGTTGGCCGTTCTGTGGCGGGAAAGTGCCCCGACGGAACCGCCTTCCGCGTAAGGTCAGGGGGCCTGAGGTGTTGCCGTGATGGGGTGGGTTGGCGAAGAATCGATCCCCAGCGGAAACACCGGTGGGACGGCGGAATTCTCCTGGCGGCCGTGGATCACGGATCAGGTCGGTCGCAACGAGGTGGGGCCATGCGGCAGCGCGGAAATGTGTTGCGCCCTGGGGCGGTTGGGGTCTGCGGGGCGGTTCTGGTGTTGCTGCTCGGCGGCTGTGCGGGCGGTGGTGCGGGCGGTTCCGTCGATCGCCTCGGGTCGGCCGCGCCCACCGTCGCGGGAGTGAACCCGCTCACTCCTTCGGGTGGTTCGGCAAACGGCTCGATCGCGCCGACCAGCGGGTCGGAAGGGGCCATGGGACGGCTGGCCGTGAAGACCTATCAGGACTGGTGGCAGGCCCAGGCCCAGGTCTTCGGGCGTTCGGATTCGGACGGTTACGCACTCGAGCAGTACGCCTCCGGGCGGGCGCTGTCCGACGGCCTGGTCAGCCTCCGGCAACTGCGCGACGCCCACGTGGTGATGACCGGGACGCCGCGCAACTCCCCGGTGGTCAAGGCCGTCGACCTGGAAGCCGATCCGCAGACCGCCGTGATCGAGGACTGCGTCGACCTGTCGGCCTGGCACCGCGTCGACGCCGTCACCGGGGCCGCCAAGGATCCGGGGTCGCGCCTGGACCGGTACGTCGGAACCGCCTCCCTGCGCTGGTTCCAAGCACATTGGTTGATCCACGACTTCAAGCGGGAGGTGGACCGGACATGCTGAACGCACGGAAACCGGCCCGGCGAATCGCGCTCGCCGCGTCGATGTCCGCCGGGTTGCTGCTGTCCTCGGGGGCGGGTGCGAGCGCGGACGAACCGTCCGGCGGCGGTGCCGAACAGTGCTACCCGAACGTCATCTGCATAGACGTCAATTCCGGCGGTTCCAAGCCGAAGCCCGGCGGCGCCCAGCCCGGCGGTGGCGGCGGCTCGGACGCCGGCCCGCAGCTGTGCGGCTACCACGACGTCCAGTGGGCCTGCCACGACCCCGAGCGGGGCTGGTTCAGCAACGAGAAGGGCTGCTACTACCGCCCGCTGGACAACCCGCCGCCCGCGGGGGACGAGAAGTGGGGCGGCAACGACCCCGCGAAGGGCTCGCTGTACACCAAGGTCTGCCCGCAGAGCGACGGCGGGATGAGCGGTGCGGAGATCGTCTTCGAGGAGACCCAGCCGGGCGGGCAGAACGTCAACGTGGAGGCCATGGTCATCCAGAAGGCCTACGACCAGGTGCGCTTCCGGCCTCCGGTGGGCCGGGCCGCGCCCCGGAACACGGCGGTGGTCAACGCCCCGGTCTGGCTCTGGGCGGACGACGCCGCGCTGCCCGCCGTCGGCCACGCGGAGGTCGCGGGCATCGCGGTCACCGTCACGCCCCGGCTGGTCAGGGCGGACTGGAGCTTCGGCGCCGGCCTCCAGACCTCCTGCACCACCCCCGGCACGCCCTACGACGCCGCCTACGGCGACGCGAAGTCCCCCGACTGCGGCTACGAGTTCAGGACCAGCTCGGCCCGCGAGAAGAACGGCGTCTTCAGCGCCACGGTGACGATGAACTGGGAGGCCACCGTGGTGGTCACCGGCGGGCCGAACCCGCGCACCTTCACGATCCGCGGCATCAACCAGAGCAGCAAGCCCTTCGAGCTCAAGGTCGCCGAGATGCAGGTGCTCAACTGAGCGCCCCGGCAGGGCGACGCGCACACTGACCAGCCAGACGAGCCACCAGACGAGCCAGAGACGATCGAGGGAAGGGCGGAACCCGGTGGAGAACCGTACGTTCGCGACGCCGGGATCCGGCACCTCCGCGGGCGCGGCGGCGTCCGTGGCGCTCCCGGAGCAGCCGGAGCAGGGCGGCGGCCAGGGCCGGGGCCGGGCGGTGCCGCACGCCCCCGGGCGGACCATGCGGGCGCGGCGGCGCCGTCCGGCGGTGCTGGCGATGGCGGTCGCGCTGATCGCGGCCGGGGGGCTGGGCGGTGCCGTGCTCTACAACAGCACCGGCCAGCGGGTCGCGGTGCTGGCGCTGGCCCGGGACGTGCCGTGGGGCCAGGTGATCACCGAGGACGACCTGGTGGTCGCCCGGATCGCGGGGGACCCGGCGCTGCACCCGGTGTCGGCCCAGGACCGCGCCAGGGCGGTCGGCATGCGGGCCGCCACCGACCTCAAGCGCGGCGCGATGCTGACCGGCTCCGACCTCGCGCAGGGCCTGTCGGTGCAGCCCGGGCAGATCGTGGTCGGGGTGTCGGCCAAGCGCAGCCAGCTGCCGGCCAGCCGGCTCCAGCCCGGGGTGCAGCTGGTCATCGTCTTCACCCCCGACAACGGCCGGGCCGACTCGCTGCCCGCCACGGTGATCACCGTCGGCCGGGTGGACACCGACGGCAGCCAGGTGGTCGACGTGGCGGTCGGCACCGCGGACGGGCCCCGGCTGGCCCAGTGGGTGGCGAGCGGGCGGATCCAGGTGCTGCTCGCGCCGCGCGGCGGGGCGGCCGGCGGCGCCGCACCGGCTCCGGCGCCGAGCGGAGCGCCCTCGGCCGCTCCCGCCCCCGGCGCGGGCACGCCGGGCGCTGCCACGCCGGGCGGTGCCGCCCCCGGGACGCCGCCCGCGACGGGCGGCGCCTGATGGCCGTGATCGCGGTGGTCGGCGGCCCGGGAGCACCGGGGGCGACCACCACCGCCCTGGCACTGCTGCTGTCCTGGCCGCTGCCGCCCGGCCGGCGGATCCTGCTGGTCGAGGCCGACCCGGACGGCGGCGCGGTGCTCGCCGGCGCCCTGGAGGGCCGGGTCGAGGCGGTGTACGGGCTGCGCAACCTGGCCGTCGCCGACCGGCGCGGGCTGCTCGCGCAGACCATCTGGGAGCAGCTGATCGACCTCTCGCCCGAGGGCAATGCCGAGCGGCTGCTGCTGCCCGGGCTGACCGACCCGACCCAGGCGCCCGGCCTGGCCTACACCTGGGAGCCGCTCGCCGAGCTGCTGCACGGCATCGAACAGCAGGGCTACGACGTCATCGTGGACCTCGGCCGCTCCGGTGCCGGCGGCCACAGCGCGGTGCTGGCCCGCCGCGCCGACGCGGTGGTGGCGACGGTGCGGACCACGCTGCGCGGGCTGAGCTCCGTCCGGCCCCGGCTCGCCGCCCTGGCCGAGGACCTGGCCGCCGCCGGCACCGGGGCCGACGCGCTCGGCCTGCTGCTGGTCGCCGAGGGGCCGTACACCCGGGCGGAGGTGTCCCGCGAGCTCGGGCTACCGGTGCTCGCGGTGCTGCCGCACGCCCCCCGGACGGCGAGGGTGCTCTCCGACGGCGGGGACACCACCGACCGGCGGTTCATCCGCTCGGAGCTGATGCGCACGGCGCGGTCGGCGGCGGACGAGGTACAACTGCTGGTCCGCCGGCGGCGCCAACGGCTCGCGCCGGGTGCGGTGCGGGAGGCGGCGCCGGCGGCGGCCGCCCCGCCGGTACCGGCCCCGCCCGTGCCGATGGCAGCGCAGCCCTCGCAGTCGCCGCAGCAGGCGCAGCCGCCGGTGTCCGTTCCGGGGCCGTACGGGCGGCCGGGGCACGGCCCGCACGGGTACGGCACACCGGGGTACGCCCCTGCTGCGGGGTACGGCCAGGGCGGTCAGCTCCAGGACCCGTACCCGCCCGGCCGGTCCGGCCACCCGGTGCCCGAGGGCGAGCCGCCCTCGTACGCCCCGCCGCAGCCCGTCCCACCGGTGATCACCACCGGGCCGGTGGCGCCGCTGGCCGGGCTGGCACCGCAGCCGGCCGCGCCGGCGCCGTTCCCGGCACACGTCCAGCACGCTCCGTACGGCGAGCAGGACGACCAGTACCGGCTCCAGCAACCGGTGGTGACGGAACGCCGGGACGACCCCGGCGGACCGTTCCCGCACGATCCCGGGGAGGTGCTCCGTGCGCGGTAGCCCCCTGCACCAGCGTCCTTCCGCCGACCCGGCCGCGCTGCCGTGGGCCGCACCCGCGCCCGCACCCGCAGCGGCGCCCGGCCCGGTCGCTCCGCCGCACGGGTACCGGCCCGGCCCGGTCGCACCCCAGCCCGCCGCCGCGCAGCCCGCCGCGCCCCAGCCCGGCCCGCCCGGCGCGGCCGGGCCGACCGCCGTACCCTCCCAGCTGCCCTCGCTGGACCTGCGCGGCGCCGCCACCCGGCCCGCCGTCGACCCGCAGGTCGCCCGCGAGCTCAAGCGCCAGGTCGCGGCCGAACTGCACCAGCAGATCATCCGGTTGACGGCGTCCTCCGGCACCGATCCCGACCGCGCCACCCGCCGCCAGCGCGGCCGGGCGCTGATCGAGGAAGCGGTGGCCCGGTGGTCCGACGCCTACGCGCAGACCCACGGCATCCCGCCCACCCGCGAGCAGGACCGCGCCCTCGCCGAGGCCGTCTTCGACCTGCTGTTCCGGGCCGGGCGGCTCCAGCCGTACCTGGACGACCCCGAGATCGAGAACATCCTGATCAACGGCTGCGACGACGTCTGGGTCTCCAAGGTGCACCAACCCCTGCGCCAGGTACCGCCGGTGGCCGACAGTGACGCCGAACTCGTCGAGCTGCTCCAGGACCTGGCCCGCCAGCACGGCGGCGGCGAGCGCAGCCTGTCCACCGCCAGCCCGACCCTCGCGCTGCGCCTGGAGGGCGGCATGCGCCTCCAGGCGCTCACCGAGGTGACGCCCCGCCCGTACGTGGCGATCCGGCGCCACCGGGTGGCCTCGGCGACGCTGCCCGAGATGGTGGAACTCGGCACCCTGGACGCCACCCTGGCCGCCTTCCTGGCCGCCGCCATCCGGGCCCGGAAGAACGTGATGATCACGGGCACCCAGGGCGTCGGCAAGACCAGCCTGCTGCGCGCGATGGCCGCCGAGATCCCGCCGGACGAACGGATCGGCACCCTGGAGTCGGAGTTCGAGCTCTGGCTGCACACCCTCGGCCACCTGCGCCAGGTCGTCCCGATGGAGGCCCGCGAGGGCAACGGCGAGCGCGTCGAGGGCCGCCTGGCCGGGGAGTTGAGCATCGGCGACCTCATCCCGGCCGCGCTGCGCATGACGCTCTCCCGGATCATCGTCGGGGAGGTCCGCTCCGGCGAGGTCGTCCCGATGCTGCGGGTGATGACCAACGGCGAGGGCGGCTCGATGTGCACCCTGCACGCCCGCGGCCCGCACATGGTCGTCGACCGCATCGCCGAGCTCTGCCTGGAGTACGGCTCCCACATGACCGACTCGCTCGCCTACCGGCTCACCGCCAACGCCCTGGACCTCATCGTGCACGTCACCATGGTCGACGAGACCGCCGTCGGCGGCCGCCGGCACCGCTTCGTCTCCCACGTCCTGGAGGTCACCGGCCTCGGGGAGAGCGGGCGGCCCGCGATGAACACCGTCTTCGGCCCCCGGCCGGACCTCGGTGAGCCGCGCGCCGTCCCGCACACCCCGCCGCAGTGCCTGGACGACCTGCGCCGGGCCGGCTTCGACGCCTCGCTGCTCGGCTCCCGGTACGGGAGTTGGGCCGGCCCGCTCCAGCTGCGGATCGGCGGTGGCACGCGGTGATGCTGCTCTTCGCCCTGTGCGGGCTGGCCGTCGCGGGCGGCCTGGTCGCCCTGGTGGCCTGGGCGCGCGGCAGCGGGCCCGGCGACGAGGACGCGGCCGAGCGGGCGGAGAACCCGCTGGCCGGCCGGATCCACGTGTTCTGGTACGGCGCCCCCGGGACGGCCGCCCACCGGATGGTGCGGCTGCGCCGCGTCCAGCTGCCGGCCGCGCTCGTCGGCGCGCCGCTGGCCTGGCTGTTCACCGGCATCCCGCTGACCGCGCTGCTGGTGCCGCTGGCCGTCTTCGGCCTGCCCTGGCTGTTCGACACCACCCGCCCCGACACCCACCGGATCGAGCGGCTGGAGGCGCTCTCCGAGTGGACCCAGCGGATCGCCGACGTGCTGCTGCTCGGCGTCGGCCTCAACCAGGCCATCGTCACCAGCCGCCGCACCGCCCCGGCCGCCCTGGAGGACGAGATCGGCGAGCTGGCCGCCCGGTTGCAGGCCCGCTGGCGGCCCGAGGAGGCGCTGCGCTCCTTCGCCGACAGCCTCGCCGACGCCACCGCCGACAAGGTGCTCGCCGCGCTGGTGCTGCGGGCCGGCGACAGCGGCCCCGGCCTGGCCCGCACGCTCTCCGACATGGCCGACTCGGTCCGCGAGGAGGTCCGTCAGCGCCGCGCCATCGAGGCCGACCGGGCCAAGCACCGGACCACCATCCGCTGGCTGGTCGGCATCATCGTGCTGGTCGTCACGGTCGGCTCCTTCAACACCGAGTACACCCGGCCGTACGGGACGCTCCTCGGCCAGGTGGTGCTCGCCGTGGTCGCCCTGCTGTTCGTGGCGATCATCGCCTGGATGCGGGCGCTGGCCTCGCACCCGCTGGTGCCCCGGCTGCTGACGCCCGACCGGCGCAGCAGGAGCGGACGGCGGAGCGCCGCGCCGGCCGCCCGGCCGGAGCCGGCCGCCCGGCCGGAGCCGGCCGAGCAGCTCGGGGAGGTCCGGTGATCTCCCCCTGGTCCGTGCTGGCCGGAGCCGCAGCGGCCGGCGGCCTCGCCCTGCTGGTCGCCGAACTGCGGCCCGCCCCGCCGGACCTGCGCCAGGCGCTGGACCGGCTGCACGCCACCCCCGCCGACCGCGAACAGGACCCGGACGAGCGGCCCCGCTGGTACGACCGGATCGGCGAGCGGTCCGCCCACCTGCGCTGGGTCACCGTCCCGCGCCGCGAACTCGCCCTGATCGGCCGCACCCCGGCCCGGTTCATGGTGCACAAGCTGCTGTTCGCCGCGCTCGGCCTGGTGCTGCCCGCCTACCTGGGCGCGATGGCCGCGCTGATGGACGTCGGACTGCCGTTCGCCCTGCCGCTGGTCGCCGGGCCGCTGCTGGCCGGACTGCTCTGGTTCGTGCCGGACGCCATCGTGCGCGGCGAGGCCAAGGAGGCGCGCACCGAGTACCTGCACGGCATCGCCGCCTACCTGGAGCTCGTCGCGATGGAGCGGGCCGCCGACTGCGGCCCCGCCGAGGCGCTGCGCCGGGCCGCCGCCGTGGGGCAGGGCGCGGTGTTCCGGCGGATCCGCGACGCCCTGGAGCGCGCGGCCACCGACCGGCTCCCGCCGTGGGCCGGACTCGACGCGCTGGCCGAGGAGTTGGGGCTCAGCCCGCTCCAGGACGTGGCGGACATCATGCGGCTGTCCGGCACCGACGGCGCCGCCGTGTACGACACCCTGCGGGCCCGTGCCAGGAGCCTGCGCGGGGAACTCCTCGCCGAGGACCTCGCCCGGGCGAACGCCGACAGCGAGCGGATGGTCGCGCCCGGGGCCGCGTTGACCCTGCTGATGACCGTCCTGATCGTCTTCCCCGCGCTGCACCAGATGCTCAACTGACCGCGTCCGCCCGCCCGTCCGGCCTCCGTACCGGAGCAGTCGGCACCACAGCACACCACACCACACCGTGACACCCCCCGGGAGAACCCGATGACCGTACGACTCGTCCAGCTGGCGGGCCGGGCGCTGCGCCCCCTCCTGCTACCCGTGCAGTTCGCGCTGCTGATGTTCACCTTCCGGGTCGGCCGGCTGCGGGCCGCCCGGGCACGCGGTGACCGCGGCGCGATCAGCATCGAACTCGCCCTCGCCATCATCGCGTTGGTCTTCGTCGCGGGTGCCGTGGCGGGCGCGCTGTACCTGCTGAAGGAGAAGGTCGTCAAGAAGGTCGAGCAGGACCCGAACATGCCGGGCGCGGGCGCGGGCGGCGCCACCCCGTGATGCGTGCCGCTCTGCGCCGCAGGGGCGACCGGGGGTCGATGAGCGTGAGCCTCGCCATCGTCTTCCCGGTCGTCCTGGTGCTCCTGATGCTCGTCGTCCAGGCCGCGCTGTGGTGGTACGACCGGCAGGTCGCGCTCACCGCCGCCCGCGAGGGCGTGGACGCGGGACGGGTGCAGGGCAGCGCGACGGATGGCGAGAAGAACGAGGCGGCCCAGCGGCAGGCCCGCGACTTCCTCGACCGGCAGGGGGTGCACGGGTACACGGTGCGGACCGACGGCAGCACGGCGCAGACCATCCGGGTCACCGTGCGGCTGGCCCCGCCGCTGCTGATACCCGGGCTCAAGGCGCCCGACATCACCCAGTTCGCGGAGGCACCGCGCGAGCGCTTCGTCCCGCCGGTGGTGAAGCCGTGACGGGCACGGCGCGGTCGGCGGGCCACCGGCTCCGGCCGTGGCGGCGCCGGCGGGACCGCGGCGGGATCGCCATCGAGGCGGCGATCGTGGTGCCGGGGGTGGTCGGGCTGGTCCTGCTGGCCGTCGCCGCCGGACGGGTGCAGAGCACGGCCGGCACCGTGGAGGCCGCCGCGCGGGCCGCGGCCAGGACGGCCTCGCTCCAGCGCAGCGTGGACGGGATGGACCAGCCGGCCAGGGAGTCCGCCCTCGCGACGCTGCGCCAGCAGGGAGTGTCCTGCCGCGACGGGGAGGTGCGGGTGGCCCGGGGGGAGCTGGAGCTGCCGGGCGGACCGGTCACCACCGTGACGGTCAGGGTGGTCTGCGACGTGGAACTCGCCGACCTGCTGGGCGGGCCGTCCGGGGTGCCCGTGACGAAGCACCTCGTCGGCGAGTTCACCTCGGTGGTGGACCGTTACCGGGGCACGTGACGGCGCGCGGTGCCGTCCCCCGCAAGACGGGGGATTGGAGACGGCCCGTGCGGGGGAGACGCAAGCGGAGAGCGCTCGGGGGATGACACAACGGTACCGAGCGGCGCCCGGTGGGGGCCGGTGGGGAGAGCGTCGTGCGAAGTGGGGGGAGGGGACGGAAGTGGTGAGCCGTCTGCGGCGACGGCTGTCGGCGCGCCGGTCCGACCGGGGCGCGGTGGCCCTCTTCGTGGCGATCTGCGCGGCCTTCGTCGTGCTCGTCATCGCCCTGGTGATCGACGCCGGCGGCCGGCTGCGGGTCGCCGAGCGGACCGACGCCTACGCCCTGGAGGCCGCGCGGGTCGGCGGGCAGCAACTCGACCGGGCCGCCGTCCTGCAGGGCCAGGGCTTCAAGGTCCAGGAGAAGTACGTCCGGGACGCCGCCGACGCCTACCTCGCCCTGTACGGCCTGCGGGCGGGCGACGTCGCCTTCTCCGGTGACGGCAAGGTCGTCACCGTCACCGTGCAGGCCGACTACCGCCCGGTGCTGCTGGGCGCCCTCGGGGAACGGAAGGTAACGGGCAAGGGCAGTGCGACCCTCGTCCACGGAGTCGAGAAAGCGGAGACCGACTGATGGCCGCGCCACGTGCCAAGGACCAGGCCCGTACCGCCCAGGCCCCGAGCGGCCGGGCCGGGACGTCCCACCGCGCCGGCGGCGCCCGGAGGCCCGCCGCCCCGGCGCCCCGACCACCCCGCGGCCGCGGCCGCGCCGTGATCACCGCGCTCGGCGCGCTGGTCGCCCTGGTCGCCCTGCTGTTCGGCGTCCCCGCGCTGCTGCTCTACGGCACCGACGCGGTCGCCGGGATGGGCGAGGTCGCCTCGGGCGGGGTGGGCGAGGCGCTCACCGGTCCGGACGACGGAAGCCTGTTCCTGTGGGCGCTGGTGGTGGTCGGCTGGCTCGCCTGGGCCTGCTTCGCGCTGTCCGTCCTGCTGGAGGTCCCCGCCCAGCTGCGCGGCCGGATCGCCCGCCGCATCCCGGCCTTCGGCTGGAGCCAGCGGCTCGCGGCCGGGCTGGTCGGCTCGGTGCTGGCGCTGCTCCCGGTGGCCGGCTCGGCGTTCGCGGCCGTCCCCGAACTGTCCCACGCCGCCGTGGCCCAGGCGCAGTTGACGTCGGGCGTGCAGCGCGCCGCGCTGCCTGCCGCGCCTGCCGCACCGGCCCTGACCCCGGCCGCCGAGCAGCAGCAGCCCACGTACACGGTGCGGGACTCCCGCCCGGCCGACAGCCTGTGGTCCATCGCCGAGCGCCAACTGGGCTCGGGGGAGCGGTGGGTGGAGATCGCCAAGCTCAACGACGGCCGGGTGATGGGCGATTCGGGCATCCGCTTCGACGCCGACCGGCCGATCCAGCCCGGCTGGGAGCTGCTGATGCCGGCGGACGCCAAGCCGGACGACGCGGGTGCACCGGCACCGGCTCCCGCTCCGGCTCCGGGAGGGGGAACGGCGCAGGGCGCGCCGCAGAGCGCCCCGCCGGCCGGGACGGAGGCCGGGGCGCCCGGTGGTGCGGGCGGGCAGCGGACCGTCACCGTCCAGGCCGGGGAGAGCCTGTCGGCGATCGCCCAGCGGGAGCTGGGGGACGGCGAGCAGTGGCCGGCCCTGTTCGAGGCGAACAAGGGGGTGCAGGCCCCGGACGGCGAGCGGCTGACGGACCCGGACGTGGTCGTGCCGGGGATGGTGCTCGCGGTGCCGGGGACGGGCGGTGCCGCTCCGGCTGCGGCCGACCAGGCCCCGGCACCGGCGCCCGCGCCCGCTGATCAGACCCCGGCCCCGGCGCCCGCGCCCGCGCCCGCCGATCAGGCCCAGGCCCCGGCACCGGCGCCCGCCGATCAGGCTCCGGCGCCGGGGGCTCCCGCGCCGGGCGCGCCGCAGTCGGCCCCGGCGCCCGCGCCCACGCACGCGCCGACCCACGCGCCCGCCCCCGCCGCGCACGCCGCCCCGGCCCCCAGCGGCGACTACACCGTCGCCCTCTCGGCCTCCACGGTCGGTGTGCTGCTCGCCGCGATCATGGTCGGTACCGTCGCCCACAAGCGCGGCACCCAGCAGCGCGCCCGCCGCCCCCGGCACCGGATCGCGATGCCCGAGGCCGAGGCCGCCGCCTTCGAGAACGAGCTGATGGCCCGGCAGGACCAGGCCGGACTGGAGCTGCTGGACCGCGCCCTGCGCACCCTGGCCCGCAACACCGTGCGCGGCGGCAAGCGGCTGCCCGCCATCGTCGCCGCCCGGATCACCCCGGACCAGACCATCGAGCTGCACCTGTCCGGCCCGGCCACCCCGATCGCGCCGTTCCGCGCCGCGCACGCCGCCAACGTGTGGTGGTGCAGTGCCGACTCCGGCGACCTGCTCGGTGCCGCCCAGGCCCGGAAGACCGCCGCGCCCTACCCGGCGCTGGTCACCCTCGGCACCTCGCCGGACGGCTCGGTAGTCCTCGCCGACCTGGAGGCCGTCCGGCTGCTGCACCTGTCCGGCCATCCGGACGACGCCCGCGACGTGCTGCGCACCCTCGCCATCGAGCTGGCCCACAGCCCGCTCGCCGACCGGCTCCACCTGCACCTGGTCGACCTGGCCGAAGAGGTGCCGATCACCGGCCCGGCCGCCGAACGCGTGCACCGCCACCCCACCCTGGAGGCCGCGCTCGCGGCCCTCGGCCCGCGCACCGCCAAGGCCCGCGCCACCCTCGTCGCGGCCGAGGCGACCAGCCCGCGCGAGGCCCGCAGCCGGGGCCAGGCCGACGAGTCCTGGACGCCCGAGATCGTGCTCTGCGCTCACCAGCCCGGCGGGGACGTCCCGGCCGAGCTCGGACGCCTGCTGGACGCCCGGCCGCGCACCTGCGTGGCCGTCGTCACCCGCGCTCCCGAGCGCGGCACCGGGCCGGTCGCCCGCTGGACCCTGCCGACCGTCGGCCAGGCCGCCATCCCGGGCCTGCACCTCACGGTCGAGCTCCAGCGGCTCACCGGCCGGCAGTACGACCAGGTGGCGGAGCTGCTCCGGGTCGCCGACGACACCACCCAGCACCCGGCTCCGGCCTGGACGTTGGACGGGCCGGAGGACGACACCGACACCACCGAACTGCCCGCCACCGTACCGGTGCTGGCCGCCGTCGGGGCGTCGGCGGCGGTCGGGGCCCTGGCCGGGGGCGCCCCGGCCGGCGGTGTGTCGGCCGACGGCGCCCCGGCCGGTGGCGCGTCGGCCGGAGCCGCGGAGGAGGGCTCGGACGCGGCCGCCGGTCCCCGGCTGCTCGCCCGGGTGATCGGCACCGGGGCCAGCCCGTTCGCGGGCACCGACCCGGTGACGCCCGCCCCCGCGCCCACCCCGGCCACCCCGGCCGCGCTGCCGCCCGCGGCGTCGGCGCCGACCCCGACCCTGGCCTCGGGGCCGGTACCGGCCGGACCGGCGCGGTTCGCCGTCAACGGGCAGGGACGGCAGGCGGCCACCGACGAGACCACCCGTGACCTGCGGCGGCCGGGCGGGCCGCAGGGCGAGGGAGCGGCCGAGCCGGGGGAGGGCTCCTCGGAGTCCACGGCGACGGTCGTGCTCGCCGTCCAGCCGGTCGTGCCGCAGCCGGTCGTGCCGCAGCAGGCCCCGGGGGAGCCCGCCGTCGCGGAGCCGGACGGATCGACGACGACCGGGAGCCCGGCGCCGTCGGCCGAGCCCGCCGCTGCGGCCGCCCCCGAGCCCGCCGTCGCTGCCGCGGCCGGAGCCGGCCCCGCCGGAGCCGCCGTGGTGGCGGAGCCCGTCGGAGCCGAGGAGGCCGTCGGCACGGAGCGCTCCGAGCCCGGCGTCGAACCCGGCCCTGCCGCCGCCCCGGTCGCGCGGACGACGCCCGGCCGCAGCGACAGCGACGACCTGCTCGCGATCCTCCGCTCCCCGGAGGCGCACGCGCCCCGCAACGCGCCCCGGATCCGGCTGCTCGGGCCGGTGGACGTCGCGGGCGCCCTCGGCGCCGCCGCACCCGGAGCGCTGCCCCGGCTCACCGAGCTGGCCGTCTACCTGGCACTGCGCCCCGGGGCCGACCACCACGCGCTCGACCACGACCTGCACCCGGGCGCGGCACACCTCGACCCGCACCCCACCACGGCCGGCACCGAGAGCCCGCTGCGGGCCAAACTCGCCGACCTGGCGGCGTGGTTCGGCACCTCCTCGGAGGGCCTCGCCTTCCTGGCGACCGAGGGCACCGAGGGCTACTCCTTCGCCCCGGCGGTCACCTGCGACTGGGACGAGTTCCGCAGCCTCTACCGGCGCGGCATGCGCAGCACCAGCGCCACCGCCGACGCGGCCCTCGCCCACGCCCTGGCGCTGGTCCGCGGTGCGCCGTTCGCCGAGGCCCCGCCGGCCTCGTACGGTTGGGCCGAGGCCGAGCGGCAGGACATGATCGCGGCGATCGTCGACACGGCCCACGAACTCGCCGCCCGCCGCCTCCAGTACGGCGACCACCGCAGCGCCGAGGCCGCCGTCTTCCGCGGCCTCGCCGTCGCCCCGGACGTCGAACTGCTGCACCGGGACCTGTTCTACGCCTACGCCTCGGCCGGCGCCCGGGACCAACTGCTGCGCGCCGTCAACCGCTTGGACGCGCTCAGCCGTCGTACCGGCCGGGACCTGGACGCCGACACCGTCGCCCTGCTGCGGGACCTGCTCGCGGGCTCCTGACCCGTACCGCCGACTGCCCGGCCGCGCCCACGGGGGCGGCCGGGCAGCGGCGTTGACGGGCCGGCGGCGACGGGCCGGCGACGGGCCGCGGGTGGAGCGGGCGGCGCGGGCGGCGCGGCGTCGGTCAGACCGTGCGCAGCCAGGCGTCCAGGGCGGTGAAGTCGGCCTCGGTGAGGCCGCGTCGGTGGTCCACCCGGTGCAGCAGGGCGGGGGCGGGGGAGTGGGCGGCCACCCAGCGGCGGTCGGCGGCGGTGATCTCGTCGTCCACCCAGGCGAACGGCCGTCCGTCGGCCCACGCGACCAGCGCGCGGGTCTTCCCGTGCAGGCCGGCCCGACCGGTCGGCCCGTCCGGTCCGTCCGCCGGGGCCGGCTCGTCCACCGGCCAGGGCACGACCGGCAGTCGGGGCAGGCCGAGCCAGGGCGCCAGGCACTCGTTGGCGTCCTCGAACCAGGTGGTGGCCCACACCGGATCGCCGGGCAGGCCGAGCAGCCGCCGCCCCAACTCCGGGTCCACCCGGGTGATCAGTGGATTCCCGCCGGGCACCGTGCCGGGCCGCACGTACGGGCTGCGGTGGACGGGGTAGCCGCCCGGCGGAGGGTCCCCGAAGGGGATCAGCGGCCCGTCCACGTCGAGGAAGACCAGGGGGCGGTCAGTACCGGTCATGACGGCACCTTAGGGGGTGGTCCGGCGGCCCGGTACGGGCCCGGTACGGGCCGCGCGGGCGGCGTGGCGCGCCGATCGGCCACCCGGCCTGGAACGGGTGAGCCGGGATCTCGTAGGGTGGCGCGCACGGAGTGTGGTGGCAGGCACCACGCAGGCAAGGGCATCAGACGCCGCGGGAGCGGCGGGGCGGGGCGGTGACCAGGAGATGGCGGAGACGACAGCGGTTTCCGGAGGCCCCGACCCGGTAGCCGACGGGGGGCCCTGGGACGCCGTACCGCCGCCCCCGCGCCTCCCGGCCGAGGAGCACCCGCCCGGTCCCGCCGCGCTGTACGAACCGCCGGCGCCCCCGGCCGCCCCTCCCGCGCCCCCGGTCGTGCCGCCGAGCGCGCCGCCCGTCGCCCCCACCGGATGGACCCTCACCGGGCTGCCCGCCGCCGGGGCCGCGGCCGCGGCGACCCCGCCGCCCTTCCCGGTCCAGAACGCGGCGCCCGGGGCCGCCGGCGCGGGCGGGCTCGGTGCCGCGCCGCGCGGTCGGATCCTGGTGGTCGAGGGCGGGTACGGCAGCTCCGGCCGCCGCACCTGGGGCCGCGGCGGACCGGCCCAGGCGCCGGTGCTCTCGGCGATGCTCGCCGCCGTCTCGCCGCAGGTGCTGCTCGCCGCGGACGCGGTGGACGCCGTCCACCTCCCCGGCGCCGGCGACCCGCACACCGTCCTCGCCCACCTGCGCGCCGCCTCGCGGCACCCGGGGCCGCTGCTGATCCACCTGGGCGGTCACATCGTCGCCGACAAGCGCGGCGGCCAGCTCCAGCTGACCCTGCGCGACGCCAAGCAGGACGGCCTCCCCTGGCAGGCCGTCGCCGCCGAGCTGAGCCACCGTCCGGCCGAGTGGCAGACCCTCGTCATCGCGGACCTGAGCGCCGACCAGAACGCCTGGCCGTACCTCCAGGGCACCGTCTCGCCGCTGAGCGAGGGCATTCCGCTGTGGGCGGTGGTCAGCCCGGACCCTGAGCAGATCGGCACCTTCACCCGCGCCCTGATCGAGGCGCTGCACGGCGGCCGCCCCGGCGCGGGCGAGGTGCTCGCGCCGGAGCAGCTGCGGCAGCAGGTGTACTCGGTGCTGCGGCCGGACGTGGTCATCCTGGCCACCCACGCCCCGGACCGGCCGTTCTTCCGCAACACCGCCCGTCGCGGCGAGGGATCGCCGACCGAGGCGGCGCCGGCTCCCGTGGCGCCGCTGCCGCGTCCGGCGGAGCCCCGGGACGCCGTCCCTGAGCGGCCGGTGGCGGCCCCGGCGGCGGTCGAGCCGGCCGGTGTGGCCCCCTCCGTCGCCCCGGCCGGGCCCCCGGTGGTCGCGGGCGGTCCGGTCAGCCTGGTCAAGCCGGGCGTACCGGCCACGCCACGGCGGGCCCGCCCGGTCAGCCTGCTGAAGGCGGGCGGGAGCGAGGAGGCGCCGGGCGTGACCCTGCTCAAGACCGCTCCGGCGGGCGACGTGCCCGAGGGCGGCGCGCCCTTGGCGGGCGTCTCGCTCCGCAAGGGGCGGCCGGAGCCGACGGAGGATGCCGCCGCCGGGCCCGAACTCCCGCAGGAGCAGCCCGCGGTGGACGACGAGGGCGTCGGGGCGGCCGAGGCCGCCGAGGGTGTCGGGGCTGCCGCTGCGGAGTCCGCCGCGCGGGTGGAGGAGAAGACGGACGGGGGCGCGGGCGAGGAGGCCGTGGCGGAGGCACCCGAGGGCGCGGAGGAGCCCGGGGACGCCGCCCCGGCATACGGGGTGCCTTCGGGCGAGGAGCCCGCGGACGAGGTGCCGGCGGGCGCCGTTCCGGCGGAGGAGCCGACCGCGGCCGAGGCGCCGACGGGCGAGGAGCCTGCCGCCGAGGTGCCGACCGACCTCGTGCCGCGCGAGGAGGCGCCGGCCGCGGACGCCCCGGTCGGCGAGGCGCCGGCCGCGGCCGCCCCGTCCGACGAGCCTCCCGCCGTCGCCGAGGCCGACGGGGCCGCCGCGGCCGCTCCGCCCCGCGCGGACTACCGCGAGGTCATCGGACGGATCGTCCGGAGCGCCGACGCCGGGGACCACGCCGCCGCGACCGACCTGGCCTTCGCCCTCGAACTGGAGGCGATCGCCGAGCACGGCGCCGTCTCCGAGCCGGTGCTCCAGGTCCGGCAGGTCCGGGCGCACGTCTGCCGGCTCGCGGGCCGGTCGGCCGAGGCCGCGGACATCTACCGCGAGGTGGCGCTGACGCTGCTCCGCTCGCAGGGCCCGGACCACGTGGAGACCCAGCGGGCGGCCACCAACGCCGAGGCCTGCTGGCGTGCGATCACCGACCGCGCGGAGGCGATCCGGATCGCGCCGGAGATCATCGAGCTGCGCGCCTACCTGCCGGGCCCCGACGGCCGCAAGCTCCGGGCCGCCGAGCGCTACCTCGCCCAGCTGGCCGCCACGGGCTGACCGGCCCCGGCCGCCCGGCGGTCGGAGGCCAGCGAACAGCAGACAGCGAACAGCTGACAGATTTCAACATCTGTCAGCTGTTCGCTGTCGTCCGTTACTTGTTACTTGTTACGCCTCGCCTGTCGGCCGTGCCCCGCAGCCCGCCCGCTCACCGGCCGGCGATCGCGTGCACGAACTGCGCGCCGTCGATGGTGCCCAGGCCGCTGGCGAGGTCGTAGCCCTCGGTCGCGTCGTAGCCGGTGACGCCGTTCCAGCCGTTGTCGCCCTGCTTCACGTCCACGATGCCGCTCCACTTGCCCGGCAGCAGGTTCAGGCCGTACAGCCGCCAGTTGAGCTGGCCGAGGCGGTGCCCGGCGAGCTGGTCGGCGAGCGCGACGACGCCCGAGAACAGCGGGGTGGCCTCGCTGGTGCCGCCGGTGAGGTGCCAGCCGACCGAGGTCGGGTCGTAGGACTCGTAGGTCCAGGCGGCGCCGTCCACGGCCGCGCTCATGCTGATGTCCGGGGTGCCGCGGTGGTTGCCGGTCACGCCGGCGACACCTGCCTGGTACCACGGGCGCTCGAAGACGCCCGAGACGCCACCGCCGCCGGCGCCGGACTTGTCGTGCCACACCTTGTCGGGCGCGGTGCGGTTGCCGGCGTCGTCCAGGGTGAGCTGGGTGCCGCCGATGGAGGTGACCAGCGGGTCCGAGGACGGCCAGGAGTTGACCTTGTACGGGTACAGGTCGGAGCCGTTCTCCTGGGCGTCGGTGGCGCCGTTGTCGCCGGAGGCGGCGAGCACCGTCACGTTGTGCTCGGCGGCGGCCTGGAAGGCGTAGCGCAGGTCGGTGAGCGACTTGAAGTCGCCCTTGTCGTACCCCGGGAAGGTGTTCTCGGTGGCGCCGAAGCTCTGCGAGATGACGTCGGCGCGCCCGGCCTTGATGAGGGCCTTCTCGGCGTCCATCATCTCGGGCAGGCCGGTGGTGCCCTCGGTCTCCGCGACGCCGGTCTCGACCAGGATGATGTGCGCGTCGGGGGCGATCGCGTGGGCGTACTCGACGTCCAGGGTGGTCTCGCCGGCCCAGCCGGTGTGGTCGGGGTTCTTCGGGTCCCAGGTGGGGACGTTGCCCCACTTGACCACCTCGACGTTGGTGTCGGGGATGCCCCACTGCTTGTCGAAGACCTCCAGGTCGTGCTGGATGGTCGGCGAGCCGAAGGAGTCGACGATGACGATCGTGCGGCCCTTGCCGGTGATGCCCTCCTGGTACAGCGGGTTCAGGTTGTAGGCGGTCCGGTACTGGAGCGGCGAGTAGCAGTGGATGCCGACCTGGCTGACGCACTGGGCGGTGCTCAGCGGGGCGGGGCGGCCCTGGGTGCTGTGCTGTCCGAAGGAGGCGGGGCGCACGTGGACGCCGGTGAGGTCGTGCGTGGGGGCGGCGATCGCGGTGCCGGCGGCCGGTACGGCGACGGTCCCGGCCGTGAGGGCGGTGGCCCCCACGGCGAGCAGGGCCAGGGCGCGGCGGAGGGTGGCGGGGCTGCCCATGGGACTCCTTGGGGCGCAGGGCCCGACCTGGTTCGGTCGGGTCGGTCCGGCCATCCCATCGATCACAGCATGATCATGCCATAGTCATTTGGTGGGGTCATGTGATCAAGGTGATGGTCATGCTCGGCCACGCGAAAAGGTAAAGGCCGTCCCAGGGGAAGGTAACCCCCCGTCCGGGACGGCCGGGTGACGGCACGTCAGGCCGCCTGCTAGCGCGCCCCGCCGTTGACGTACAGGGTCTGCCCGCTGACGTAGGAGGCCTCCTCGCTGGCCAGGAAGGCGACGACCGAGGCGATCTCCTCCGGTCGGCCGACCCGGCGCAGCGGCGTGCGGGCGGCGACCTCGGCCTGGTGGTCCTCGGGGCTGCTGCCGACCCGCTCGGCGGTGGCCGCGGTCATCGCGGTGGCGATGTACCCGGGGGCGACGGCGTTGACGTTGATGTTGAACGGCCCGAGCTCGATCGCCAGGGTCGCGGTGAGGCCCTGGATGCCGGCCTTGGCGGCCGCGTAGTTGGCCTGGCCCCGGTTGCCGAGGGCCGAGCGCGAGCTGAGCGAGACGATCTTCCCGTACTTCTGCGCCACCATGTACTTCTGCGCGACGTGGCTGCAGTTGTACGCGCTGGTCAGGTTGACCGTCAGCACCGCGTCCCAGTCGGACTTCGGCATCCTGAAGAACAGGTTGTCCCGGGTGATCCCGGCGTTGTTGACCAGGATGTGCACCCCGCCGAGCTCCGCCGCGACCTGCGCGAACACCGACTCCACCGCGTCGTAGTCGGCCACGTCGCAGCCGTACGCCCGGGCGGTGCCGCCCTTGGCGGTGATCTCCGCGACCGTCCCGGCCGCGCGCTCGGCGGTGAGGTCGACGACGGCGACCGCCGCGCCCTCCTGCGCCAGCAGGCGGGCGGTGGCCGCCCCGATGCCCTGCGCCGCGCCGGTGACCACGGCGACCTTCCCCACGAACCGCGTCATGCGAACTCCTTCGAAGTGTGGACCGACGGGTGACGTCCGCGACGTCCGGGACGTCCGTCGGCCGTTCAGACCTTCTCGACCAGCACGGCCGTACCCTGCCCCACGCCCACGCACATGGTGGCGAGCCCGCGCCGGGCACCGGTACGGCGCATCCGGTGCAGCAGGGTGGTGAGGATGCGGGCGCCGGAGCCCCCCAGGGGGTGGCCGAGCGCGATCGCCCCGCCACTGGGGTTGACCACCTCCTCGGCCCGCTCAGGGTCGAACCCGATGCCGTCGGCGGAGGCGAGCGCCTGGGCGGCGAAGGCCTCGTTCAGCTCGGCGGTGTCCAGGTCGGCGAGCGACCAGCCGGCCCGCGCGAGCACCTTCGCCGTGGCCGGGACGGGGCCGATGCCCATCACGTCCGGGTGCACCCCGGCCGAGGCGCCGGCCACGTACCGGCCGAGCGGCTGGAGCCCGAGGTCGCGCAGCGCCTCCTCGCCGACCAGGAGCAGCCCGGCCGCGCCGTCGTTCATCGGCGAGGCGTTCCCGGCCGTGACGGTGCCCCCGGGCCGGAACACCGGCTTGAGCCCGGCGAGCTTGGCCAGGCTGGTGTCCTCGCGGATGCCCTCGTCCCGGCTCACCGTCACCCCGTCCGGCCGCTCGACCGGGACGAGCTCCGCGTCGAAGTGCCCGTCCTTGCGGGCGGCGCCGGCCAGCCGGTGGCTGCGCAGCGCGAAGGCGTCCTGGCGCTCCCGGCCGATGCCGTAACGGGTGGCCACCTCCTCGGCGGTCTCGCCCATGCTGAGCACGCCGTGCAGCTCGGCCATCCGGGGGTTGGTGAGCCGCCAGCCGAGCCGGGTGTCGAAGGTCTCCATCCGGTGCGGCAGCGCCTCGTCGGGGCGGGGCAGGACGAAGGGGGCGCGGGTCATCGACTCGCAGCCGCCGGCCAGCACCACGTCCGCCTCGCCGGAGCCGATGGCCCGGGCGGCGAGGGTGACGGCCTCCAGGCCTGAGGCGCAGAGCCGGTTGACGGTGGCTCCGGGGACGGTCTCCGGCAGGCCGGCCAGCAGGACGGCCATCCGGGCGGCGTTGCGGTTGTCCTCGCCGGCCTGGTTGGCGGCGCCCCAGTAGACGTCGTCGATCCGGGCCGGGTCGAGCGCGGGCGCGTCGGCGAGCAGGGCGCGCAGCACGGTGGCCGAGAGGTCGTCCGGACGGACCGCGGCGAGCACGCCGCGCAGCCGGCCGATGGGTGTGCGGCGGGCGGCGGCGAAGTAGACGGGACGCACGTCGTCGGGCTCCTTGTCGGGTGTCGGGGCGGGGCGGGGTGGGCCGGGCCCGGGCGTCGGCGCCGTCAGAAGGCGTTGACGCCGGTGAGGGCGCGCCCGATGAGCAACTGGTGGATCTGGCTGGTGCCCTCGTAGAGGGTCATCACCCGCGCGTCGCGCAGGTACTTGCCGACCGGGTACTCGTCGATGAACCCGTAGCCGCCGAAGACCTGGAGCGCGTTGTTGGCGGCGCGGACGGCGGCCTCGCTGGCGTACAGCTTGGCGACGGAGGACTCGGTGGCGAACGGCAGGCCGCGCTCGATGTGGTCGGCGACCTTCCAGGTGAGCAGCCGGGCGGCCTCGACGTCCACGGCGATGCCGGCCAGCAGCTCCTGGACGAGTTGGCGGGAGGCGATCGGCCGGCCGAACTGCTCGCGCTCGCCCGCGTAGCGGACGGCGGCCTCCAGGCAGGCCCGGGCGATGCCGACGCAGCCGGCCGCCACCGACATCCGGCCCTTGGCCAGTGCGGCCATCGCCACCGTGAACCCCCTGCCCACCTCGCCGAGCCGGGCGCTGTCCGGCACCCGGACCTCCTCGAAGGAGAGGGCCGCGGTGGCCTGGCCGCGCAGGCCGAGCTTGCCGTGGATCTCGGTGCGGGTGAAGCCGGGCAGGTCGGTGGGGACCAGGAAGGCGGTGATCCCGCGGTGGCCCCGCTGCTCGGGGCCGTCGCCGCCGGTGCGGGCGAAGACCAGGGCGACGTCGGCCCAGGTGCCGTTGGTGATGAAGGTCTTGGCACCGCTGATCAGCCAGTCACCGCCGTCCCGGACGGCCCGGGTGGTGAGGTTGGCGGCGTCCGATCCGGTGCCCGGCTCGGTGAGCGCGAAGCAGCCCAGCGCCTGGCCGGAGGTGAGCCGGGGCAGCCAGTGCCGCTTCTGCTCCTCGGTGCCGAAGGCGTTGACCGACTTGCCGACCAGGCCGAGCGAGACCGAGACGATCCCGCGCACGGCCGAGTCGCCGCGCCCGAGCTCCTCCAGGACGAGGCAGTACGCCAGGTGGTCGCCGCCGCTGCCGCCGTACTCCTCCGGGAGGGTCAGCCCGAGGAAGCCGACCTCCGCCAGCTTGCCGATGACCGCCCGGTCGACGGACTCGGCACGGTCCCACCCGGCGGCGTACGGGACGATCTCACGGTCGGTGAAGGAGGCGGCGAGGTCCCGGACGGCGCTCTGCTCCTCGGACAACTCCAGGTTCACGGCGGCTCCCGAATCCGGTGTCCGGGGCCCGACGCCCGGGCGGACCCCGTTAAACTAGCGCTGCAAGTTTTATGAGGGGACTGTAGCCCCGGCCGGGCCGCGCTGGGAAGGGGCACCTGCCAGAATCGGTCCCCGACGCACCCGACCGGAGGAACCGGAGGCACCCGCCGCGATGGCCCGTCCACGCACCCCGCTGCTCAGCCGCGAGCGCATCGTCGCCGCCGCGCTGCGGCTGATCGACGACGAGGGGCTGGACGCCCTCTCCACCCGCCGGCTCGCCACCGAGCTGTCGGTCAGCGGGCCCTCGCTGTACAACCACTTCGCCACCAAGGACGAGCTGCTGGACGCGGTGGTGGACAGCGTGATCGGCGAGGTCGACCTGTCGATGTTCGCGGCCCGGGGCGGCCCCGGGGCCGAGGGCGCCGAGGGCGCGGAGGGCGCGGAGGGCGGGGTGGGCGCGGACGGCGCCGGCCGGAGCCCCTGGCCGGAGGCACTGCGCGACTGGGCCCGCTCCTACCGGGCGGCGCTGGCCGCCCACCCCAACATCGTCCCGGTGCTCGCCCAGGGCCCCGGCCGACGGCCGAACGCCCTGCGGCTGGCCGACGCGGTCTTCGGGCACCTGGTCGAGTCCGGCTGGCCGCGCGGTCAGGCGACCAGGATCGGCGCGCTGATGCGCTACTTCGTCACCGGTTCGGCGCTCGCGTCCTTCGCGGCCGGCTTCCCGGCGGACGCCGAGGTCTACGACGCCGCCGACTACCCGCACCTCGGCGAGGCCCACCGGCTGGCCGGGCACCGGGGGACGGTGGACGAGGGGGCGTTCGAGACCGGGCTGGAGGCGCTGCTGGACGGGCTGGCGCTGCGCTACGCCCGGCTCGCCGAGCGGCCCTGAGGCGCTGCCCCGGCCCCGGCCGCCACGGCGAAAGGCCCGGTGGCGACTCCGAGCAGCTCCGGTGCGGGCCCAGCGGGAACGACGCGGCCCCCGCACCCCCTGCGCCGAGCGCGTCGGGGTGCGGGGGCCGGGCGTCCGACCGGGCGGATCAGCCCATGTCCTCCAGCCGGATGCCCTTGGTCTCCTTCATGAACTTCGCCACGAAGAGGATGGAGAGCGCGGCGAAGGCGGCGTAGACCAGGTACGTCGCCGACAGGTTCCAGCGCGACATGGACGGGAACGAGACGGTGATCGCCCAGTTCGCGATCCACTGCGCGGAGGCGGCGACGGAGAGCGCGGCGGCGCGGATCCGGTTCGGGAACATCTCGCCGAGCATCACCCAGACGACCACGCCCCAGGACATCGCGAAGAACAGCACGAACGCGTTGGCGGCGACGAGGGCCACGGTGCCCTGGAGGTCCGGCAGGGTGAGGTTGTCCCCGCTGCCGGTGGCCGAGGAGAAGGCCCAGCCGGCCGTGCCGAGCGCGACCGCCATGCCGGCCGAGCCGATCAGGGCGAGCGGCTTGCGGCCGATCCGGTCGACCAGCAGGATCGCGATCACGGTGCCGATGATGTTGATCACCGAGCCGACGAAGCTGATCAGCAGCGAGTTGCTCTGGTCGATGCCGACCGACTGCCACAGGATCGACGAGTAGTAGAAGATCACGTTGATGCCGACCAGCTGCTGGAAGACCGACAGGCCGATGCCGACCCAGACGATCGGGAGCAGGCCGAAGCGGCCGCCGAGCAGGTCCCGGAAGCGCGGGCGGTGGTCGGAGGCGATCAGCGCCTTGATCTCGGCGATCCGGGCATCGGTGTCCACGCCCTCGCCCTCGACCTCGGCGAGCACCTTGCGGGCGTCGTCCAGGCGCTCGGCCTGGATCAGGTAGCGCGGGGACTCGGGGATCACCGAGGCGAGCACGAAGTAGACGGCGGCCGGGACGACGCAGATGCCGAGCATCCACTGCCAGGCCTCCAGGCCGAGCAGGTGACCGCGGGTCTCGCCGCCGGCCGCCTTCGCCAGCATCCAGTTGACCAGCTGGGATATCGCGATGCCGAGCACGATCGCGGCCTGCTGGAAGGAGGCCAGCCGGCCCCGGTACCTGGTCGGGGCGACCTCGGCGATGTAGGTCGGGGCGATCACGGAGGCGATGCCGATGGCCGCGCCGCCGAGGACCCGCCACAGGGCGAGGTCCCAGGCGGAGAACGGCAGCATCGAGCCGACCGCGCTGACCGCGAACAGCAGCGCGCCGGCCTTCATGACCTTGATGCGGCCGTACCGGTCGGCGAACCGCCCGGCGAGCGCGGCGCCGACCGCCGAGCCCAGCAGGGCGGAAGAGACGATCAGTCCGGTCACGCCGCTGCCGACGCCGAACTTCTCCTGGATCCCGGAGACGGCGCCGTTGATCACGGAGCTGTCATAGCCGAACAGGAAGCCGCCGAGGGCCGCTGCCGCGGTGATGAAGACGACGAAGCCGAGGCGGCCGGGCACGGGGGCCTCGACCGCCCCGGAGGGCTTCTGGGTGACGCTCACGATCTGACTCCTGGTACTCAACGCTGAGCTCGGTGCCGAGATCGTAACCCCAATTCGTTTAAGTCTTGTACACCGGGAACCTCAATTTTCGCTCTGAGAATTCGTAAGGTGAACAAGCAAATTGGGGTTACGCGGGCGGTGGTCAGGCCGGCGTGGCCAGTGAGAGCCCGAACCGGCCCTCCGGGTCGGTCCACCAGTGGCTCAACCGCAGCCCGGCCGCCGCCAGCTCGCCGGCCACCCCCTCCCGGCGGAACTTGGCCGACACCTCGGTGCGAAGCTCCTCGCCCCGGGCGAAGTGCACCGGCAGGTCCAGGGCCGGGATCTTCACGGACTGCGCGCGCAGCGAGCGCAGCCGCATCTCGACCCACTCCTGCTCGGCGTCCCAGAGCGCGACGTGCTCGAAGGCCTGCGGGTCGAAGTCGGCGCCCAGCTCCCGGTTGAGCACGTTCAGCACGTTGCGGTTGAACTCGGCCGTCACCCCGGCGGAGTCGTCGTAGGCGGCGACCAGCACCGCCGGGTCCTTGACCAGGTCGGTGCCGAGCAGCAGGAAGTCGCCCGGGCCGAGGGCGGCGCGCAGGCCGCGCAGGAAGGCCGCGCGCTCCGGCGGCAGCAGGTTGCCGAGGGTGCCGCCGAGGAAGGCGACCAGGCGCGGGCCGCCCTCCGGGGGCAGTCCGAGCCGGGCGGTGAAGTCGGCGAGCACCCCGTGCACCGCGAGGCCCGGGTACTCGGCGGCGATCGCGGCGCCGGCCGCGGTCAGCGCGCTCTCGCTGACGTCCACCGGGACGTACGTCTCCAGGGTGTCGAGCGCGCGCAGGGCGTCCAGCAGCAGCCGGGTCTTCTCGGAGGAGCCGGAGCCCAGCTCGACCAGGGTGCGGGCGCCGGTGGAGGCCGCGATCTCGCCGGCCCGGGCGGTCAGGATGGCCCGCTCCGCGCGGGTCGGGTAGTACTCCGGCAGGCGGGTGATCTCCTCGAACAGCTCGCTGCCCCGCGCGTCGTAGAACCACTTCGGCGGCAGCCACTTGGGCCGCGCGGTCAGCCCGTGCCGCACGTCGTGGCGCAGCGCGGTGCTGAAGTGGTCGGCGGGCAGCAGTCGGGTGAGATCGAATGTGTCCATGACAGGGTGGTTCCTCTGTTCAGAAGATGAAGGGAGAGTGGAGTTCAGTCGCGGCCGGGGAGGAGCCGGACGGTGACGCCGTGGCGGTCGGCCGACAGCAGCGACCCGTCCGGGACGGGCTTCCAGCCCGGCGCGTCGTCGTAGGGTTCGGAGGCCACCACCGTGCCGAGGCCCGGCAGGGTGCGGTGGTAGAGGGTGTCGCCCCAGGTGGTCGCGGCGATCGTGGCGCCGTCGGTCAGCAGCAGGTTGAGCCGCCCGGTGGTGTGCGCGGTGACGTCCGCCAGGGTGCCCGCCAGCGCCTCGCCGGGTTCGGCGCCGGCCCGCAGCCGGTGCAGGGTGAGCGCCCACAGCAGCGCCGAGTCGGTGCGCGCCTCCAGCTCCAGCAGCTCGGCCGGGGGCAGCAGGGCGGCCAGCGCCTCCAGCTTGCCGGGCCAGCCGGCCACCGCGCCGTTGTGGCTGAACAGCCAGCGCTCGGCGGCGAACGGCGCGGCCGCGCCCTCGCCCGGTGCGCAGCCCTCGGTGGCCGAGCGGACGGCGGCCAGCAGTGCCCGGGTGCGCACCACCCGGGCGAGGTCGGCGAAGGTCCCGTCCGCCCAGATCGGCCCGGTCCGGCGGTAGCGGGCGGGCGCCTCGTCCCCGTCCGCGTACCAGCCGAGCCCGAAGCCGTCCGCGTTGACCGTGCCGTACTGCTGGGCCCGGGGCGCCCAGGACTGCCGGTACAGCCCGTACGGCGGGTGCACCAGCAGCTCCCTGGGGGCCACCGGCTCGCCCAGGTAGGCGAGGTGACGGCACATCAGGTGTGCTCCAGGTCGCGGGCAGTGCGGAACCCGGCGAAGATCTGCCGCCGGATGGGGTAGTCCCAGTTGCGGAAGGTGCCCCGGCAGGCGACCGGCGCCACCGCGAAGCAGCCGCCGCGCAGCACCTTGTACTCGGGGCCGAAGAACACCTCCGAGTACTCCCGGTACGGCCACGCCCGGAAGCCCGGGTAGGAGCGGAAGTCGCTGGCCGTCCACTCCCACACGTCGCCGATCAACTGGCGCACCCCGTACGGGGACTGGCCCTGCGGGTAGCTGCCCGCAGGGGCCGGACGCAGATGGCGCTGGCCGAGGTTGGCGTGCTCGGGGCCGGGCGGCCCGTCGCCCCAGGGGTAGCGGCGGGAGCGGCCGGTGGCCGGGTCGTGGCGGGCCGCCTTCTCCCACTCCGCCTCGGTCGGCAGCCGCCGTCCGGCCCACCGGGCGTAGGCGTCCGCCTCGTACCAGCTGACGTGCAGGACGGGCTCGTCCGGCTCGACCGGAGCCACCGTGCCGAAGCGCCGGCGGAGCCACTGGCCGTCCTCGTGGCGCCAGAACAGCGGGGCGGTGAGGTCGGCGCGCCGGCGGTGCTCCCAGCCCTCCGGCGTCCACCAGCGCGGGTCGTCGTAGCCGCCGTCCGCGATGAACCGCTGGTAGGCGGCGTTGGTGACGGGGGTGGTGTCCAGCAGGAAGGCCGGCAGGTCGACGGCGTGCGCCGGGCGCTCGTTGTCCAGCGCCCACGGCTCGGTGTCCGTCCCCATCGTGAACGGGCCCGCGGGGATCAGGACTTCGGCGGGCAGGGTGGCCGCGTCGGCGGGCGCCGGCGGCGGCGGTGGCGCGGCCAGGGCCGGCTCGCCGCGGCGGAGCTGGTGGGTGATCAGCATCGTCTCGTCGTGCTGCTGCTCGTGCTGGGCGATCATCCCGAAGGCGAACCCGGAGTCGAGCAGCGGGGCGCCTTCCAAGGGGCTGGCGGCCAGCAGGTCCAGCACCCGGCCGCGCACCTCGTGGGCGTAGGCGCGGGCCTCGGTCGGCGGCAGCAGCGGCAGGGCGGGGCGCTCGGCGCGGGGGTGCTGGAAGGCGTCGTAGAGCGGATCGATCTCGGGGTGCATCGGGTCGCGGCCGCCGACGTTGCGCAGCAGCCAGAGCTCCTCCTGGTTGCCGATGTGCGCGAGGTCCCAGACCAAGGGGGACATCAGCGGGGAGTGCTGGGCGGTGAGGTCGGCGTCCTCGACGCAGTCGGTCAGCGCGGCGGTGCGGGCGCGGGCGGCCAGCAGCTCGGCGGCGATGCTCTCGCGCAGCGCCTCGGTGCCGCGGGCGGCGGTGCCGGTGGTGGCGGCGGCGGCGGTGGTGTCGGCGGTGGCGGTGTCGGCGGTGCGGTCCGTGCTCGCCCCGGTGCCCTCGTGGGGACGGACGTCGGTCATGGTGCGGTCTCCTCCGGGGGAGTGCGTCGGGCGCCGGAACGCAGGGCGTCCAGCTGGTCGTCGGCCGGGCAGCGCCCGCGCGCGGGGTAGCGCTCGGCGAACTCGGCGACGGCGGTGCGCAACCGCCCGGCGCCGGGCAGTCGGCCCAGTGCGGCGTCGGCGGCGGCGAAGCAGGTGAGCGCGGCCCGGCGCAGCTCCGGGTCGGCCATCGCCAGGGTGGCGGCGCGCAGCCACGCCTCGCTGCGCGGCGGCCGCGGACCGTTCGTCCCCGCGCGCCGGTCGGCGGCGTCCAGCGGCTCCAGGGCGGCCAGCGCGGCGTCGGCGGCCACCGGGTCGTCCAGCAGTGCGGTGACCAGTGCGGTGACGACCACCCAGCCGTCCCCGGGCTGGGCGTCGATCATCCGCAGCTCCAGATGGCCGCGTGGGCGCACCGGCGGGAAGAGCGTCGTGCGGTGGTAGTCCAAGTCGTCCAGCGTGGGCGGGCGTTCGCCCGCGCCGTGGATCCAGTCGCGGAAGGTCAGGTCGGCCGGGGCCGTCCAGGGCAAGCCCTCGGGCCTTCGTACGCACAGCACGTGGGCGTCCAGCACGTACTGCGCCCAGGCCTCGCGCGGATCGCCGTGGTCCGGCGCCGGGGCGAGCGTGCGGGTCGGGTCCATCCGTGACCAGACGGCCTGTCGGGTGGACCGGTGGCCGGTCGTCTTCCCGTCCAGGGTCGGGGAGTTGGCGAACGCGGCGACCAGTACCGGGCCCAGCAGGTGGGCCAGTCGCCAGCGGCGCTCCACCGCGTGCGGCCCGTCCGCCTCGCCGGCGTCCAGGCACACCTGCACCGACGCGGTGTCGGTCATCATGACGCGGCCCCAGGGCCCGGCGGATTCGAAGAAGCGCTCCATCGCGAGGTAGCGGGGGTGGTCCAGCACCATCCGGCGGGGGCGCGCCAGCGGATCCGTACCGGTGCCGGTGAGTCGCAGGCCCTGCGCCGCGAAGGCGGCCCGCAGGGCGGTCAGATCGCGTCGGGTGTCCTCGACGCAGGCCAGGAGGCCGGTGGCGGGCGGGGAGCTGAGCTCGACCTGTCCGCCGGGTTCGAGCGTGAGGCGCGAACCGGAGGGGAGCGAGACGCCGTCCGGGCCGCCGAGGGGCAGCGACTCCAGTGCGGCGTGGAGCAGTTCCGGCCGTACGGGCCGGGAAGGACATCGATCGTCATGGACGAACCACTCGACCTCCACTCCCACCAGCCGGGGCGGTCCGATCTTGAAGCAGACGCCCGACACGTGGCTGCGCGCCCCCGATTCGGTCAACGGGGTCACCCCCGGCGGGGGTGCCGGCGTGCTCTGCCGTTCGGGCGGAGTGGTGCGGGATACCGGTATCACCGGACTCACCATCCTCGGGATCACGATTGCGGCCCGGTCTACTTTGCCCAGTCTGCTACGGAGCATGCGGGGGCGCCCCGCAAAATTCGTGTGAACGTTCGTTCCCGCAGGTCAGGGGTGTGGCGAACGGGTGAGACGGGGGCTTTCGGGCCGCCTGCGGGCGGGCCGGGGGCGGCGCCGTGCCGGGGCATGTGCCGGGGTCACAGGCGCTCCAGGCGCTCCAGAACGGCGGCCAGCGCCGGCTCCGGCAGGGCGTAGTTCAGCCGCAGCGAACCCCGGCCTGCGGGGCCGAAGTCGGCGCCGTCGGAGGCCTCCAGGCCGCAGCGCTCCAGCAGCGCCCGGCGGGCGTCGGCGGGCGGCAGGCCGAGCGCGGCGGCGTCCAGCCAGAGCAGGTAGGAGGCGCGCGGGTCGGAGCGGACGGCGGGGCCGAGGCGGGCGGTCAGCCGGGTGCGGGCGGCGGCCAGGTGGGCCAGCAGCGCGTCCAGCCAGGGGCCGCCCTCGCCCAGTGCCGCGTGCTGCACCGTCTGCTCCAGCAGGCCGCCCTCCCAGAGGCCGTAGCCGGCGAGCGCCTCGGCGAACCGGGTGCGCAGCCCGGGATCGGGGACGAGGGCGAAACTGCTGGGGATGCCGGAGCAGTTGAAGGTCTTGCCGACGGAGTTGAGGGTGACGACGTGGGGGAGGTGCGCCGGATCGGCGGTGGTGACGGCGACGGGGTGGGTGCGGCCGGGGTGGGTGAGGTCGCCGTGCACCTCGTCCGAGACCAGCAGGGCGCCGCTCTCGGCGGCCCACGCGGCGAGGCCTCGCACGGCGCCGGCGGGCCAGACGGTGCCGGAGGGGTTGTGCGGGTTGCTGAGCAGTACGGCGCCGGCGGGGCTGGGGAGCGGGGCGCGCGGGAGCCGGTAGCCGTCCGGGCCCAGGGGCAGCGGCAGCTCCCGGTACCGGAGGCCGGCCGCGCGGCAGAGCTGGGCGAAGCCGCCCCACTCGGGGCTGGGGAAGAGGACGGGGGCCTCGGGCCGTACGGCCTCCAGGAGGACGCGCAGTGCGGTGCGCGGGCCGCAGGGCAGCAGCAGTACCCAGTCCGGGTCGACGGCGGCGCCGTGCCGGGTGCGGTACCAGTCGGCCACCAGGGTCCGGCCGGCCGGGTCGCAGGCCGTGTAGCCGTACGCGCGGTGGCGGCCGCGTCGTGCCAGGGCCTGGGCGACGGCGGGCGGGCCGGGCAGGTCCATGTCCGCGAGGCCCATCGGGATCACTCCCGGAGCGCCCGCGCGGGCCCACTTGCTGCTGCCGGTGCCGCTGCGGTCGAAGGGGGCGTCGAAGCCGTACCCGTCGCGGTCGCGGTCGCGGTCGTTGTCGCCGGAGCCGGAGCCGGAGCCGGAGCTGAGGGCGGGGGCGCCGGAAGCCGCGCGAACAGATGACAGATTTCGAAATCTGTCATCTGTTCGCTGAAAGCTGTCGTCTGTCATTTGTCACCCGCCAGCCGCTGCTCCGCCAGGTGCGCCGCGAGCCCCCGCCGCCCCCGGCGCATCATCACCGCGTGGTTGGCCCGGAACAGCGGGTGCAGCGGCAGGGCGAGCCGGCGCAGCAGCGGCTTGCCGGGCCGGGTGTCCTCCTCGAACAGCACCCGGCTCCCGGCCCCGCCCGCCTTACCCGTTCCGCCGGCCCCGCCCCGCCCGGCCGCCCCGTCCGGCGTCACCGTGAACCGCGACCACCCGGTCAGGTCGCCCCGCATGGTCGCCTCCAGGACCCCGGCGGCCGGATCCCGCCGGCTCGTCGCCAGGCCGATCACCAGCCGGTACGGCAGCAGTGCCCGCACCACCACCTCCCCGGAGTCCTCACCGGTCGGGCGGACCTCCCGGACCTCCGGCCACCACAGCGGATAGCTCCGCACGTCCTCCAGTGCCGCGAACACCGCGGAGGCCGGAGCCGCGAGCCGCCAGACGTCCCGGAATCGGTAGTGGTTGGGGTCCACGGCCCCACCCTAGTCCGGCCCGTCCGGCCGAGGGGCGAACCCCCGTGGAAGCCGGTCGAGTTGCTCCGCCGCACGGCCCGGAGCCGGAGGGAATCCCTCCGGAAACCCCGCCCGACGGGAAGGGTGCACTCCGCTTGCACCCGTTCGGGGTGCGGGGGAGGATCTTCTGTGCTTGTAGTCTCATCAGTCACGGCAGCATCCCCAGGGCGCTGCGACCCCAGGATCCGGAGTGAAGGAGTCACAGGCATGCGGCGACCGAGCTGGGTACCGGAGGGTACGGACCTGGACAAACCGAACGCCGCGCGGGTCTACGACTACTACCTCGGGGGCTCCCACAACTTCGAGGTCGACCGGGAGATGGCCCGCAAGGCGATCGCCCTGTGGCCGGAGCTGCCGCAGATCATGCGCTCCAACCGCGCCTTCCTGCGCCGCGCCGTGACCTTCCTCGCCGAGCGCGGCGTCACCCGCTTCCTGGACATCGGCTCCGGCATCCCGACCTTCGGCGCGGTGCACGAGATCGCCCGGGCGATCCGCCCCGAGGCGAAGGTCGTCTACGTGGACCGCGACCCGGTCGCCGTCGCGCACAGCCGTCTGCTGCTGGAGGACGACCGCGGCAGTGCCGTCGTCCAGGCGGACCTGCGCGACGCGGCCGACCTGGTGGACCGCCCCGAGGTCGCCGAGCTGCTGGCGGCCGGCGAGCCGGTGGCCGTGCTGCTCGTCGCCGTCGCCCACTTCGTCGGCGACGACGAGGACCCCTGGAAGCAGATCGGGGTGATCCGCGACGCGCTCCCGGCCGGCAGCGCGCTGGTGCTCTCGCACGCCGCCCTGGAGGCCCGCCCCGACCAGGCCGAGGACCACCAGAAGCTCTACCAGCGGACCCCGACCCCGCTGACCATGCGCACCCAGGAGCAGATCACCGCGATGTTCTCCGGCTTCGAGCTGGTCGAGCCGGGCGTGGTCCACCTGCCGCTGTGGCGCCCGGACCAACCCGGTACGGTCGGCGAGCACCCCGAGCGGATCGCCGGGATGGCGGGCGTGGGGATCCGCCCTTGACCGGACGCGACGGACCGGGCACCGACGGCCGCACGCCCCGCGCGGCGGCCGCCGGACCCTCCGGGATCCCCGGACCCGGCGCGGACAGCAGAGGAACCAGGTTCAGCAGATGAGTACCACCCCGGTGCGCGGCGACGCGGAGCGGTTCCACGAGGACTGGGCCCGGCTGCTCTCCGCCGACCACGGCATCGCCGTCCACCCCGGTGTGCTCGGGCGGCTGGTCGCGCGCACCGCCGCGCTGCTGCACCGCGCCCAGGAGGACGAGCCGTTCCAGCCGCGGCTGGCCGCCCAGGCCGGCGCCGAACTGGTCGACGCGCACTTCACCGACCCGGTGCTGCTGGCCCGGGCGGTCGAACTGCTCCAGGCGCAGCCCGTCCCCGACGACCGCGGCCCGGCCCTGACCGGCGCCTTCGCGGCCGGCTGGGCGGGCGCCCTGCGCGAACGCACCCTGGTCGAGCAGGAGACGATCCGCACCGCCGCCGACGCCGCCCGCAAGGAGGCCGAGCGGGCGCTGCGCGCCTCCGAGGCCCGGTTCCGCGCGCTGTTCGAGAGCGCCGCGATCGGCATCGGCATCGGCGACACCGACGGCAACATCCTGGCGGCCAACAAGGCGCTCCAGCAGCTGTTCGGCGCGGGCCCGGAGGACATGATCGGCCGCCGGGTCGGCGACCTCGTGCACCCCGAGGACACCCCGGGCGTGTGGGAGGCGTACGAGGAGCTGATCAGCGGCAAGCGGGACTACTTCCAGTTCGACAAGCCGTACTACCGCCAGGACGGCGAGGTGATCTGGACCCACCTGACCGTCTCGCTGATCCGCGACGACGACGGCACGCCGCAGTACCAGGTCGCCATGCTGGAGGACGTCACCGACCGCTACCGGCTTCAGGAACGGCTGCGCCACCAGGCCACCCACGACCCGCTGACCGGCCTGCCCAACCGCGCGGCCTTCTTCGAGCGGCTGGAGAAGGTGTTCGAGGAGCCCGAGCCGGGAGCCCGGTTCGGCCTCTGCTACGTCGACCTCGACGGCTTCAAGGTGGTCAACGACAGCCTCGGCCACGACATGGGCGACCAGCTGCTCTCCGCCGTCGCCGCCCGGCTGAAGGCCGCCCTCAGCCCGCTCGGCCACCTGGTGGCCCGGCTCGGCGGCGACGAGTTCGTCGTCCTGCTGGAGAAGTGCCGGGGCGAGCAGGAGGCGGTGGCCGCCGCGAAGACGGTGCTCAAGGCACTGGCCGGGCCGGTGCTGATCGGCGACCACAAGCTCGCCGTCGGTGCCAGCGTCGGCGTGCTGGAGCGGCGGGTGTCCACCACCACCCCGGGCGCCGCCGTCCGGGCCGCCGACCTCACCCTGTACCGGGCCAAGGAGGCCGGCCGCGGCCGCTGGACGCTGTTCGACCCGAAGGAGAACGCCCGGGCGGTCAGCCGCTACGCGGTGTCGGTGCGGATGCCCGCGGCCCTCGACCGCGGCGAGTTCTTCATCGACTACCAGCCGCTCTACCGCCTCGCGGACGGCCGGCTGGCCGCCGTGGAGGCGCTGGTGCGCTGGCGCCACCCGCAGCTCGGGGTGCTCGGCCCGGACGAGTTCGTCACCACGGCCGAGGAGACCGGGCTGATCATGCCGCTCGGCCGCTGGGTGCTGGAGCAGGCCTGCGGCCAGGCCGCGGACTGGATCAAGCGGTACGGCGACGCGGCCCCGCAGCTCAACGTCAACCTGGCGGTCCGGCAGGCCCGCAGCGCCGCCCTGGTCTCCGACCTCGCCCGGATCCTGGACGGCAGCGGCCTGGACCCGGCCCGGCTGCAACTGGAGATCACCGAGTCGACCGTGGTCGGGCCGGAGGACGAGGCGCTGCGCACCCTGCACGGGCTGGTCGACCTCGGGGTCTCGCTGGCCGTGGACGACTTCGGGACCGGCTGGTCCAACCTCTCCTACCTGCGCGACCTGCCGGTCTCCGGGATGAAGATCGCCGGCTCCTTCGTCGGCGACCTGCACGAACCGGGGAAGGACGAGTCCACCGGGTGGCGGATCGTCAGCGGACTGGTGCAGATGGCGCACACGCTGGGCCTGAACGTCACCGCCGAGGGCGTGGAGACCCACCGGGACGCCGAGCGGCTGCGGGCCATGGGCTGCGACTGGGCGCAGGGCTGGCACTTCGGGCGGCCGGTGCGGCCGGAGGAGATCGCCCGGCGGATCGTGGAGGAGCCGCTGGGGCGCCCGGTCGAGGCTGGCTGAGGGTCGGCCGGAGAGCGGCCGGGCGTCGGCTCGGGGTCCGCTCGGGGTCCGCTCGGGGGAGGCTCGGGCAGGGCGCGGGTCCGGCCCGGTGGTCGTGCTGACGGTCGGGCCGGTGCTCGCGCGGGTGCCCCGACCGTTCCGGGAACGGGCCGCTCGCGGCGGTCGGGGAGGCGCTCGGGGAGGCGGTCGGGGGGCCGTCGGCGGAGGCGGTTCCCCGTCGCGGGTCGCGCTCGGGTACCGGTCCTGTGACGGCTCCGTCCTGATCCGGAAAAGCGACCGACACCCGTACCCGTCGTACGGGATGATGACGCGTCACGATCCACCCCGGAACCGGCGCGCCCATGGTCACGGCCCCGGGCCGGTCCGGGCTGCGGAAAAGGGGAGCGTCGCATGGGCACGACGGAGGACGCGGATCCGGCCGAGGGCGACCGGCACGGGGCGAGGCCCCGGTCGGCCGCCGGAGCCGGGCCGGGGAACCCGCCGGGGAGCAGGGTGGAGCGGTGGTCGCGGGGGCGCTGGCGCGCCACCGACGAGGCCCCGGAGCGGCCGTCCCGGCTCGGCGCCGCCGCGCCTCCCCGGACGGACCCGCAGGCCGTGACCCGCCGGGTGCCCGCCGCCCCGCCGCGCTTCGATCCGCAGGCCGCGACGCGCCGGGTGCCCGGCACGGAGCCGCAGTACGACCCGGAGGCGGCCACCCGCCGCAGACCCGACGCCGGGCCGAGGTCCGACCCGCACGCGCCGACGGACCGGCGGCCGGCCCGGCCCGCGAGCCCGGCGGCCCCGGCGGTCCCCGCGGCCCCGGCGGCCCCGGGGCTTCCGGCGCAGACCGGGGGCTCGGAGGCGGTGACCGAGGTCGTCCGGCCCCGCTCGGCGGCCGGCTCGCCCTCCTGGCAGGACAGCGTCGGCCCCGGACGCCCCGCCGCGGCCGCCGGCCCGGGCGGAACCCCGGATCCGGCCGTGGGCGGCGGGCAGGGCGGGGCCCCCGCGGGCGGATCCGCCGACGGCCGCGGCGCGGACGTCCGCGGCACAGACGACGCCCACGGCGCCCACGACCCGTTCGAGGGAGCCTTCCCGGAGGCCCTGCGCGGCCGCTTCGTCCCGCTGGGCCGGGCCGGGGCCGGCTCCGAGGGCACCGTCTGGTACGTCCGGCGCACCGACGGCGGCGGCGAGGCGGCCGTCAAGGTGGCCGTCGCCGGCCAGCCGATGGACCACGAGCTGCTCTCCCACCTGCGCAACGACGGCTTCCGCCGGCACGTCCCGCACCTGATCGACTTCGGCCGGGTCCGCCACCACGGCGCCCAGGTCGACTGGGTGGCCATGGAGTACCTGCCGGTCACCCTCGCGGCACACGTCGCCGAGCTGTGGCGCTCCGGCGGCCACGGGGACCGGCGGGCCGCCGAGCAGATCGTCCACGAGCTGGTCGCCCTGCTCGACTTCTGGCAGCGGCGGATCAAGCGCAACCCGCTGGACTTCAAGCCCGCCAACATCCTGGTGCGCCCCGGCAGCGGGCCCGGGGAGTTCGTGATCGCCGACTTCGGCGGCGTGGACCGGCTCACCGACAGCCGCCGGTTCACCTCCGCGATGATGGTCACCGTCGCCTACATGGCCCCCGAACAGCTGGCCGGCAAGAACCACCAGGCCGGGCCGTGGTGGGGCCTGGGCAACGTGCTGTACGAGCTGTTCGTCGGCCGGCCCCGCTACGTCGGCGCGGACGGCGAGCGCCCGGCCGACCAGGAGCTGGAGCTGGAGCTGGTCATGGGCGAGGAGGTTGACCTCAGCGCCGTCCGCGACCCACGCCGACTCCTGCTCCTCCAGGGGCTGTTCACGAAGAAGCCGGAGGACCGCTGGACCGCGCCGCAGGTCCGCAGCTGGCTGGCCGGCGGCACCCCGGAGGTGGTCCGCCGCCGCCCGCGGCCGCAGGCCCGGGCGCACCGGCCGGTCACCTTCCTCGGCAACCCGTTCACCGACCCGGTCCGGCTCACCGAGGCACTGCTCAAGAACTCCGGCGCGGCGGCCCGTTGGCTCTCCACCGGCGGGGCGGAGCGGGTGCGCGACTGGCTGCGCGACGAGGTCGAGGACACCGTCTTCGACCTGCACCACCTCTCCGACGTGGCCCGGGCGCCCGGCTCCCGGCGCGAGTGCGCGGCGGCGGTCGCGGTGCTCGCCCTGGGGGCCGCCTTCACGCCCGGGGCCGTCCCGCACTACCGCGACCGTCCGGTCGACACCGCCGGGCTGGAGCGCGTGGTCACCGCGCCCGACGGCGCCGAGTTCATCGACGAACTGGTCCGGGGCGGCGCGCCGGCCGTGGCCGCCCGCTACGACTGCTTCCACCCCGAGTGCGTCGGCGAGCACTGCTCGCGGTTGCTCGCGCTGGCCGGCCTGCCGGAGGTACTGTCCGAGGTCGACCGGCTGGCCCGCACCGTCGGCGGCGGCCGGCGCGGCGGCGACGGGCTCAGCCCGGAGGAGCGCGAGGAGGCGCACCGGCAGGCGGTCTGGCTGAGCATCCGGCCCGAGGAGCGCGCCCGGCTGCTCGGGCGGCTCTCGCCGCTGCCCGCCGCGCTGCACCGGCTGCCGCTGCCCGAGCGGGTGTCGGAACTCGCGGCCGTGGTCGCCGCCGCGGTCGTGGACGGTGCGCTGACGGTGGGCGCCGGAGCCCGCACCGCCGTACGGGCCGTGGCGCGCAGGCCCGGGCCCGACCCGGCGGCGGCCACGCCCGGGGAGGTCGTGCGGCGGCGCTGGTCCGCGCTGCGCCACCGAGCGGTGGGCGCCGACCCGGCGCAGCCGGCCGGCCGGGCCGCCCTGGTCGCGGCCGAGGCCCTGCGGCGGCGCGGCCGGGGGCGCCCCGAGCGGCCCGGGCGGCCCGAGCCGGAGGCCGGGGTGCGACGGGAGGGGCGGCTGGCCCGGCTGTGGCGCGACCGGCGCCGACGGCCGCCGGTGGACCTGCGCGGGCGGCTGGCGGCCTGGTGGCCGTACGCCCGCACCGCCCTGCCGCGCCGGGCCGGGGCGGTCCTGCTGCTGCTCCTCGCCTTCGGGCTGCTGCTGTGGGCGGGGGCGGTGCTCCGCTACCCGGTCGAGGCGGGCCGCAAGCTCGACCTCTCGCCCGCCGGGGCCTTCGGCGGGCCGCTGCGGACGGCGGGGGAGCACGCGGCCCGGCAGGTGGTCGGACAGCTCGGCGCGGGGCTCGCGGCCGCCGCGCTGATCGCGTTCTTCCCCGCCCGGCTGGGCATCGGTACGGCGCTGCTGACCGGCGCCGGGGCGCTGGCCGTCGGCTACCTGCGGCTCGGGCCGCCGATGACGGTGCTGGGGACGCCGCAGCCGGTGGCCGACCGGGTGATCGTGTTCGAGGGCGGGATGGGGAGCTGGGCCGGGATCGCGGCGGTGGTGGCGGTGGTGGTCTCGCTCGTGCTGGTCGAACGGGCCGCCAACCGGCTGCTGAAGCCGGCCCAGGAGGCCCGCAGGCAGCTCCGACAGGCCTGGCGGCGGTCGGACGCGCGCAGCGGGGCGGGCTCCTCCGGGGCCGCCACCGCCGGGCGGGTGTGGCGCGCGCCGTCCGGGCGGTGGCGGACGGGCGGCGCCGGCACGCGCGACCGGGTGCGGTTCGCGCTCGGGACGACGCTGGTGCTGGTGCTGCTGCTCTGGGCGGCGGTCGAGGTGCGGCTGGCGGCCACCGGGGCGCACCGGACGCCGGAGTCCTGGGGGACGGGGCAGGTGGGTGCGGGCTACCAGGCCGGGTTCGTCCTGCTGCTGGCGGTGGTGTCGCTGGTGAGCACCCTCGGGACGCCGGCCACCGCCCGGAGGCTGTTCGTGCTCTGGATCCCGGCCACCGTGTTCCTCGGCGCCTGGCCCGGGCCGCTGGGCCCGGTGGAAGCGCTGAGGACCCCGGTGTTCGAGGGGCTGTTCCGGGCGGTCGCGGGCCTGTGGGGGCACGCGGCGTTCTGGGCCGCGCTGCTGGTGGCGCTGCCGCTGGCGGCGTACGGCGGGCTGCGGACGGTGTGGGGGAGCGCCGGGCGCGACTGACCGGGCCCGACGGCGCAGCCGCACGACATCCCGTCAGCCCCGCCGGTGCCCGCCCGGGCTTCCAGCATGTGGATGCTCCGGAACCAGCGGTGTGGACACTGCGAGACTTGCCGCGTTTCCTGGGCACGTCCCTCAGGCCCGTCGGGACACCGCGCACGCCCATCGACGACCACGGAAGGGTCCTGAAGATGCCGACGACCCCCGCCACCCCCCACTCCTCCGCCCCCTCCTCGTTCGAAGCCGAGCAGCGCGCGATCGAGGCGCTCTACGCGGACGTGGTCCGCCGCAACCGGGGTGAGGACGAGTTCCACCAGGCCGTCCACGAGGTGCTGGAGACCCTGGCGCCGGTGCTCGCCCACCGCCCCGAACTCCTCGACGCCCGGATCATCGAGCGGATCTGCGAGCCCGAGCGGCAGCTGATGTTCCGGGTGCCGTGGACGGACGACGCCGGGGACATCCACGTCAACCGCGGCTTCCGGGTGGAGTTCAGCAGCGCCCTGGGCCCGTACAAGGGCGGGCTGCGCTTCCACCCCTCGGTGAACATCGGGATCGTCAAGTTCCTCGGCTTCGAGCAGATCTTCAAGAACGCGCTCACCGGCCTTCCCATCGGCGGCGGCAAGGGCGGCTCCGACTTCGACCCCAAGGGTCGGTCGAACGCCGAGATCATGCGGTTCTGCCAGTCCTTCATGACCGAGCTCTACCGCCACCTCGGCGAGTACACGGACGTGCCGGCCGGCGACATCGGCGTCGGCGGCCGGGAGATCGGCTACCTCTTCGGCCAGTACAAGCGCATCACCAACCGGTACGAGAGCGGCGTGCTCACCGGCAAGGGGCTCGGCTGGGGCGGCGCGCAGGTCCGCACCGAGGCCACCGGCTACGGCTGCGTCATGTTCACCTCCGAGATGCTGCACAGCCGCGGCGAGAGCCTGGACGGCCGCCGCGTGGTCGTCTCCGGGTCCGGCAACGTCGCGCTCTACGCGATCGAGAAGGCGCAGCAGCTCGGCGCGACCGTGCTCACCTGCTCCGACTCCTCCGGCTACGTGGTGGACGAGAAGGGCATCGACCTCGACCTGCTGAAGGAGGTCAAGGAGGTCCGGCGCGGGCGGGTGTCCGACTACGCCCGACTGCGCGGCGGCCACGTGCGGTTCGTGGAGGGCCCGGGCGTGTGGAGCGTGCCCTGTGACGTCGCGCTGCCCTGCGCCACCCAGAACGAGCTGCTCGAAGCCGACGCGCTGGCCCTGGTGCGCAACGGGGTGCTGGCCGTCGCCGAGGGCGCCAACATGCCCACCACCCCCGAGGCAGTGCGGGTGTTCCAGGAGGCCGGGGTGGCCTTCGGCCCGGGCAAGGCGGCGAACGCGGGCGGCGTCGCGACCAGCGCGCTGGAGATGCAGCAGAACGCCTCCCGCGACTCCTGGACCTTCGAGCACACCGAGGAGCGGCTGGCCGGGATCATGAAGCACATCCACGACTCCTGCTTCACCACCGCCGAGCGCTACGGCCAACCGGGCAACTACGTGGTGGGCGCGAACATCGCCGGCTTCGAGCTGGTCGCGGATGCGATGCTGGCCCAGGGCCTGATCTGATCCGTCGCGGGGGCGTGCCCGCTGCGGTCGGTGCCCGACCGCAGCGGGCACCGATTGTCGGGTCCGGCAGGGTGGGTCCTTCCTACGGTGGAGGCAAGGAAAAGGGAAGGACGGGGTCGGCGTGCTGGAGCACCTCAACCGGGCGTTGGACCGGATCGAGCAGGACCTGGACCGCGAGGTCGACGTGGCCGAGCTGGCGCGGATCGCGATGACGTCGGAGTACCACTTCCGGCGGCTGTTCTCGATGCTCGCCGGGATGCCGCTGTCGGAGTACGTCCGGCGCCGGCGGCTCACCGTCGCCGGGGCCGAAGTCCTGGACGGCGGGCGGACCTTGCTCGACGTCGCGGTGCGGTACGGGTACTCCTCGGGGGAAGCGTTCGCCCGGGCGTTCCGGGCCATGCACGGAGTCGGGCCGGGCGAGGCCCGGCGCGACGGTGCGGTGCTCGTCTCGCAGCCCCGGATGTCCTTCCGACTCGTCGTGGAGGGGAGCAGCAGTATGGAGTACCGGATCGTCGAGAAGCCGGAGTTCCGGATCGTCGGCCGCAAGGCCCGGGTCACCCTGGTCTACCTGGGGATCAACCCGGGGATCGCCGAGTTCGTCAGGGGGCTCGGCAAGGAGGAGGTCGAGCGGATCGCGGCCCTGTCCGGGGACGACCCGGCCGGGATCGTGTCGGTGAGCGACGACTTCTCGCCGAACCGCGAGGAGGGGTCAGAACTCGACTACTGGCACGCGGTGGTGGCGCGTGAGGGGGCCGCCGTCCCGGCGGACCTGGACGTGCTCGACGTCCCGGCCGGCACCTGGGCGGTGTTCACCAACACCGGGCCGTTCCCGCAGGCCCTCCAGGAGATGTGGGGCGACGTGGCCAGCCAGTGGTTCCCGTCCAACCCGTACGAGGCCCGGCCGGGCCCGGAGATCCTCCAGGTCCGGCCGGTCCCGGGGACGGGCGACGCCGGGGCGGAGCTGTGGATCCCGGTGGCCCGGGTCCCGCGGGGCTGACGGGCGGCGGGCTGACCGCCGGGGGCCGGCCGCCGAGGGCTGACCGCCGGGGGCCGGCCGCCGAGGGCCGGCGACTGACGCCCGGCAGGTAACGGATCACGGCCGACAGGTAACAGATCACGGCCGACAGAGAACAGATCACGGCCAACAGGTGACAGCTGACAGATTTCGAAATCTGTCAGCTGTCATCTGTCACCTGCTGCCCGCCCCCACCCCGTTCGGCCCACCACCGCCCGCCAAGCCCCGCCCGCGCCCCGCATGCTGGGGCAGGAGGTGCGGGGGCCGAGGCGCCGAGAACCGGGACTTCCCGAGCAAGCTGCGAGGACAGACGTCATGAAGCAGACCTCCGTGACCACCAACGCCCCCTGCTGGACCGAGCTGGGCACCTCCGACCCGGTCGCCGCCCGGGCGTTCTACACCGAGCTCTTCGGCTGGCAGGCGGACGACACGGCCCGCCCCGGCGAGGGCGACTACACCCAGATGCTGGTCCGCGGCCTCCCCGCCGCCGCCATCACCCCGCGCTACGCCCCGCAGCAGCCGATCGCCTGGACGGTCTGCATCGCGGTCGCCGACGCCGACGCCACGGCCGCCCGGGTCAAGGAGTCCGGCGGCCAGATCCGGAAGGACCCCACCGACGTCTTCGACTTCGGCCGCTTCTCGGTGGCCGCCGACCGCTCCGGCGCGGTGTTCATCCTCTGGCAGGCCCGCGCCTTCCGGGGCGCCGGGGTGTTCGACGAGCCCGGCGCGCTCGGCTGGGTGGAACTGCTCACCCGCGACCCGTCCGGCGCGCTCGCCTTCTACCCGGAGGTCTTCGGCTGGTCCGTCACCCCGTCCGAGCACTACCCCCAGTGGGGCCTGGACGGCCGGGACTTCGGCGGCATGCTGACGATGGACGACCGCTTCCCGCCCCAGGCGCCACCGCACTGGCTGCCGTACTTCGCGGCCGCCGACGTCGACAACACCGTCGGCCGGGCGGCGGCGCTCGGCGGGGACGTGCTGATGCCCCCCTCCGACGTGCCGGGCGGCCGCCGGATCGCCGTGCTGCACGATCCCCAGGGGGCCGCGTTCGGCGTCTACACCGCCGGCGCCGAGGGCTGACCGGCGCGCCGGAGGAGGCGCGAGCGGCGCCACCCGGCCACGGCCGCCCCCGCCGCCCCCGCGGTGGCCAGCAGCGCCCCCAGCGGTACCACGTCGCCGATCCGGTCGTACCAGGTCAGCGTCCCGGGCGCGGTGAGCGGCAGCCGGACGGTCAGCGCGCCGGTGCCGTCGGTGCCGATCCGGCCGAGCTCCCGGCCCTGGGCGTCGAAGGCGGCCGAGACCCCGGTCAGCGCGGCCTGCACGGCCGGCCGGCCGGTCTCGGCGGCCCGGATCGCGGCCAGCGAGACGTGCTGCTCGGGTGCCCAGGTGCCCTGGAACGTCGAGGTCGAGGACTGGTAGACGAGCACCCGGGCGCCCTCCCGGGCCGCGGTGCGGGCCATGTCGGGGAAGGCCGACTCGAAGCAGACCAGCGCCCCGACCGGCAGCGGCGCGCCCGCCCGGTCGGTGGCGGGCAGGACGTGGAAGGACGTGCCGGGCGCCCGGTTCTCGCCCGCGGCCCGGCTGACCCCGGCGATCCAGCCGAGCACCGGCCGCAGCGGGATGTACTCGCCGAACGGCACCAGCCGGATCTTGCGGTAGCGGTCCGCCACCCCGGCGGGGGAGACCAGCACCGCGTCCTTGGAGATCCGCCCGTCCGCCTTGCGCGCGTCCTCCCCGGCGACGACCTCGGCGCCGGTGGTCGTGGCGAGCCGGCGCAGCGTCTCCAGCGCGGCCGGGTCGCGGTCGAGGTCGGCGGTGGTGCTGCTCTCGCCCCACACGACCAGGTCCACCGGCTGCCCGACCAGCCCGGCCGTGATCCGCACGCTCGCCTCGAACCGGGCCTGCGGTTCCTCCACGATGCCGGGCTGGACCAGCGCCACCGTCGCGGCCCCCTCCCGGGCGGGCGCCTCGCGCAGCGCGAACAGCAGCGGGCCGGCGGCCAGCACCAGCACGACGGAGCCGGCCGCGACGGCCCGCGGCCGCCAGTGCACCGCGGTCAGCGCGACGAGCACCCCGGTGTTCACCGCCGCGACCGCCGCGCTGACCAGCCAGATCCCGCCGGCCGAGGCCAGCCCGAGGACCGCCGGGTGCTGCCACTGGGTGGCGCCGAGCAGCGCCCACGGCCCGCCGAGCGCGGGCCAGGAGCGCGCGTACTCGGTGGTCACCCAGACGGCCGGGACGAGCAGCAGCGCCAGGACCGCCCGACGGGCGGTCAGCCCCGGGTGCAGCAGCCGGTGCACGGTGTACCCGACGGCGCCCTGCAGCGCCCCGAAGAGCACCGCGATCACCGGCAGCCCCGGCCCGACGGACGGGACCAGCCAGTACATCGCGGCCAGGATGAACCCCGCGCCGAACCACCAGCCGCGCACCGCCGCCTCCCGGCCCGACGGCGCCCGCTGCATCAGCAGCAGCCCGGGGACGAGCGCGACCCATGCCAGCCAGGCCTGTCCGGGCGCGGGGAAGGCGAGCACCGGGACGGCTCCGGCCGCCAGCGCGCCGATCCGCGCGCGGTACCGGTGCGGCGCGTGCGGCTCCCGGGACTCGGGGGCGGCCGTGCTCGGGGCCGGGCTGGTGGGAGCGGAACGACGCGACATGCCCCGTATTGTCCGCTTGAAGGGCGTACACCACCAGTACGCCACCCGTCCCGCCACCCTCCGGACGGCGAACTGTGGACCGGGGGGCGGCCCCTCGCGGCGCCGCCCCCCGAGGGGGCCTCAGCCCTCGCCGCCCTCCAGGTCCCCCTCGGTCTCCAGGAACGCGGCCTGGAGCTGCTCGATCAGCTCCGGGTCCGGCTGCTCCCACAGCCCGCGGCTCGCCGCCTCCAGCAGCCGCTCGCTGATCCCGTGCAGCGCCCACGGGTTGGCGCCCGCGAGGAACTCCCGGTTGACGGGGTCGAGGACGTACTCCTGGGTCAGCTTCTCGTACATCCAGTCCGCTACCACGCCCGTGGTGGCGTCGTAGCCGAACAGGTAGTCCACCGTCGCGGCCATCTCGAAGGCGCCCTTGTAGCCGTGGCGGCGCATCGCCTCGATCCAGCGCGGGTTGACCACCCGGGCGCGGAAGACCCGGGCCGCCTCCTCGGTGAGGGTACGGGTGCGGACCGTCTCGGGGCGGGTCGAGTCGCCGATGTAGGCGGTCGGCGCCTTGCCGGTGAGGGCGCGCACGGTGGCCACCATGCCGCCGTGGTACTGGAAGTAGTCGTCCGAGTCGGCGATGTCGTGCTCGCGGGTGTCGGTGTTCTTCGCGGCGACGGTGATCCGCTTGTAGGCGGTCTCCATCTCCTCGCGGGCCGGGCGGCCGTCCAGCCCGCGGCCGTACGCGTAGCCGCCCCAGACCGTGTACACCTCGGCCAGGTCGGCGTCGGTGCGCCAGTCCCGGCTGTCGATCAGCTGGAGCAGGCCCGCGCCGTAGGTGCCCGGCCGGGAGCCGAAGACGCGGACGGTGGCCTTGCGCTCGTCGCCGTGCACGGCGAGGTCGGCCCGCACGTGGGCGCGGACGAAGTTGTCCGCGTCGGCCTCCTCCTGGGCGGCGGCCAGGCGCACCGCGTCGTCCAGCAGGGCGACCACGTGCGGGAAGGCGTCCCGGAAGAAGCCGGAGATGCGCAGCGTCACGTCGATGCGCGGGCGGCCCAGCTCCTCCAGCGGGATCGGCTCCAGGCCGGTGACCCGGCGCGAGGCGTCGTCCCAGACCGGGCGGACACCGAGCAGGGCGAAGGCCTCGGCGATGTCGTCGCCGGCGGTGCGCATCGCGCTGGTGCCCCAGAGCGAGAGCCCGACCGAGGGCGGGTAGGCGCCGTCGTTGTCCGAGCGGTAGCGCTCGACCAGCGAGGCGGCGAGCGCCTGGCCGGTCTCCCAGGCGAGCTTGCTGGGGACGGCCTTCGGGTCGACGGAGTAGAAGTTGCGGCCGGTCGGCAGCACGTTGACCAGGCCGCGCAGCGGCGAGCCGGAGGGGCCGGCCGGGACGAAGCCGCCCCGGAGCGCGTGCAGCACGGCGTCCAGCTCGTCGGTGGTGGCGGCCAGGCGCGGCACCACCTGGGTGGCGGCGAAGGTCAGCACCTCGCCGACGGCCTCGCGGACGGCCTCCGGCAGCCCGTCGGTGACCTTCTCCACCGCCTCGGGCGCCCAGCCCTGCGCCTCCATCGCCTCGACGAGGGCGCGGGCCCGCGCCTCGGCCGCGTCGGTGGCACCGAGGGTCAGCGCGGCCTCGTCCAGGCCGAGCGCCTCGCGCAGGCCGGGCAGGGCGCTGACGCCGCCCCAGATCTGCCGGGCGCGCAGGATGGCGAGCACGATGTTGACCCGGTCGGTGCCGACGGGCGCCTGGCCGAGGACGTGCAGGCCGTCGCGGATCTGGGCGTCCTTGACCTCGCAGAGCCAGCCGTCGACGTGCAGCAGGAAGTCGTCGAAGCCGTCGTCCTCGGGGCGCTCCGCCAGGCCGAGGTCGTGGTCGAGCTTGGCGGCCTGGATCAGCGTCCAGATCTGGGCCCTGATCGCCGGCAGCTTGGCCGGGTCCATCGCGGCGATGTTGGAGTGCTCGTCCAGCAGCTGCTCCAGGCGCGCGATGTCGCCGTAGGAGTCGGCGCGGGCCATCGGCGGGACGAGGTGGTCGACGAGCGTGGCGTGGGCGCGGCGCTTGGCCTGGGTGCCCTCGCCCGGGTCGTTGACCAGGAAGGGGTAGACCAGCGGCAGGTCGCCGAGGACGGCGTCCGGGCCGCACTCGGCGGACAGCGCCGCGGTCTTGCCGGGCAGCCACTCCAGGTTGCCGTGCTTGCCGAGGTGGATCACCGCGTGGGCGCCGAAGCCGCCGTCCTCCCGGGCGGCCTCGATCCAGCGGTAGGCGGCCAGGTAGTGGTGGCTCGGCGGGAGGTCGGGGTCGTGGTAGATGGCGACGGGGTTCTCGCCGAAGCCGCGCGGCGGCTGGATCAGCACGAGCAGGTTCCCGGAGCGGATCGCGGCCAGCACGATGTCGCCGTCCGGGTTCTGCGAGCGGTCGACGTACAGCTCGCCGGGTGCCGGGCCCCAGTGCTCCTCGACCTGCTCGCGCAGGCCCTGCGGGAGGGTGGCGTACCAGCGGCGGTAGTCGGTGGCGGGGATGCGCACCGGGTTGCGGGCGAGCTGGTCCTCGGTCAGCCAGTCCTGGTCGTAGCCGCCGGCGGCGATCAGGGCGTGGATGAGGGCGTCGCCCTCGTGGCCGTCCTCCTCCTCGAAGGCCGGCAGGTCGTTCCCGAGGTCCATGCCCTCGGCGCGCAGCCGCTCCAGCAGGCGCACCGCGCTGGCCGGGGTGTCCAGGCCGACGGCGTTGCCGACGCGGGCGTGCCTGGTCGGGTAGGCGGACAGCACCAGGGCGAGGCGGCGCTCGGCGGCCGGGACGTGCCGCAGCCGGGCGTGCTTGACGGCGGTGCCGGCGACACGGGCGGCGCGCTCCGGGTCGGCGGCGTAGACGGTGAGGCCGTCCTCGTCCAACTCCTTGAAGGAGAACGGGACGGTGATCAGGCGGCCGTCGAACTCCGGGACGGCGATCTGGGTGGCGGTGTCCAGCGGGGACAGGCCGTCGTCGCTGCCCTCCCACTGGGCGCGCGACCAGGTCAGGCAGAGCGCCTGGAGGATCGGACGGTCGAGCGCGGCCAGCGCGCCCGCGTCCCAGGCCTCCTCGTCCCCGCCGGCCTGGGCGTCGGCCGGGCGGGTGCCACCGGCGGCGAGCACGGTGGTGACGATCGCGTCGGCCTCGCCGAGCGCGGCCAGCAGTTCGGGCTCGGCGCCGCGCAGCGAGGCGCAGTAGTACGCCCGGGCCCGGGCGCCCTGGTCCTCGATCGCCCGGCAGAGCGTCTCCACGAAGGCGGTGTTGCCGCTCATGTGGTGGGCGCGGTAGTAGAGCACCGCGACGGTCGGGCCCTCGGTCGTCCGGGCTTCGCGCTCCAGCGGGCCCCAGGCCGGCGCGGAGGCGGGCGGGGCGAAGCCGTGGCCGGTCAGCAGCACGGTGTCGGAGAGGAACGCTCCCAGCTCGGCCAGGTTGGCCGCACCGCCGTGGGCCAGGTAGGCGTGCGCCTCGGCGGCGATGCCGGCCGGGACGGTGGACAGTTCCATCAGCTGGGCGTCGGGGGCCTGCTCACCCGTCAGCACCACCACCGGGCGGGGGCCGGCCAGCAGCGCGTCCAGGCCCTCCTGCCAGGCGCGGCGCCCGCCGAGCAGGCGGACCACGACGAGTTCGGTGCCCTCCAGCAGCGGGGGCAGGTCCTCGGGGGCGAGTCGGGCCGGGTTACCGAGCCGGTAGCGCACCGGGCCCTCGGAAGCACGGGCACTGAGCAGGTCGGTGTCGGACGTCGACAGCAGCAGGATCATGCGAAGGCCCTCCCGGCCTCGTCGGTGGCCGGGCAGGCCGGGATCTGGGCCGGGTCGGCCGGCGGGGCGGCCTGGGCGGCCGCGCGGTCGACCGGGGCGGTCGTGGCGGCGGCCCGGACAGCCGTGGCGGCGGCCGGGGACGCGGGCGCGGGCATGCGACAGCGCTGGAACATTTCTGCCTTCCTCGGGGTCCGCGCCCCGGGCCGGTGGAGGACGGCAGGAGTTCCTGGCTCCCGCGGTCGACCGGCGCTACCGGTGAACCGCGGTCACAGTGGCGGGACCGCACCGGGTTCGCACCGGTTTCCTCCCCTGCGCCGTCGCTGGCGTGCGGGCGGTCCGCGGGGACCGCCCGCCAGCATCGTACGGGGTACGGCTGACCTCGGGGAGGGTGAGCTTTCGGACTCCCGGCGCGAACGGCGTGCTCGGCGCCGGGATCCCGGGGCCGGGGCCGGGGTGCTGGGGTCGGGGTGCTGAGGTCGGGGTGCTGAGGTCGGGTGCCGGGTACGTGGGGCCGGGGCCTCGGCGCCGGGGTGCCGCCGGGAGCGGGCCCGGGTGTGATGCAGCGGACGGAGGCAAGCGATCGGATCATCTGTATGCTCGCCGCCATGCCACCGACACCCGACGCCACCGCGCCGGGCGCCGCAGGACCCGACCGGGAGGTGCCCGACCGGGGGCGTGCGGACGCCTGCCCCGGAGCGCTTCGTCTGCATGCGGCCGACGACGGCGCCCTCGCCCGGATCCGCCTGCCCGGAGGGTTTCTGACGGACCGTCAGGCGCTTGCGCTGGCCGGGGCGGCCGAGGCCCTCGGCGACGGCGAACTGGAGGTCACCTCGCGCGGCAACGTCCAGTTGCGCGGCCTGGCCCCGCACTGCGCGACCGAGCTCGCCGAGCGGCTGCGCGCCGTCGGACTGCTGCCCTCGGACACCCATGAGCGGGTCCGCAACGTCGTCGCCTCGCCGACGGCCGGTCTCGACACCGCCGACGGCGCCCCCGGATGCCCGGACGTGCACGCCTGGGTGCGGGAGTTGGACGCGCGGCTGTGCGCGAGCGACTGGGCGGCCGGGCTCTCCGGCAAGTTCCTGTTCGCGCTGGACGACGGCCGGGGAGACGTCGCCGCGCTCGACGCCGATGTGACATTGATCGCAAACCCGGACGGCACCCGACTGCTGCGCCTCGGGCGCGACGGGAGCGGGCACCCGGTCGAGGCCGGGCAGGAGGTCACGGCCGTGCTGGAGGCGGCCCGCTCCTTCCTGGCGGCCCTGCGGACGAGCGGGCGCAAGGCCTGGCACCTGCGCGAGGTCCCCGAACTGCTGCCGGCCGGCACGGTGCCGCTGCCCGCCTTCGCCGGCGCCGCGCCCGCCGTCGGCGCCCTGCCCGGGGGGCTCTCGGTGGGGCTGCGGTTCGGCCGGGCGAGCGCCGCACAGTGGCGGGCGCTGGTCGCCGCCTCGGCCGGTGAGCTGCGGCTGACGCCCTGGCGCGGGGCGGTGCTGCCAGGCGCCCCTGCCGAGCGGCTGCCCGCACTCGCCGCGGCCGGCTTCCGTACCGAGCCCGGCTCGGCCTGGGAGCGGGCCACCGCCTGTACCGGCCTGCCGGGCTGCGCCAAGTCGCTGGCCGACGTCCGTACGGACGCGGCCCGCGCGCTGGACGCCGTCGTCGGCGCCGGTGCCGCTGCTGCTGGTGCGCTGCCCGTCCACTGGTCGGGCTGTGAACGGCGCTGCGGCCACCCGGCCGGGCGGTGGGTGGACGTGCTCGCCACGGGGCACGGCTACCGCGTGGCGGTGACGGGGGCAGTGACGGGGGCGGGGGCGGGGGCGGCGGTCGGTGCGACGGGTGCCGGCGTGACGAGTGTCGACGTGACGAACGAGGAGATGGCCGAGGCGGTCGCCGAGGCCAGGAGGACCACGAAGTGATCGAGTACGAGAAGGACGGCGCGTCCATCTACCGCCAGTCCTTTGCCACCATCCGTGCGGAGGCCGATCTGGCCGCCCTCCCGGCGGACGTCTCCCAGGTCGCGGTGCGGATGATCCACGCCTGCGGGATGGTCGACCTGGTCGAGGACCTGGTGTACTCGCCCGGTGTGGTCGCCTCCGCGCGCGCCGCGCTGCACGCGGGCGCGCCCATCCTCTGCGACGTCAACATGGTCGCGAGCGGCGTCACCCGCAAGCGGCTGCCCGCCGACAACGAGGTGATCTGCACCCTCACCGACCCGTCGGTGCCCGAACTCGCCCGGAAGCTGGGCAACACCCGCAGCGCCGCGGCCATGGAGCTGTGGCTGCCCCGGCTGGAGGGCGCGGTGGTCGCCGTCGGCAACGCGCCGACCTCGCTGTTCCGGCTGCTGGAGATGATCGAGGCAGGCGCGCCGCGCCCGGCCGCGGTGATCGGCGTCCCGGTCGGCTTCATCGGCGCCGCCGAGTCCAAGCAGGCCCTGGCCGAGCACCCGTCCGGCCTGGAGCACCTGGTGGTGCGCGGCCGGCGCGGCGGCAGCGCGATCGCCGCAGCCGCCGTCAACGCGATTGCGAGCGAGGAAGAGTGACGGAGCATCAGGACAGTACCGGCCGGCTGTACGGTGTCGGGCTCGGCCCGGGCGACCCGTCGCTGGTGACCGTCCGCGCCGCCGAACTCATCGGCAAGGCCGATGTGGTGGCCTACCACAGCGCCCGGCACGGCCGGTCCATCGCGCGGTCGATCGCCGAGCGCTACCTGACGGGTGGTCAGATCGAGGAGAAGCTGGTCTACCCGCTCACCGTCGAGACCACCGACCACCCGGGCGGCTACCGCGGGGCGCTGGACGACTTCTACGAGGAGGCCGCCGCCCGGCTGGCCGCCCATCTGGACGCCGGGCGTGACGTCGTCGTCCTCGCCGAGGGCGACCCGCTCTTCTACGGCTCCTACCAGCACATGCACAAGCGGCTCGCGCACCGCTACCCGACCGAGGTGGTGCCGGGCGTCACCTCGCTCAGCGCGGCCGCGGCCCGGCTCGGGCAGCCGCTGACCGAGGCGGAGGAGACGCTCACCGTCATCCCCGGCACGCTGCCCGAGGAGGAGCTGACGGCCCGGATCGCGGCCGCCGACTCCGCCGTGATCATGAAGTTGGGGCGCACCTTCCCGACCGTCCGCCGGGCCCTGGAGCGGGCCGGACGGCTGGCGGACGCGCAGTACGTGGAGCGGGCCTTCATGCCGGGGGAGCGGGTCGCGCCGCTCGCCGAGGTCGAGAGCGACACCGTGCCGTACTTCTCGGTCGCGGTGCTGCCGAGCAAGGTCGCGCCGCTGGAGCCGGAGGTCCGGCTGTCGGACGGCGTCGGCTGCGTGACGGTGGTCGGCACCGGGCCGGCCGGGCCGCTCTGGCTGACGGCGGAGGCGCGCGGCGCCCTGGCCGAGGCCACCGACCTGGTCGGCTACACCACCTACCTGGACCGGGTGCCGGAGCGGCCCGGCCAGCGGCGGCACGGCTCGGACAACAAGGTGGAGTCGGAGCGCGCCGAGTTCGCGCTGGAGCTCGCCCGGCGCGGGCACCGGGTCGCAGTGGTCTCCTCGGGGGATCCGGGAGTGTTCGCGATGGCCACCGCCGTGCTGGAGGTCGCCTGCGAGGAGGCCTACCGGGACGTGCCGGTGCGGGTGCTCCCGGGGATGACTGCCGCCCACGCGGCCGCCTCCCGGGCCGGCGCCCCGCTCGGGCACGACTACGCGACGGTGTCGCTCTCGGACCGGCTCAAGCCGTGGGACGTGGTGGCCAAGCGCCTGCGGGCCGCGGCCGAGGCGGACCTGGTGCTCGCGCTGTACAACCCGGGGTCGAAGTCCCGGACCACCCAGGTCGGGCTCGCCCGGGACCTGCTGTTGGAGTACCGGGCGCCGCAGACCCCGGTGGTGATGGCCCGTGACGTCGGCGGACCGACCGAGCGGGTGCGGATCGTCCGGCTGGGCGAGCTGGACCCGGCGCTGGTCGACATGCGGACCATCCTGCTGATCGGCTCCTCGCAGACCAGGGCGGTCGAGCGGGGCGGCGGCGTGGAGGTCGTCTGGACGCCGCGGCGGTACCCGGAGGCGTGACGGGCGCCGGGTGACGCGTGAGGGGTGCCGGGCGCCGGGTGACAGCGAACAGATGATGAAATCTGTTCGCTGTCATCCGTCATCCGTCACTCGTCGTCCGTCACCTGGTCGGCTTGGTGATCAGCAGCTCGGTGTTGTGGTCCCCGCCCGTGCCCAGCAGCGCCGCCGGGCGGCCGTTCGGGTCGTTGTACGACAGCTCGCGGTACAGCGCCGCGAGGTTGGCGTCCGAGGTGCCGCCGAAGTCCGTCCCGTACGGCGCGGAGGACTCGATCAGCGTGGTGAACAGCGAGAGCGTGCCGTCCCCGTTGTCCGCGATCTCGATGATCCGCCCGTGCTGCGGGTAGTCGATGTGCGAGGCGGTGTTGATCTCCCAGAACGCCCGCTCCGGCACCGCGTGCCCGTGCGGCGTGATCTTGTTCATGTGGGTGTGCCCGTTCACCCACGCCACCACGTTCGGGTAGCGCTGGAGCAGCGCCACCAGCTCGTTGCCGTCGTGCCGTCCCTCGAAGATGTTGCGCGGGTCGGGCAGCAGGTTGCCCATCGTGCCGCTGGTGTGGTGGCTGAAGACGAGGACCAGCTCGTCCGCGCTGCCGCCCGTCACCCGGCGCCCGTCGGCGTCGTACCAGTGCCCGCTGTGCGCCTGCAACTGCTGCTCCAGCCAGCGCAGCTGCGCGGTGCCGAGCGAGCCGTCCGCGAACCCGGCCTGGTTGGTGGTGTCCAGGCTGATGCCGACCACCTTCTCCGAGATGCGGAAGGTGTAGTAGAGCTTGCCGCTGTTCGCCATGTCCGAGGTGAAGCCGTGCCCGTACGGGCCGGCGCCGGTGACGGTCGGGTTCAGGTGGGCCTTGGCGAACTCCTTGAGGGTGAACGGCCGGCGGCGCTCGTCCGGGGTGACCTTGCGCACCAGGTCCCCGTCGGCGAGCAGCTTCGCCAGCAGCAGCACGGCGCCCGCCGGGTCGCGGCGCAGCGAGTCCGCCAGCTGGGCGGCGGTGGCGTCGTCGCAGCCCTCCAGCTTGTACTGGCCGGTGTACAGGTCGTTCAGCAGTCCGAAGTCCGGCAGCGAGCCCTCGATGCTGTCGTCGTGGTTGCCGACCGTGGTGTACCAGGGCGTCCGCAGGCCCGGTGCGTCGAAGGGGCGGCCGGCGGCGTTCAGGAAGCCGGGTATCCGTGGGAAGCCCTTCGCCTTGTAGCCGTCGGTGTAGGAGAGTTCGGGGTTCCAGTAGGCGGCGTTGCCGGAGTTCTGCACCCCCTCGTAGCGGCTGGGGTCGCCGGTGTTCTGGGCCAGTCGGCCGCCGCCCATGACCGTGAGGTACCAGTCGAGTTCGGCGAGCTCGTGGTTGTCGGTGTTGTCGCCGGTGGCCATCACCATGCTGAACGGCATCCCGGTGTAGGGGCCGCCGGCGAGCGAGTTGACGCGCTCGACGAGGGCCGAGACACCGCGGGCGTTCAGGGCCTCCTGCGGCCGGTACGCGCTGCCGTTGAGCCTGGCCAGGTACTCGAAGCGCACCGGGGACTCGGTGTCCACCAGGTGCAGGTCGCTGAACTGGACGAAGCTGGCCAGACCGGTCCGGCGGTCGTCCCGCCCGGTGGCCGCCGGGGCCAGGTCGCCGCGCACCACCAGTGGCCAGCCCGGGCCGGCCGTCAGCCGCCGGTAGCCGGAGGTGCCGACCGGCGTGGCCACCTGCTCCAGCGTCGTCCCGGCGACGGTGACCGCCCGCGCGGCCGTCGCCGCCAGGGCCCGGTCGCGCGCCGCGGCGGAGGCGAACTGCGCGCCGCCCAGCGACAAGGCCGACCAGGCGGCGGCCACCGACGTACCGGTGAGGAACGTACGCCGACTCATCCCTGCCACAAAAACCCCCACATACTGATGGCCCGGCGGGGCAGTCGACCCCGGCCGGGCCCACGTGTGTCATGAACCCGCTTCTGGCGGACCGCCAGATTACTCACTGGTAGGCGTAGCGGGCGAGGCCCCTGCAGCGAACTCTTCGGGAACGCGGGGCGGCGTCCCCGCGTGGTTCGCGCACCGGATCCCGCACCCCAGCCCGCCCCGACCGGACCGCGCCCCGACCGGACCGCACCCCGACCGGGCCGCGCCCGGCGCGGTGGGGGAAAATCGGCGACGGCGTCCGGCGTGGGCGCCGCAGCGGAGCAGGGCGGCGCGGGCGCCGCCGGAAACGGGGCGCAGGTGGCCGCAGCGGGATCCGAGGCCGGAGCCGGAACGGGCGGCCGGGCCGGTCAGCTGAAGAGCAGCGGCCTGCGGCCCGGCTGGACGACGGGCGCCTGCGCCACCGCGGCCACCAAGGCCGCGTACACCGCGCTGCTCACCGGTGAGTTCCCGGACCCGGTGGTCGTCACCCTGCCCAAGGGGCAGCAGCCCGCGTTCGCCCTCGCGACGGACGAGCTGACCACGGCCGACACGGGGGCCGGCACCACGGAGGCCGGCGCACCGGAGACCGCCCCCGTGCGCCCGGTCGCCGCCATGGCCGGGGTGGTCAAGGACGCGGGCGACGACCCGGACGTCACCCACGGCGCGCTGATCCGCTCGACCGTGCGCCCCGGCGCCCCCGGCACCGGGGTGGTGTTCCGGGCCGGCCCCGGGGTGGGAACGGTCACCAAGGCCGGCCTGCCGCTGCCGGTCGGCGAGCCCGCGATCAACCCGGTGCCCCGGCAGATGATCCGGGAGGCCGTCGCCGAGGTGGCCGCCGCGCACGGCGGCAGCGGAGACGTGGTGGTCGAGATCTCCGTCGACCACGGCGAGGAGATCGCCCGCTCCACCTGGAACCCCCGGCTCGGCATCCTCGGCGGCCTGTCCGTCCTGGGCACGACCGGCGTGGTCGTCCCCTACTCCTGCTCGGCCTGGATCGACTCGATCCGCCGCGGGGTGGACGTGGCCCGGGCGGCGGGGCGCACCCACGTGGCCGGCTGCACCGGTTCGACCTCCGAGAAGGTCGCCGTCGCGGAGTACGGGCTGCCCGAGGACGCGCTGCTGGACATGGGCGACTTCGCCGGAGCCGTGCTCAAGTACCTCAGGCGCCACCCGGTGCCGCGGCTGACCATCGCGGGCGGCTTCGCCAAGCTGTCCAAGCTCGCGGCCGGCCACCTCGACCTGCACTCGGCGCGCTCCCAGGTGGACAGGGGGTACCTGGCCGGGCTGGCCCGCCGGGGAGGGGCGGACGAGGCGCTGGCCGGAGCGGTCGAGGGCGCCAACACCGCCCTGGAGGCCGTCCAGTTGTGCCGCGCGGCCGGGGTGCCGCTGGGGGACCTGGTCGCCGAGGCGGCCCGGGCGACGGCGCTGGGCGTGCTGGTGGGCTCGCCGGTCGCGGTGGACGTCATCTGCATCGACCGCGCGGGCACCGTCGTCGGCCGGGCGGAGCCGCTGGGGCCGTGACAATGTCACGAGTGTCACCGCCGTGCGACAACATCGCCTGGTGATGTGAAGAACTGACGGCCATACGGGGTGAGAAACGGACAAATGGAGCAGTGAGGCGGGCCCCCGTTCTGTCGCCATCTCAACCATGAGATATCGTCGGGCGAGTGACAGGCGACTATCTCTCCCGTATCGGCACCCTCATCCGTACCGCGCGCCAGAACCGCGGCTGGTCCCAGGCGCAGCTCGGCGAGGCCCTCGGAACCAGCCAGAGCGCGGTCAACCGCATCGAACAGGGCAAGCAGAACGTCAGCCTTGAGATGATCGCCCGCATCGGCGAAGCGCTCGACAGCGAGATCGTCTCCCTCGGCTACTCCGGCCCGATGCACCTGCGCGTCGCCGGCGGCACCCGGCTCTCCGGCGCGATCGACGTCCGCAGCAGCAAGAACGCCTGCGTGGCGATCCTCTGCGCCTCCCTGCTGACCACCGGCCGCACCACGATCCGCAGCGTCGCCCGGATCGAGGAGGTCTACCGCATCCTCGAGGTGCTCACCAGCATCGGCGTCAGGAGCCGCTGGATCAACGAGGGCCGGGACCTCGAACTCACCCCGCCCGCCGAGCTGGACCTCGCGGCGATGGACGTCGAGGCGGCCCGCCGCACCCGCAGCGTGCTGATGTTCCTCGGCCCGCTGATGCACCGCGCCCAGCGCTTCGCCATCCCGTACGCGGGTGGCTGCGACCTCGGCACCCGCACCGTGCAGCCGCACCTGACCGCGCTGCGCCGCTTCGGCCTGGAGGTCGCCACCACCGGCGGCGCCTACCACGCCTCGGTCGAGCCGGGCGCCCCGCAGGACCGGCCGATCGTCCTGACCGAGCGCGGGGACACCGTCACCGAGAACGCCCTGCTGGCCGCCGCGCGGCACGACGGCGTCAGCGTCATCCGCAACGCCTCGCCCAACTACATGGTCCAGGACCTCTGCTTCTTCCTGGAGAAGCTCGGCGTGCGGATCGAGGGCATCGGCACCACCACCCTCACCGTGCACGGCGTCCCGCAGATCACCTGCGACGTCGACTACACCCCGGCCGAGGACCCGGTGGAGGCGATGAGCCTGCTCGCCGCCGCCGTCGTCACCTCCTCCGAGCTGACCATCCGCCGGGTGCCGATCGAGTTCCTGGAGATCGAGCTCGCGGTGCTGGAGGGCATGGGCCTCGACTACGACCGCACCCCCGAGTACCCGGCGCACAACGGCCACACCCGGCTGGTGGACCTCACCGTGCGCCCCTCCAAGCTGACCGCGCCGATCGACACCATCCACCCGATGCCGTTCCCCGGCATCAACATCGACAACGTGCCGTTCTTCGCCGCCATCGCCGCGGCCGCGCACGGCACCACGATGATCCACGACTGGGTGTACGACAACCGCGCGATCTACCTGACCGAGCTGACCCGCCTCGGCGCCGACGTCAAGCTCCTGGACCCGCACCGCGTGCTGGTCCAGGGCCCCACCCGCTGGCGCGCCGCCGAGATGGTCTGCCCGCCGGCCCTGCGCCCGGCCGTGGTCATCCTGCTCGCGATGCTCGCCGCCCAGGGCACCTCCGTGCTGCGCAACGTCTACGTCATCAACCGCGGCTACGAGGACCTCGCCGAGCGCCTCAACTCCGTCGGCGCCCGGATCGAGACCTTCCGCGACATCTGACGGCCCGCCGCGCCGCCGGCCGGCCTCACCCGTCGAGGCCGGTCAGCAGCACGGCCACGTCCAACCCGGTGTTCAGATAGTCCACGAACACCGGGTTGTTCAGCGCCCAGGGCGACCGCCGCTCCCGGACCAGGCGGACGGCCTCCTCGCACCCGTGGCCGAGGCCGGCCAGGGCCTGTACGGCCACCAGACCCGAGCGGTTGTACCCGGACCGGCAGCGCACCAGCACCCGCCGGCCCCGGCGGACGGCGGCAGCGGTGAGCTCGGCCGCCTCCTGCACCGCCAGCAGTTGGCCAGGGGTCAGCGGGGCGTCGGGCACCTCCCGGACGACGTGCTCCACCCCGGGGGCCGGCCCGTGCCCGGGGCGCGTGAACAGACTGACCACCAGGTCGAACTCGCCCCGCACGACGGCGGGTTGCGGCTCGCCGCCGAGCGGGGTGAAGTGGTGCCCGCCCATCCAGAGCCCGGGGACGATCCCGCTCCAGGGCTCGGAGGGATCGGGGGCGTCGTGTTCCCTCCGGCGCGTCCGCACGTCCTGGCCGCTCCTGTCGCTCTGTTCGGGGCCTGCTTCGGTGGCTGTGCGGGGCCTGCTTCGGTGGCTGTCCGGGGCCTGCTTCGGGCTATTCGCCCGTGGTGCCGTCGAGGTGTTCGCGCAGGAGGTCGGCGTGGCCGTTGTGGCGGGCGTACTCCTCGATCATGTGGGTGAGGATCCAGCGGAGCGAGAAGACCTCTTCGCCGTACCGGCCCAGCACGTCCAACGACTCCGCGGCGGCGACGAGTTCCCTGGCGTGGTCGCACTCGGCGCGCCAGGTCGAGAAGGCCTCGTCGGGGTCTGCGGCGGCGGCGTCGAACTCGGCGAGGGAGCCGTCGGGGTGCTTCCAGAAGCCCGGCGCGCCCTCGTCGTCGAGGACGTTGCGGAACCAGCTGCGCTCCACCTCGGCGAGGTGGCGGACCAGCCCGAGCAGGGAGAGCCCGGAGGGCTCCAGCACACGGGCGCGCAGCTGCTCCGCGGTGAGGCCCGCGCACTTCATCGCCAGGGTGGCGCGCTGGTGGTCCAGGAAGGCCGCCAGGGTGGTGCGTTCGTCGGCAGTACGGGGGGTCACGGGGCGCTGGTCGTCGCTCATCGGGCCATCCTGCCCGCCCTCGGCCGGGCCCGCCCGTGATTTTTCGGACAGCGTCCGGCGGGCGGGCCGTGGTGCCCCGTGGCGGCGAGGGCCGGTCGTCCTACCGCAGTCGCTCCAGCCAGCGCAGGGCGCCCGGGACGTCGGGCGTGAGGGGGACACCCTCCGGTACGGGCGGGCGCTCCACGATGACGACCGGCAGGCGCAGGCCGCGGGCGGCGGTGAGCTTGGCGGAGGTCGCGGCGCCGCCGCTGTCCTTGGTGACCAGGAGGTCGATTCGGTGCTCGCGCAGCAGCGCCTCCTCGCCGGGGACGGTGAACGGGCCGCGGTCCAGCAGGACTTCGCACGAGGGCGGCAGCGGCGGCTCGGGCGGGTCCACCGAGCGGGCGAGGAAGTGGACCCCGTCGAGGTGGGCGAAGGCGGCGACGCCCTGCCGGCCGATGGTGAGGAAGACCCGTTCCCCGCGCCCGGGCAGCAGGTCGGCCGCCGCGGCGAGCGAGGGCACGGGCAGCCAGCGGTCGCCCTCGACACGGGTGAAGCCAGGGCGGCGCAGCACCAGCAGCGGGACGCCGGTGGCCGCGGCCGCCAGGGCGGCGTTGCGCGAGATGCCGGCGGCGAACGGGTGGGTGGCGTCCACCACGGCGTCCACCCGTTCCGCGCGCAGCCAGTCGGCGAGGCCCTCCGGCCCGCCGAAGCCGCCGATCCGGACCTGCCCGGCGGGCAGCCGGGGTCGGGCGACCCGGCCGGCCAGCGAGCTGGTGACCCGCAGCGCGGTCGGGGCGAGCTCGGCGGCCAGGGCCCGCCCCTCGGTGGTGCCGCCGAGGATCAGGACGTGCCGCGCCAGGTCCCGCATCACGCCCCGCAGGGCTCGTGCGGCCGCTCGCGGTCCGCCGAGTAGAGGTGGCTGTCGCGGAACTGGTCGGCGGCCAGGGTGCGGCCGACGATGATGACGGCGGTGCGGACCACGCCCGCCGCCTTGACCTGCTCGGCGATGTCGCCGACGGTGCCGCGCAGCACCAGCTCGTCGGGGCGGCTGGCCATCGCGACCACGGCGGCCGGGCAGTCGGCGCCGTAGTGCGGGAGCAGCTGCTCGACCACGTCGTCCACGTACCCGGCGGCCAGGTGCAGCACCAGCAGGGCGCCGCTGCGGCCGAGGGTGGCGAGGTCCTCGCCCTCGGGCATCGGGGTGGCGCGCTTGGCGATCCGGGTGAGGATGACGGTCTGGCCGACGGTCGGGACGGTCAGCTCCCGCTTCAGCGCGGCCGCGGCGGCGGCGAAGGCGGGCACGCCGGGGACGACCTCGTACGGCACGCCGGCCGCGTCCAGCCGGCGCATCTGCTCGGCGACGGCGGAGAAGACCGACGGGTCGCCGGAGTGCAGCCGGGCCACGTCCTGGCCGGCCTCGTGCGCGGCGACCAGCTCGGCGGTGATCTGGTCCAGGGTGAGCTGCGCGGTGTCGACCAGCCGGGCACCGGGCGGGCACTCGTCCAGCAGCTCGCGCGGGACCAGGCTGCCCGCGTACAGGCAGACCTCGGCACGGGCCAGGATGCGCTGGCCGCGCAGGGTGATCAGGTCGGCGGCGCCCGGGCCGGCTCCGATGAAGTGGACGGTCACGAGGCGTTCTCCTGAGGGGTGTCGGATGTACTGGGGGTGCCGGTGCCGGTACGGGGCTTCGTACCCGGGCCGGCCGCGGCGGCGGCGGGCTTGACGGCGGACCACTGGGTGACCGGCATGGCCTGGCGCCACCCGGTGAAGCCGCCCACCGGGACGGCGTGGGCGACGGCGATCCTGAAGAGCTCCCCGCCGTGGCGCCGGTACCACTCGGTGAGCAGCGCCTCGGACTCCAGGGTCACCGTGTTGGCGACGAGCCGGCCGCCGGGGCGCAGCGCGTCCCAGCACTGCTCCAGCAGGCCGGGCGCGGTGAGGCCCCCGCCGACGAACACCGCGTCGGGGGTGGGGAGTCCGGCGAGCGCGTCGGGTGCGGGGCCGGTCACCACGCGGAGTCCGGGCACGCCGAGGGCGGCGGCGTTGCGGGCGATCCGCTCGGCCCGCGCCGGATCGCGCTCGATGCTGACGGCCCGGCAGTCGCGGTGGGCGCGCAGCCACTCGACGGCGATCGAGCCGGAGCCGCCGCCGACGTCCCAGAGCAGTTCGCCGGGGGAGGGGGCCAGCGTGGCCAGGGTCGCGGCGCGCACGTGGCGCTTGGTGAGCTGGCCGTCGCTCTCGTACGCGGCGTCGGGCAGGCCGGGGACGAGCGAGGTGCGGGGGCCGTCGCCGAGGTCGACGGCGACGACGTTCAGCGGGTCGCCGGGCGGGTGCGGCCAGCCGTCGGCGGGGCCCTCCAGGTGGCGTTCGGCCGGGGCGCCGAGCTGTTCGAGCACCCGCAGGCGGGCGCCGCCGTAGCCGCGGGCGGTGAGCAGGGCGGCGACGGCGGCCGGGGTGGCGGCGTCGGCGCTGAGCACCAGCAGGCGGCGGCCGGGATGCAGGGCGAGGGCGAGGGTGTCCAGCGGTCGGCCGACCAGGCTGACGACCTCGGTGGCCTCCAGCGGCCAGCCGAGCCGGGCGCAGGCGTGGGAGACGGACGAGGGGTGCGGCAGGACGCGCAGCCGCTCGGCGCCGACGATCTCGGCGAGGGTGCGGCCGATGCCGTAGAACATCGGGTCGCCGCTGGCCAGGACGGCGATGCGGCGGCCGGCGTGGGCGGCGAGCAGCCCGGGGACGGCGGGGCGCAGCGGGGACGGCCAGCGGACGCGCTCGGCGGCGACCTCCTCGCGGGGGAGCAGGTCCAGCTGGCGGGGGCCGCCGACGACGACCTCGGCCTCCCGCAGCGCGGCCCGGGAGCCGGTGGCGAGGCCGGGCCAGCCGTCGGCCCCGATTCCGACGACGGTGATCGGGGGTGGCTGCTCGGGCACCGGGTGGCTCCTCGTCGTTCGCATGGCCGATGGGTAGGAAATGCAACTGGCCGGGGCAGCCTACCTACCTGGTGGTTTGCCCCTCACCCGCCCCCCAGTCCCCCGACCGGATCAGGGCCGGCCGCTCCCGCAGCCGCGCCTCGGCCCTCGGCCCGGCGAGGTAGACCCAGGCCTCCCGCCGCTCGCCCGCCGCCGTCCGCACCGCCATCCGGCGCCGCACGTACAGGCCGCTCCCGTCCGCCCGGCAGTCCTCCAGCCGGTCCAGTGCCGCGAGGGCCCGGGCGTACGCGCCGGGGCGTACGGTGACGAGCTCGCCCACGATCCGGCGCCCGGGCGCCGGGTCCGGCACCGCGTACGGGAAGCCGGGGCCCTCGTGCAGCGCGGCGCCCTCCAGCACCGCCGGCCGGACGTCGGCGCAGCGCCCGGCCAGGTGGGCGGCATGGTTGCGGCCGCAGCTGCGCAGCGTGCCGTACACGAAGAACGGCAGGGCCTCGTCGGATGCGGACACGGGTTCGACCTCCAGGGCGGGGAGCGCCCACGGTACGTCCTGTCGTCCGGTTCCTGATACCGACTGGCGCACCGGGCCTTCCATGCGCTGTCATGTCGGGTGTTCGGCCAGCACCGTCCAAGGGGGACACACATGACATCGTCCGCTTCACCCTCCCAACCGGCCGCGAGCCCCGGTTCAGTCCCCGGTGCCGCCGGCGCCCCCGGTGCCACCGGCACTCCAGGCCCCACCGGCCTCGCCGTCCCCACCGGCAAGGCCGTCCCCGTCCCCGCCCCCCGCCTCGGCGGCGCGGTCTGGCTGGCGCTGCTCGTGGTCTACGTCGTCTGGGGCTCGACCTACCTGGCGATCCGGATCGCGGTGGAGACGATGCCCTCCTTCCTCTCCGCCGCCGCCCGCTTCCTCACCGCCGGGCTGCTGCTGGCCGGGTACCTCCTGGTGCGCCAGGGCCCGGCCGGTCTGAAGGTGACCGGACGGCAGCTGGCCTCCTCCGCCCTGGTCGGCCTGCTCCTGCTGACCGGCGGCAACGGCATGGTGGTCCTCGGCGAGACCTCCGTCCCCTCCGGCCTGGCGGCGCTGCTGGTGGCCGCCGTCCCGCTGTGGATGGTGGTGCTGACGGCGTTCGGCGGTGGAGAGCGGCCGCAGCCCGCCGAGGTGGCGGGGGTGCTGCTGGGCCTGGTCGGGCTGGGCGTCCTGTCGGCGCCGGCGATCGGCGGGTCGATCGAGCCCGGCGGTGTGGTCCTGATCATCGGCGCCACCGTGCTCTGGGCGACCGGCTCCTTCGCGAGCAAGAAGATCCCGATGCCCGGCAACGTGCTGGCCGCGAGCGCGTACCAGATGCTCGCCGGCGGCCTCGGCAACCTGCTGGTCGGTCTCGGCCGCGGCGAGGAGCACGGGCTGGACCTCGGCTCGGTCTCCGGCCGGTCCTGGCTGGCCCTCGCCTACCTGGTGCTGTTCGGCTCGCTGCTCGCCTTCACCGCGTACGCCTGGCTGCTGCGCGCCGCCCCGTTGACCCTGGTGGCGACCTACGCGTACGTCAACCCGGTGGTCGCGGTGCTGCTCGGCTGGCTGATCCTGGCCGAGCCGCTGACCGGCCCGACCCTCGTGGGCGGCGCCATCGTGGTGGCCGGCGTCTGCCTGGTGGTGAGCGTCAGCCGGCGTCCCGGCCGCAGGTGAGCCCGGTCTCCCGTGCCTGCCGAGCCCGTGCCCGGTGAGCTCGGCCATCCCGTGCCCGGGGAGCCCGGCGCTCCCGTGTCCGCACCCCGGGGGGTGCGGACACGGTCCGGCTCAGAAGGCGTACGGCGGCTTGCCCGTCCACCAGTTGCCGGGCGCGTCCGGGTCCCGGCTGGTCCAGAACTCGATGATTGCGCTGGTGAACTCGGCTGCGGAGAGCACGCCGTCGCCGTCGGTGTCGAGGTGGCGGAAGGCCTCGTCGGAGTCGTCCCGGGAGAGGCCGGCGAAGTGTCCGCGCTGGAAGACGAAGAACTCGCCGGCGTCCACCGTCCCGCTGCGGTCGGCGTCGGCGACGGTGAGGAAGGCCCCGGCGAGCGCGCCGAGGATCTCCTGCGCGGCCTCCGGGTCGTCGGCGAGCGAACTGGTCGAGGTGACGAACTGCTGGCGGGTGATCGCCTCGGTGCCGGCGGGCAGCCGGGCGAGGTGGAGGTCGTGCCAGGTGGTCAGGTAGGCGCGGACTATCACCGCCTCCGCCTCGGAGCCTTCCTGGTGGCCGAGCGAGCGGGCCACCGAGAGGCCCATCAGGACGTGGTCCCGCTCGGTGAGCAGTCCGTCGCCGTCGGCGTCGAGGTGATCGAAGCCGTGGTTGATCTTCGCGATGAGCAGGTCGTCCGACACATGGCCCCCTCGGTTGGTGATTCCTGACTCGGCTCTCCCACGTCACACCGCCTGCACGCCAGGGCCTGTCCTCAAACTCCCGTCGTCCGCCCCGCAGGCGGGAGTTCGAAGACCGACCCTAGCGCCTGGAGGCGGCGCGGCGCAGCCGAACGAACGGCGGACACCCGGGCCTCAGTCCAGCTGGTGGTCGGCCCAGACGTACGCTCCCGGGAGCAGGGCCGACACCGGTACGGTGCGCAGCTCCCGGCCCTGCCCGAGGATGACGCCGATCCCGGGGAAGTAGTCCAGCAGCACCTGCCGGCAGCGCCCGCACGGCGGGATCACCCCGCGCTCCCGGTCGCCCACGGCCACGATGGTGGTGAGCTCGTACGCCCCCTGCCCGGCCGCCGCGCCGAGGAGCACCAGCTCGGCGCACGGCCCGCCGGTGAAGTGGTAGGCGTTCAGCGCGGTGACGATCCGTCCGTCGGCGTTGCGCCCGGCGGCGGCCACGGTGTGGTTGTCGCCCCGGGCGTACCGCCGGGCGACCTCCTCGGCGGCCTCGACGAGTTCCTCGTCCACGCCGTCTGCCGCGCCCGTCCACCCACTGCTGCTGGACACCGTTCCCGCACCTCTCCGACCGGGGTCGGCGGACGGGTCCGTCCGCCGACCCCGATCATCCCAGGGCCCGTTCAGTGCACCGCCGCCAGCAGCTCGCGCGTGTACTCGGTGTGCGGCGCCTCGAACAGCCGGTCGCGGTCGGTGGACTCGACCAGTCGGCCCCGGTGCATCACCGCCACCCGGTCGCAGAAGTGCCGGACCACGGCGAGGTCGTGGGAGACGAACAGGAAGGCCACGCCGAGCCGTTCGCGCAGCTCCATCAGCAGGTTGAGCACCTGGGCCTGCACCGACACGTCGAGCGCGGAGACCGGCTCGTCGGCGATGATCAGACGCGGCTGCGGCGCCAGCGCCCGGGCGATGCCGATCCGCTGGCGCTGCCCGCCGGAGAACTCGTGCGGGTAGCGGTCCAGGTGCCCGGCCTCCAGCCCGACCTGTTCCAGCAGCTCGGCGGCGCGCTCCCGGCGTTCGGCCGGGCCCAGCGCGGTGTGCAGGCGCAGCGGGGTGTCCAGCGTCCGGGCGATGGTCCGGCGCGGGTTGAGCGAGGCGTACGGGTCCTGGAAGACCAGCTGGACCTCCTTGCTGAGGCGCCTGCGCAGCTGCCGGTCCGGTCGGGTGACGTCCTGCCCGTCGTACCGCACCGTGCCGCCGGTGGGCCGTTGCAGCCCGGCCAGGACCCGGGCGGTGGTGGACTTGCCGGAGCCGGACTCGCCGACCAGGCCGAGCGTCTCGCCGGGGGCGATCCGCAGGCCGACGCCCTCGACGGCCCGCACCGGTTCGCCCCGCAGGCCGGGCAGGCGCCGGCGCCCGGGGAAGTGCACGGACAGCTCGTCCACCTCGACCAGCCACCGCTCGGGACGCCGGACGGTCCGCGGCCGGAACGTCCGCGACGGCGCCGGCTCGTCGACCGTCGGCAGGGCGGTGCCCGGCACCGAGTCCAGCCGGAGCGCCGCGCCCACCAGGGCCCGGGTGTACGGCTCCCGCGGCGCGGCCAGCAGTTCGGCGGTCGGCGCGGACTCGATCCCGACCCCGCCGCGCAGCACCAGCGTGCGGTCCGTCGTCCCGGCGACCACGCCCAGGTCGTGGCTGACCAGCAGCACCGCCGTCCCGTGCTCGCGCTGGAGCTCACCGAGCAGGTCGAGGACCTGTCGTTGGACGCGGGCGTCCAGGGCGGTGGTCGGCTCGTCGGCGACGAGCACCTCCGGGTCGTTCATCAGGGCCATCGCGATCATCACGCGCTGGCGCATGCCGCCGGAGAACTGGTGCGGGTAGTCGCGCGTGCGGGCCGCCGGGATGCCGACCCGGTCGAGCATCCGGGCCGCCCGCCGGTCCGCCTCGGCGCGGCCCGCGCCCGGGTGGTGCAGCCGGTACATCTCGGCGAGCTGGGCGCCCACGCCGTGGAAGGGGCTGAGCGAGGTGAGCGCGTCCTGGAAGACCAGCGCCGCCCGGCCGCCGCGCACCGTGCGCAGGGCGGACTCCCCGGCGCCGACGAGCTCCTGCCCGCCCAGTCGGATCGAGCCGGTCACGGTGGTGGTGCGCGGGTCGTGCAGGCCGAGGACGGCGAGCCCGACGGTCGACTTGCCGGAGCCGGACTCGCCGACCAGGCCGAGGACTTCACCCGCGGCGAGGTCGAAGGACAGGCTTTGGACGGCGGTCACCGGCGCGCCGCCGCGCGGGTCGGCGAAGGCGACGGTCAGGTCGCGGACGCTCAGCACCGGCTCGGCGGCCGGACGTTCGGCGCCCGGACGTTCGGCGGCCTGCCGTTCGGCGGTCCGCGGCTCGGCCCCCGGAACGGCGGTGCCCGGAACGGCGGTGCCCGGAACAGTGGTCTTCATCGAAGGGCTCCCCATCAGCTCAGCCGGACACGCGGGTCGAGCCAGGCGACCGCGAGGTCGGCCAGCGCGACGAACAGCACCATGAAGCAGGCGGCCAGCAGCACCGCGCCGACCACGGCGGGCAGGTCCTGCCCGGCGACGGCCTCCGCGGCGAACCGCCCGACCCCGTTCAGCCCGAACACCGTCTCGGTGATCACGGCTCCGCCCAGCAGCGCCCCGGCCTCCAGCCCGATCAGTTGCACCAGCGGCCCGGCGGCACCGCGGGAGGTGTACTTGAGGTGGGCGCGCAGCCGTCCCAGGCCCTTGCCACGGGCCGTGCGGACGTACTCCTCGTTCATCGTCTCCAGCAGTTGCGAGCGCGAGAGCCGGGCGAACACCGCGGAGTTGACGAAGCCGAGGACGAACCAGGGGAGCAGCATCCCGCCCGCCCAGGCGGCCGGGTCGTCGGCCGGCGAGGTGTAGGAGGGCAGCGGCACCAGCCCCGTGGAGTAGACCAGCAGCCACTGGGCGACGTACCCGAGGAAGTAGATCTGCACGCTGGCGCCGACCAGGGTGAAGCCGGACAGCAGCCGGTCGGTGCGCCGCCCGTGCCGCAGCGCGGAGACGAACCCGGTGCCGAGGCCGAAGACCAGCAGGACGGCGAGCGCCCCGGCGGTCACCGAGAGGGTGACGGGCAGGTGGTCGGCCAGTGCCTCGGTGACCGGCTGGTGCAGCCGGTAGGAGTAGCCCAGGCAGGGCGCGTCGCAGTGGATGGTCGAGCCGTCCACGTCGCCGATGTCCCGGCCGGCCACGACCCCGACCAGGTAGTCGGCGTACTGGGTGAGCAGCGGCTGGTCCAGGCCCATGCTCTGGCGCACCGCCGCGACCTGCCCGCTGTCGCAGCGCGGGCCGCAGGCGGCGCGGGCCGGGTCGGCGGGCGCGGCGTAGAAGAGGGCGAAGGCGGCGGCGGAGACCGCGGCCAGGACCGCGAGGGCCTGGGCGGTGCGCCGCAGGACGAAGGAGAGCATGGCCGATCCGGGGTCGACGTGACGGGGAGGCGGGGCAGCGGGCCCCGGGGGAGAAGGGGCAACGGAGGAGGCAGGCGGGCGAGGGGCGGGGCCCGCCCCCGTCCCGGTCCCCGCGACGGGGGGCGCGGGGCGGGAACCGGAGCGGGCCCCGGCGCTCAGGACTTCAGGTACAGCCAGGCCAGCGAGACGGTCCCGTAGATCGGGTGGATGAACGCCCCGCCGACGTTGCTGCCGCGCAGCTGGTTGACCGTCGGGTAGGCGTACGGCAGCACCGGCACGTCCTTCATCACGGTCTGCTCCAGCGCGTACAGCTCCTTGGCCTTGGCGCGCGGCTCGCCGATCTGGTTGATCCGGTCGATCTCCTTGTCGACCTCGGGGTTGCGGTAGCGCGCGGAGTTGATGTCGCTGCCGGCCCGGCCGTCGAAGGAGAACGGGATCAGGGTGGACGGCGTCGGCCAGTCGACCGAGCTGGTCTCCTCGAACAGGTCGTACGGGGAGTCGGCGCGGTGCACCTCGTCCAGGAAGGCCTTGGGGTCGATCGGCTTGGGCACGACGGTGATGCCCGCCTTGCCGAAGCCCTCGACCAGCACCTGCGCGACGCGCTGCCCGGTCGGCGTGTTCTTGTACCCGTACGTCAGGCTGGCCGGCGCCTGCTTGGCCCGGGCCAGCGCGGCCTTGGCGGCCTCCGGGTCGCCCTCGGGCCTGACCGGGTAGAGGTCGTACTTCTGGTAGTCGAGCAGGGCGGGCGAGCTGAGCGTGGTGGCCAGCTCGCCGGTCCGGGCGCCGCCCTGCACCTGGCGGGCCTGCTGGCGCGGGTAGGCCAGGTGCAGCGCCTTGCGGACCTCGACGTCCGGCACCCGCTCGTTGTTGATCATCAGCTGGGTGACGAAGGCACCCTGCCGGCCGGAGACCACCAGCTCCTTGGCCTTCGGGTCGGTCTCGGTGGTCTGGTACAGCTCGGCGGAGAGGGTGTCGGCGGCGGTGGTGGCGTTGGCGCCGCCGTCCCGGCCGGAGAGGATCTCCTGGTTGAGGTTGAGCGCCTCCTTGCCGTACGTGAAGACGAACTTCTCCGGGTACTGGCTGCGGATCGGGTCGGTCTCGGGCTTCCAGGCCGGGTTGCGCTCCAGCACCATGCGGGTGTTCTGGACGTGCTCGGCGATCCGGTACGGGCCGGTCGCGAACGGCAGGCGGTCGTACTCCGTCCCGGTGTCCTTGTCCCGGCGCACCGGCGAGGAGGAGGACTGCGCGGCCATGTACGGGACGTCGGCCTGCGGCTGCGGGAAGTGGAAGACGATGGTGCGCTCGTCCGGCGTCTCGATCGCGTCCAGGTCGCCGGCCTGCGGGCCCGCGTACCTGGCGCGCGCCGCCTCGTAGCTGGCCTCGCCGGTGAGCCACTGGGGCCAGTACGGCGGGCCGACCTCGTAGCCCTTGCCGAAGGTGCGCTCGATGCCGTACTTCACGTCCTGGGCGGTGATCGGCTGACCGTCCTCCCAGGCGACGCCCTGCTTGAGCCGGTACGTCCAGGTGCGCCCGCCGTCGGCCGGGGTGCCGGTGTCGGTGGCGAGGTCGCCGACCAGCTTGGCCTTGCCGTCCACGACCTGGTACTGGGTCAGCTGGCGGCCCCAGAGCAGCGAGGCGTTGTAGCCGGCGCCGGCGTAGACCTTCTGCGGGTCGAGGTGGCGGAACTCGACGGTGTTGTAGACGTTCACCGTGCCGCCCGGGCGGGCGCCCGGGACGGCCGGGGCGGGGCCGGCGCTCTCCTGCTCGTTGCCGAGCACGGCGGTCAGCGGGGAGGTCTCCCGGGCGGAGGCCCCGGCGGTGCCGGAGCCGGTGGTGCTGCCCGCGCCGGCCGAGCACGAGGTCGCCAGCAGGGCGGTGGCGATGACGGCGAGGGTCGGTCTGGTCCAGCGCATGGCGAATCTCTCCTTGCCCCGGCGGTCGGTGCCGGGGCGGGTTCGGGTTGACGGATCCGACGGGCGTGACGGATCCGACGGGACGGGGGCGTGGGGTGGCAGGGGGGCGGGAACGGGAGCGGCGGAGGGCGCGCGGGTGCTCAGCGGGCGCCGGTGCGCGGGTCCAGGGCGTCCCGGACGGCGTCGCCGAGCAGGTTGAAGGCGATGACGAACAGCAGCAGCGCCACGCCGGGGAACACCATGTAGGTCGGGTCGGCCTGGAAGACCTCGGAGCCGCGGGCGATCATCCGCCCCCAGTCCGGGACGGGCTCGGTGACGCCGACGCCGAGGAAGGACAGCGCGGCCTCGGAGGCGACGAAGGTCGGCACGGCCATGGTGGCGTGCACCAGCAGCTGCGAGCGGACATTCGGCAGCAGTTCGTGGACGACGACATGGAACCGGCCGGCTCCCTGGGCCCGGGCGGACTGCACGAAATCCCTTTCCCGGAGCGAGCGGACGGTGGCCCGCAGGGAAAGTGCGAGCGGAATCCAGCCGAACGCCGCGAAAACCAGGATCAGCACCAGGAACTGCATCCACTCGGGTTCGGCGGTGCCCGGGTCGACCAGCCGGGACTGGATCACCGGGCTGATCGCGAGCAGCAGGAGCAGTGTGGGAAAGGCCAGCAGCACATTGGCGAGGAATCCGAACAGGCGGTCCGTGATCCCGCCGAGGTAGCCGACCGCGACGCCGACCAGGACGCCCAGGGCGGTCGTCACCACGGCCGCCGCGAGGGCGATCAGCAGCGAGGTGCGGACGCCGTACAGCAGCTGGGTGAACACGTCCCGGCCGAGGCCGGGCTCCAGGCCGAACCAGAAGTCGCCGGAGATGCCGCCGTTCGGCAGCATCGGCAGGCCGCTGTCGCTGAGCAGGCCCGGGACGTCCTGGCCGTAGTGGTCGACCGGGTTCTTCCCGTACAGGGCGGCGACCAGCGGGGCGCCGAGGGCGAGGAGCAGGAACAGCGCCACCACCGCCAGGGAGGCGGCGCCGACCCGGTCCCGCAGGATCCGGCGGAGCAGGCCGCGGCCGGCGGCCGGTCCAGGCCCGGCCGCGATGGCTGGAACGGTGTCGACCACGGCCATGAGGCGTAACCCCCCGAATTCTCCGCCGCCCATGGGTGAGGGTGCGCTGGTGTGCATTTCCGGTGCGGCCTCCGGGGGTTTCCCGGCGGCCGTTCGAGCGCCATTTGATCGGATGCGTCCGAGCTTCCGCAAATCCCACCGGGCGGACGTCCGGGCCATTCCTTTCGGACTGGTTCGGGAATTGTGGCGGCTTCATTTCGCCGAAACACCGGCGTTGCAAAAGAACGGACATACCATGCCCGAACGGACAGGCTGTTCCGCATTCTGAGACCTCCGCCACAGTCCTCCCGGTGTTGGTACGATCCCGGTGGGCCGCGACTGGCGCGTAGGGATGGAATCAACCATCGGGAAGCGGCCCCGTGAATCCTCACGTGCACCTGCCGAGCGCCTGGGCCCCCGCAATCCCCACCAGGAGACCGCCATGGCCCAGCAGCCCCACACCGCCGCCTCCGCCGCGGCCGACACCGCCTTCCGCAGCGCCCTCGACGTGATCGCCGGCGTCGAACCGCGGATCGCCGCCGCGATCGGCCAGGAGCTGGCGGACCAGCGCGACTCGCTCAAGCTGATCGCCAGTGAGAACTACGCCTCCCCGGCCGTCCTGCTCACCATGGGCAACTGGCTGAGCGACAAGTACGCCGAGGGCACCGTCGGCCGCCGCTTCTACGCGGGCTGCCGCAACGTCGACACCGTCGAGGGCATCGCCGCCGAGCACGCCCGTGAGCTGTTCGGCGCCGACCACGCCTACGTCCAGCCGCACTCCGGCATCGACGCCAACCTCACCGCCTTCTGGGCCGTCCTCTCCCAGCGGGTCGAGAGCCCGGCCCTGGAGCGCGCCGCCGTGCGCAACGTCAACGACCTCACCGAGGAGGACTGGGCGCGGCTGCGCCAGGAGCTCGGCAACCAGCGGATGCTCGGCATGTCCCTGGACACCGGCGGCCACCTCACCCACGGCTTCCGGCCCAACATCTCGGGCAAGATGTTCGAGCAGCGCAGCTACGGCACCGACCCGGCCACCGGCCTGATCGACTACGACGCGCTGCGGGAGACCGCCCGCGAGTTCCGTCCGCTGATCATCGTGGCCGGCTACTCCGCCTACCCGCGCCTGGTGGACTTCCGCCGGATGCGCGAGATCGCCGACGAGGTCGGCGCGACCCTGATGGTCGACATGGCGCACTTCGCCGGCCTGGTCGCGGGCAAGGTGCTGACCGGCGACCACGACCCGGTCCCGCACGCCCACATCGTCACCACCACCACCCACAAGTCGCTGCGCGGACCGCGCGGCGGCATGGTGCTGTGCCAGTCCGAACTGGCCGAGCACGTGGACCGCGGTTGCCCGCTGGTGCTCGGCGGCCCGCTCTCGCACGTGATGGCCGCCAAGGCGGTCGCCCTCGCCGAGGCCCGCCGCCCCGAGTTCCAGGCCTACGCCCGGGCCGTCGTCGCCAACGCCCAGGCGCTCGCCGAGGGCCTGCTGCGCCGCGGCGGCGCCCTGGTCACCGGCGGCACCGACAACCACCTGGTCCTCGCCGACGTCTCGGGCTACGGCCTGACCGGCCGCCAGGCCGAGGCGGCGCTGCTCGACTCGGGCATCGTCACCAACCGCAACTCCGTCCCGCAGGACCCGAACGGCGCCTGGTACACCTCGGGCGTCCGGCTCGGCACCCCGGCCCTGACCACCCGCGGCCTCGGCACGGCCGAGATGGACGAGATCGCCGACCTGATCCACACCGTCCTGCGCGCCACCGCCCCCGCGACCACCGCCAAGGGCGCCCCCTCCAAGGCCGCCTACACCCTGGACGCGGGCCTGCGCGACGCCACCGCCAAGCGCGCCGCCGACCTGCTCGCCCCGTACCCGCTCTACCCGGGCGTCGACCTGGTCTGACCGGCGGAGCGGGGGAGAACGGCGGACAGCGGACAGGTGACAGATTTCAACATCTGTCATCTGTTCGCTGAAAGCCGTCGGCTGAAAGTTGTCCGCCGTCCGTCCGCAGCCCCGGCCTGCGGCTCAGTACTGCAGGGACTTGTACTGGAGGAACTCCTCCAGCCCGTGCCGGCCCAGCTCCCGGCCGAGGCCGGAGCTCTTGTAGCCACCGAAGGGGGCGAGCGGGTTGAAGCGCCCGCCGTTGAGGTCCACCTGGCCGGTGTCGAGGCGGCGGGCGAAGGCCGCGGCGGTGTCGGTGTCGCGCGCCCAGACGCCGCCGGCCAGGCCGTACGGGGTGCCGTTGGCGAGTTCCACGGCGTGGTCCTCGTCGCGGTAGCGGAGGATCGCCAGGACCGGGCCGAACACCTCCTCCTGGGCCACCGTCATCTCCGGGGCCACGTCGGCGAGCACGGTCGGGCGGACGTAGTAGCCGGTAGGCAGCTCGGCGACCGGCTCCGAGCCGCCCACGACCAGCCGGGCGCCCTCGGCCAGCGCGCCCTCGATGTAGCCGCGCACCCGGGCCAGCTGCCGGGCGCTGACCAGCGGCCCGATGCGGGTCTGCGGGTCGGTCGGGTCGCCCGGCCGGTACTGGGCGGCGACCTCCTCGGCCCTGGCGACCGCCTCGTCGTACTGGTCCTCGTGCACCAGCAGGCGGGTCAGCGCGCTACAGGTCTGGCCCGAGTTGGCGAACACGTTGGCGATGTTCACCTTGACCGCACGGGCGAGGTCGGCGCCGGGCAGCACCACGTTGGCGGACTTGCCGCCCAGCTCCAGGGAGACCCGCTTCAGCCCCCGGCCAGCCGTCTCGGCGACCTGCCGGCCGACGGCGGTGGATCCGGTGAAGGAGACCAGGTCCACGTCACGGTGCCCGACAAGGGCCGCGCCCGCCACCGCACCGGTGCCGGTCACCAGGTTGAAGGCCCCCGCCGGGAGCCCGGCCTCGTGCACCAGCCGCGCGAACAACCGGGCCACCAGCGGGGTCTCCTCGGCCGGCTTGAGGACCACCGGGCAGCCCGCCGCCAGCGCCGGGACGGCCTTGGCGACGATCTGGTGCAGCGGGTAGTTCCACGGCGTGATCGCCGCGACCACCCCGGCCGGCTCGGCGTGCACCACCGAGTTGCCGATCCGCTCCTCGAAGGGGTGCTCGGCGAGCAGCGACAGGTAGGAGGTGGCCACGGCGAGCGGCAGCCCGGCGTGCACGGCGCCGGTGAAGCCGACCGGCGAGCCCAGCTCGGCCACGACCGTCTCGGTGATCTCGTTCTGGGCGGCGGCGATCCCGTCCCGCAGCCGGGTCAGCAGTGCGAGCCGCTCCTCGCGGGTGGTCGCGCCCCAGCCGCGGGCCGCCCGTCGGGCCGCCGTCACCGCCGCGTCGACGTCGCGCGTGCCGCCGGCCGGTACGGTGGCCAGCACCTCCTCGGTGGCCGGGTTCAGCACGGTGATCGTCCCGGTGTCCCCGGAGGGGCGCCACTCGCCGTCGATGTACTGGTCGCTGTGCTCCGCGTACTGCCGCACCGATCGTCCTCTCGTCTGCTCGACCGCCCATAACTAGCAGCGCTAGTCGGAGGCCAGTCAATGCGGCACGGGCGGCCGCGCGCAAGAGTCAATCCCTTTCGGCGGACCTGACGGTTACTTCGGAGCGAACCGCGCGGTGTACTCGTCGAACGGCTCGATGCCCACCCGCGCGCGCCGCTCGTCCAGCCGCTCCGGATCCTCGCACGGCCACGGCACCGGACGGCCGTCCGTGACCGCACCGATCTGCGTCCCGTAACGCTGCTCGCGGCCCTCGTTGACCGCCAGCCGGTCCTGGAGGAAGGCCAGGTCGCGGGCGCTCGCCTCGCCGCGGGCGACGGCTCCGCCCATCAGCGCCGCCGCCAGCCGCTGGACGTCGAGCTGCCGGTCCGCGTGCTGCGCCACCAGCCACGCGGCCCGGGCGGCCTCGGGCCCGACGGTGCGCTCGGTCGGCCAGCCGTGGACCGCCATGATCTCCGCGAGCCGGTCCCCGTGCCGGGCGGTGAGCCGCCGCCAGGCCGCCTGCTCGGCCAGGTCCGGGCTGTTCGCCAGCCGGGCGGCCGCGCCGTCCGCCGCCATCATCCCGGCCAGCTCCGAGGCCAGGCCCGCCTCGCGCCCCGCCCCCGATCCGGTAGCGGCTTCCACCGTCGGCCCCGCCCCCGATCCGGTAGCCGACCCCGCCGCCGACTCCGGCCCGCCCCCGCCGCCCTGCTGCCGCCTGTCCCTCACGCCGATCCGCTCCTCGCACCCGGGCCCTCCGGTGAGGGCCGCCCGCGACCACGCTAGGCCCGGGAATCGCGACGAAGATCATCCCCGAGGGCGGTGCCCCGGGGGCGCCGGCCACGGCAGAATGGAGGGACACCGGGAACGGAGCGCACCGCCGCACGCTCCCCGCGAACGCCGAAGGGCCGGTCGGAGGATTCCGACCGGCCCTTCACTGTCCAGCTCCCGCAGCGGTGCGCGTCAGGCCCGCGAGGGCTCCGTGACGTCGGCCGCCGAGCCCGCGGCCTCCTCCGTCATCTCCTTGCGGACCGCGGCCAGCGACGGGTTGGCCCAGGCGCTGGCGACGCCCCAGCGGTAGAAGGCCAGCCCGATCGCGGCGACGATCAGCAGGTCCCAGCCCTCCGGCAGGTAGCCGTGGCCGCCGAAGTCGGCGCTGCCCGCCCAGGAGACGCCGGCCATCACGAACAGGTAGGCGACCATCCAGGCGCCCGCCACCAGGTGCGGCTTCAGCTCGGCGAACGGCTTGCGCAGCTCGTACCAGGCCCAGATCGGCAGACCGGCGGCCATCAGCAGGATGACCTTGCCGGTGAGCGGCCAGCGGGCCCAGTAGAGCACCAGCGAGCCGAAGACCATCGCGATCGGGGCGATCACCGGCATGGCGCGCAGCCGGACCGGGCGGGGCAGGTCGGGGGCGAGGCGGCGCAGCGCCATCACGGCGACCGGGCCGGTGATGTACGAGATCACGGTGGCCACCGAGACGATCTCGGCCAGCGAGCCCCAGCCGCGGAACACCGCGAGGAACAGGAAGGCGACCACCAGGTTGAGCACCAGTGCCGGGCGCGGGATGCCGGTCTTGGCGTCGACCCGGCCGAAGACCTTCGGCAGGTGGCCGTTCTCCTGCACGCCGTGGATCATGCGCGAGGTGGTGGCGGCGTAGATCATGCCGGTGCCGGAGGGCGAGATGAAGGCGTCCGCGTACAGCGTGATCGCCAGCCAGTTGAGGCCCCAGGCGATGGCGAGGTCGGCCAGCGGCGAGGTGTAGGAGAGGTTGCTCCAGCCGTTCGCCAGGTCGCCGCCCGGGATGGCGCCGATGAAGGCGATCTGCAGCGCGACGTAGATCACCAGGGCGATCAGGATCGAGCCGATGACGGCCTTCGGCAGCGACTTGCCGGGGTTGCGGGCCTCGCCGGCCAGGTTGAGCGGGGACTGGAAGCCGTTGAAGGCCCAGACGATGCCGGAGACGGCGACGGCGGTGAACACCGCGCTCCACCCGTTCGGCGCGAAGCCGCCGTGGTCGGTGAAGTGCGCGGTGTCGAAGTGCGCGAACAGCAGCGCACCGGCGGTCAGCGTCGGCACGACGACCTTGAAGACGGTGATCGCGGTGTTGGTCTTGGCGAACAGCGTGATCGCGAACCAGTTGAGCGCGAAGTAGACCAGCAACAGCACGCTGGCGAGGGCCACGCCGCTGACGGTCAGCTCCTTGCCGTCGTACAGGCCCTTCGCCCAGCCGAAGTCCCAGGAGCTCATGTACTGGACGGAGGCGGTGGCCTCACCCGGGATGACCGAGACGATGGCGATCCAGTTGGCCCAGGCGGCCAGGTAGCCGGCCAGCGAGCCGTGCGAGTACTGGCCGTACCGGACCATGCCGCCGGCCTTGGGGAACATCGAGCCCAGCTCGCTGTAGGTGAGGGCGATGGTCAGCGCCACCGCGGCGCCGATCACCCAGGCGAGGATCGAGGCGGGCCCGGCGAGCTTGGCGGCCCGCTCGGCACCGAACAACCACCCGGAGCCGATGATCGACCCCAGCCCGACCGCGGTCAGGCTGATCGTGCCGAGCGATCGGCGGTAGTTCTGGTGTGATGCCGTCGACGATGTGGGCTCACTCAACGTATCGGTCCTCTCGCTCGTGGTTCATCGGGTGGTGTCGGTGTTTTTGCGATTTTGCGTCGGTATTTCGGACAAACGGAGAGCAGCCTATGGTCCGAAAACGGGCGAATACCTCAGGGGAAGCTCAAACCGTCCGATCGTTGCCATCTCGTGTCCGGCTCCCGGGCCGGTGCGGGCCGGCAAGGAGGCGGACGCCACAACACCCGAAAGGGTGACGGTCGAAGATGACGACCGGGGCTGCCCGCCGGAAAAACGGGCGGCCCGAAAAACGAAATTCCCCGTGTGAGCCTCTCGGCTCCCACGGGGAATTCGGCTGTGTCCGAGGGGGGACTTGAACCCCCACGCCCGATAAAGGGCACTAGCACCTCAAGCTAGCGCGTCTGCCATTCCGCCACCCGGACCGGGTGTGTGCTCCGGGGGCTTTTTCCTCGCCCCCTCGGCGACAGAGAGAACATTACCAGGGTTCTGGAGTGCTTCTCACCTGCGCTTCCTCGCAGGCTCGCCGCCGGACGCCCGGGGTGGCAGGGGGCACCGCCCGTACAGGTTGGTACGGCCTGGGAGCGCGCTCGATTCCGGGCCGAACCGGTGGCGTCCGCGAAGGAACCGGTCGACTCCCGTGGCCCCCGTGGTCGCTTGCGGACGGAACCGGTCCGACACGGGCAACTTGTCGACGGTGCCACAACCGCCGTGACGGCTCTCCTAGCCTCTGTGGACCGAGGGCGCCATGAAGCGGATCGCCTGATTCCCGGGTCGCGGACGAAGGGCGGCTGGACGTGGAGCAGATCAGCGGAGCGGCGAAGGCCGAACCGAGACGCGGAAGGCTGACGGAGGGCCCGGGCGGGGCCACCGCCCCGGGCGGCCCGGTCGAGGGCGTGTGGCGCTTCGCGGTGCCCGCCACCGAGGCCTCGGTGCCGCTCACCCGGCACGCGGTGCGCGACCGCCTGCTGGCCCAGGGCATGACCGGGGTGCGCTACCAGGAGCTGGTGGACGACCTGCTGCTGATCGTCTCGGAGCTGGTGAGCAACGCGGTGACGCACGCGGCCGAGCTGTCGCCCGAGGTGGTCACCGAGCTGGCGCTGTACCGGGCCTGGGTACGGGTGTCGGTCGAGGACGGGGACCCGTACCGGCCCAAGGCGCTGGAGAACGACACCGGGCGCACCGGCGGGCGCGGCCTGCTCCTGGTGAAGAGCGTCACCCTGCAGGCCGGCGGGGTGTGCGACGTCGAGGACGCCGGGGAGGGCGGCAAGGTCATCTGGGCCTCGCTGCCCGTTCCCCCGGAGCCCGACCACTGACCGGCCGGGTCCGGCCGCGGAGCGCCCCGACCGGCGGCCGACGGTGGCTCCGGGCGGACGGGCACGGCAGCCGGAGCGGCCCGGGGCCCGCAGCGCAACCGGAGGAGGCCTACCAGTCCCGCCCGGCGATCTCCCGGATGCCCGGCAGCGCGGCCTCGAAGACCGTCTCGAACCAGACCGAGAACGGCCGCTCCGCCCGCAGCTCCCGCAGCTCCTGCGCGGTCACGAAGGCGACGTCGTCCACCTCCTCCGGGGCCGGCTCGACCGGAGCGGTGACCAGTCCCACGAACAGGTGGTTCCACTCCCGCTCGATCAGCCCGGACGCCTCGTCCGGAAGGTCGTAGCGGACGGTGCCCGCCTCGCACAGCAGCGCCGGTGCGACGCCCAGCTCCTCGGCCGTGCGCCGGGCGGCGGCGACGAAGGGCGGCTCGTCCGGGTACGGGTGGCCGCAGCAGGTGTTCGACCAGACGCCGGGGGAGTGGTACTTGCCGAGGGCCCGGCGCTGGAGCAGCAGCCGGCCCTGGCGGTCGAACAGGAAGACGGAGAAGGCCCGGTGCAGCCGCCCCGGCTGCTGGTGGGCCCAGAGCTTCTCACCGGTGCCGATCGTGACGCCCTCGTCGTCGACCAGTTCCAGCAGGATCTCGGCTCCGCCGGCGGCGGACCCGGTGGCCCGGGGGGTGACCGTCACATCCGTCTCCACGTCGAGACCGGTGTCGATCTCGGCGGCGAAGTGCGTGGGGTCGGTCGGCAGACTCTGGGGCATGGGGCCTCTTTCGGGAGCGGGAGCAACGGAAGCAGCGGGGTGCGTCCGGCGCACCGGGCGGAGTGCGGCGGACACAGCGGGGGCACCGGCGCCGGCGTCGGGATCCAGTCTGCCGTATGGGTGGCACTCGACAGGGGTCCCACGCACAACCGGGCGGATCATGACCCGGAGGAGTCGGAAACCTGCTAGAGAAGGGTCCGGGAAGCCCCCGCAGGGGTCACGGAATTCGCAGAACCGTTCGGAGTCCGTTCGACCGCTCCGGCAGGTCCCCCGGCCCGGCCCGGCCGCCCCGTCCGCCGTCCGCCCGGCCCCTTCCCGCGGTGCCACCCGGCCCCCCACCCGCGGGGCCGGCCCCGCCCGCGGCTGCTCCCCGGCCTGCGGGCGCGTTCTGGCCGGTCGCCCCGGTCGCCTACCATCACATACGACACGGTGCCCGGATCTGTGCCGGCACCGGCGCGCCGCCGCACGGCCCGGTCGCAGACCGGTCCCCGGCCCGGCGGCGCCGTCTTCCGGCACGGGCCCGCGCACAGCACGACGGATCAGGAGACCCGCATGATCGGCCTCGTTCTGGCAGCCGGCGCCGGCCGCCGGCTGCGCCCGTACACCGACACGCTGCCCAAGGCGCTGGTGCCGGTCGACGGGGAACGGACCGTCCTGGACCTCACGCTCGGCAACTTCGCCGAGGTCGGACTGCGCGACGCCGCGATCGTCGTCGGTTACCGCAAGGAGGCGGTCCAGGAGCGCAAGGACGCCCTGGAGCGCACGTACGGCGTCAAGCTCCACCTGGTCGAGAACGACAAGGCCGAGGAGTGGAACAACGCCTACTCGCTCTGGTGCGCCCGCGACCTCTTCGCCGAGGGCCTGCTGCTCGCCAACGGCGACACCGTCCACCCGGCCTCCGTGCAGCACACCATGCTGGAGGGCAACCGGCGCCTGGCCGAGGCCGGCGCCGCCCCCGGCATCCTGCTCGCCCTCGACACGGTGAAGAAGCTCGCCGACGAGGAGATGAAGGTCGTCGTCGACCCGGACGCCGGCATGCGCCGGATCACCAAGCTGATGGAGCCGGCCGAGGCGACCGGCGAGTACATCGGCGTCACGGTGATCAACCCGTCCGCCGCCGCCGACCTCACCGACGCGCTGCGCGCCACCTACGAGCGCGACCCGCAGCTGTACTACGAGGACGGCTACCAGGAGATGGTGAACCGCGGGCTGCGGATCGACGTCCAGCCGATCGGCGAGGTCTCCTGGGTCGAGGTCGACAACCACGACGACCTGGCGAAGGCGCGGGAGATCGCGTGCCGGTACTGACCCGACTGGTCCCGTCGCCGCTGTTCGTCGAGATCCGCCCGGGCGCGCTGGACGCGCTCGGCGGCATCCTCGCGGACCAGCGGCTGTCGGCCTCGGGCCGGATCGCGGTGGCGATCAGCAACGGCTCCGGCTCGGCCATGCGCCGCCGCCTGGAGCCCGCCCTGCCCGGTGCCGACTGGTACAACGTGGACGACGGCAGCCTGGACAGCGCGGTGCGGCTGGCCGAGGCGATGCGCGGCGGGCACTACGACGCGATCGTCGGCCTCGGCGGCGGCAAGATCATCGACGCCGCCAAGTACGCCGCGGCCCGGGTCGGCCTGCCGCTGGTGGCCGTCGCCACCAACCTGGCCCACGACGGCATCTGCTCGCCGGTCTCCACCCTGGACAACGACGCCGGCCGCGGTTCCTACGGGGTGCCCAGCCCGATCGGCATCATCGTCGACCTCGACGTGATCCGGCAGGCCCCGGAGCGCTTCGTGGCGGCCGGCATCGGGGACGTCGTCTCCAACATCTCGGCCTGCGCCGACTGGGAGCTGTCACACGCGGTGACCGGCGAGCCGGTGGACGGGCTGGCCGTGGCGATGGCCCGCTCGGCGGGCGAGAACCTGCTGCGCCACCCGGGCGGCACCCGGGACCAGGACCTCCTGACGGCGCTGGCCGAGGCCCTGGTACTGTCCGGCATCGCGATGAACATCGCGGGCAGCACCCGGCCCTCGTCGGGCGCCTGCCACGAGATCTCGCATGCCCTGGACGTGCTGTACCCCAAGCGGTCCGCCCAGCACGGCGAGCAGGTCGGCCTCGGCGCCGCCTTCGCCAGCTTCCTGCGGGGCGAGCGCGAGCTGTCCGGTCTGATCGTGGAGCGCCTGGCGAGCCACGGACTGCCGGTGACCGCAGCTCAGATCGGTTTCACCGAGGCGGAGTTCACCGAAGCGGTGCACTACGCTCCGAACACCCGACCGGGGCGCTTCACCATCCTCGAACACCTCGACCTCTCCCCTTCCGCAATCAGGGACGCGTACGCCGACTATGTCCAAGCCGTCAACAGCTGACCCCGCCACCACGGGCGCCGGGCGTCCCCCGGTGGACCTGACCCGCCGGCCCTCGATCGAGGAACTGCGCGCGGTCATCCACCCGGAGGGCATGCTCCAGCGCCGCAGCGCCGAGCACTGGGCCGGGCGCCTGTACATGCGGAGGATCTCGCTGCGGATCACCCGCGTGCTCTCCACCATGACGGCGATCACGCCCAACGGCCTGACGTACCTGATGATGCTCACCGGCATCCTGGCCGGTGCCGCGCTGGTCGTGCCCGGCCTCACGGGCGCCGTCCTCGGTGCCCTGCTGATCCAGCTCTACCTGCTGCTGGACTGCGTGGACGGCGAGGTGGCCCGCTGGCGCCGGCAGACCTCGCTCACCGGTGTCTACCTGGACCGGGTCGGCCACTACATGTCCGAGGCGGCCCTGCTGACCGGCCTCGGCCTGCGCGCCACCGACCTGCCGCACCGCGAGGGCGCCGGCTCGCACTGGGAGTGGGCCTTCCTCGGCACCCTGGCGGCGCTCGGCGCGATCCTGATCAAGTCCGAGACCGACCTGGTGGACGTGGCCCGGGCCCGCAGCGGCCTGACCGCCGTCGAGGACAGCGCCTCGGTGCCGCGCTCCGCCTCCGTCGCCAAGGCCCGCCGGGCGGCCTCCTTCCTGAAGTTCCACCGCCTGGTCGGCGCGGTCGAGGCCTCGCTGTTCGTCCTGGCGGCCGGCGTCGCCGACGCCGTGCACGGCGGACTCCTCTTCACCCGGCTCGCGGTGGTCGTCCTGGCGGCGATCGCGATGCTGCAGACCGTGCTGCACCTGCTGAGCATCGTCCTCTCCAGCAGGCTGCGGTGAGCGCGGTGACGGCGGACGACTTCCGCCTCGGCGCGGTGATCATCACCATGGGCAACCGGCCCGCCGAGCTCAACGCCCTGATCGAGGCCGTCCGCGCCCAGGAGGGCCCGGCGGTCGAGCTGGCCGTGGTCGGCCAGGGCGTGCCGCTGCCCCCGCTGCCGGAGGGCGTGCGCAGCGTCGAGCTGCCGGAGAACCTGGGCATCCCGGGCGGGCGCAACGTCGGCATCGAGCTGTTCGGCCCGGACGGCGCCGAGGTCGACGCCGTGCTGTTCCTGGACGACGACGGGAACCTGCCGCGCACCGACTCGGCCCGCCTGCTGCGCGAGGCCTTCACCGCCGACCCGCAGCTGGGCATCGTCTCCTTCCGGATCGCCGACCCGGAGACCGGTGTCACCCAGCGCCGGCACGTCCCCCGGCTGCGTGCCAGCGACCCGCTGCGCTCGTCCCGGGTGACGACCTTCCTGGGCGGCGCGAGCGCGGTGCGCTGCAAGGTGTTCGAGCAGGCCGGGCAGCTGCCCGCGGAGTTCTTCTACGCCCACGAGGAGACCGACCTCGCGTGGCGCGCGCTGGACGCCGGCTGGGCCATCGACTACCGGGCGGACGTGGTGCTGCACCACCCCACGACCTCGCCCGCCCGGCACGCGAGCTACTTCCACAACGTGGCCCGCAACCGGGTCTGGCTCGCGAGGCGGAACCTTCCGGCCCTGTTGGTGCCTCTCTATCTGGGAACCTGGTTCCTGCTGACCCTGGCCCGCCGCCCCTCCCCCGAGGCGCTGAAGGCCTGGTGGGGCGGGTTCCGGGCGGGCTGGCGCGAACCCTGCGGTCCGCGGCGGCCCATGCGGTGGCGTACCGTCTGGCGACTGACCAGGCTGGGCCGACCACCGATCATCTGATCGGAACCGACGGCACCCCCGTCGGACCGCCGATCGCTGCGGCCGGTGCCCACACACCGGCCGGCTCCCCCGAGATCCCAGTGGATCCCCATCGGTGCACGACCGGCGGACCCCGCCGACCGGCCGCCCCGACCGATCCCGCGTGAAGGACGAATGTGTCGACAGTGAGTGAACCCGTCAGCCTCTCGGCCCCCAGGGGGGCGGACGCGGGCCTGACCCCCAAGCAGCTTGCCGACAAGTACGGCCTGGCGGTGAGCGGCGCCCGTCCCGGCCTGTTCGCCTACTCCAAGCAGCTCTGGGCCCGGCGCCACTTCATCTGGGCCTTCGCCACCGCCCGCCTGGTGGCCCAGTACACCAACGCCAAGCTCGGCCAGCTGTGGCAGGTGGTGACCCCGCTGCTCAACTGCGCGGTGTTCTACCTGGTCTTCGGCGTGATCCTGTCGAGCAAGCAGGGCTTCCCGGACAACACGTACATCGCCTGGCTGTGCATCGGCGTCTTCGTCTTCCAGTTCACCCAGAACGCGGTGCAGGCCGGCACCCGGGCGATCTCCGACAACCTCGGGCTGATCCGGGCGCTGCACTTCCCCCGGGCCAGCCTGCCGATCGCCTTCACCGTGATCCAGCTCCAGCAGCTGCTGATCTCGATGGTGGTGCTGGTCGTCACCGTGCTCGCCTCGGGCATCACCCCGGGCCGGACCTGGCTGCTGATCATCCCCGCGCTGCTCCTGCAGACGCTCTTCAACACCGGCGTCTCGCTGGTGATGGCCCGGATCGGGGCCCGGACCAGCGACATCTCCCAGCTGATCCCGTTCGTGATGCGCGCCTGGATGTTCCTGTCCGGTGTGATGTTCAGCATCCAGGACAAGATCACGCACTGGCCGCACTTCATCCAGACGCTGATGTCGCTCAACCCGGCGTCGGTCTACATGGACCTGCTCCGGCACGCCTTCGCGCCGGTCATCTACAACCCGCACCAGCCGGTGCACCAGTCCCTGCCGCCCCACCAGTGGGCGTACGGCCTCGCGTGGGGCGTGGGCATGTTCGTCGTCGGATACGTCTTCTTCTGGAAGGCCGAGGAGGAGTACGGCCGTGGCTGACATCGAGCCGAGCACGAGCGGGACCGTCCGGGACGCGGACGTGGCCCGCGAGCCCACCGTCGTCGTCGACGACGTGCACATCGTCTACAAGGTGCACGGCGCCGGCTCCGGCAAGGGCAGCGCCACCTCCGCGCTGAGCCGCATCATCAGCCGCAAGCGCGCCGCCGGCGTGCGCGAGGTGCACGCGGTCAAGGGCATCAGCTTCACCGCCTACAAGGGCGAGGCGATCGGCCTGATCGGCTCCAACGGCTCCGGCAAGTCGACCATGCTGGCCGCCATCGCCGGCCTGCTGCCGACCGAGAAGGGCGGCATCTACACCAACGGCCAGCCCTCGCTGCTGGGCGTCAACGCCGCGCTGATGAACGAGCTCACCGGTGAGCGCAACGTGATCCTGGGCTGCCTGGCGATGGGCATGACCCCGGCCCAGGTGCGGGCGCGCTACCAGGACATCGTCGACTTCTCCGGCATCAACGACAAGGGCGACTTCATCTCCCTGCCGATGCGCACCTACTCCTCCGGCATGGGCGCCCGGCTGCGCTTCTCGATCGCGGCCGCCAAGACCCACGACGTGCTGCTGATCGACGAGGCCCTCGCCACCGGCGACCAGGCCTTCCAGCAGCGCAGCAAGCGGCGGATCGACGAGCTGCGCAAGTCCGCCGGTACGGTCTTCCTGGTCAGCCACGACAACAACTCGATCCGCGAGGTCTGCGAGCGGACGATATGGATCGAGGCCGGCGAACTGGTCATGGACGGTCCCACCGAGGAGGTCGTCGGCCGCTACGAGCGCGGCGAGCGACCGTAGTCCCCGGCACTCCCGCAGGGGCCGGTTCCGGATCGTCCGGAGCCGGCCCCTGCGCCGTGTCGCCGCCCCCGCCGGGGTGAGCGCCCGGTGCGCCGGGCGGGGCGCCCTTTCCGTGCGCGTCCGGGCGTGTCAGCCTGGTGGTTCCGGGGGCGGTGTGCCGTGCGTGGCGCCCGCGCTCGGACGCGTGTCCGAGTCGGGCCGGTCGTGCCAAGCGGTGTAGAACGGGGGAGTGACAGCAGTGTCGGCTTCGGCCCAGCCCAGAGAAACGCCGGTGAACGGTTCCGCAGGAGAGACCCTGGACAAGGCGGGCGCGGAGAACTTCCCCGTCGCCCCCTCCTTCCTGCCCGCGGCCTGGCGCGGCGACCTGATGACGGTGTACGGCTTCGCCCGGCTGGTCGACGACACCGGCGACGGCGACCTGGCCGACCCGGCCGCCACCGCCCGCCTGCTGGGGATCGACCGCACGCCCCCCGCCACCCCGTCGGACCAGTCCGGCCCGCCGACCGCGCAGGAGACCGCCTTCCGGCTCGCCCTGCTCGACGGACTGGAGCAGGACCTCGACCGGGTCTTCGAGACGGCGCTGCGCACCGCCGGGGGCTCCGCGACGGCCGCCGCCGACCTCCCCCGCCACCCGCTGCTGGCCGCGCTCGTCCCGCTGGTCGACCGCCGCGGCCTGACCCCCGAGCCGTTCCGCCGTCTGATCGAGGCCAACCGGGTGGACCAGACCACCGCCCGCTACGCCACCTTCGACGACCTGCTCGACTACTGCACCCTCTCCGCCGACCCGGTCGGCCGCCTCGTCCTGGCCATCGCGGGCGTCTCCACCCCCGAACGGATCGAGCTCTCGGACGCCGTGTGCAGCGGCCTCCAGGTGGTCGAGCACATCCAGGACGTGGCCGAGGACCTGGCCCGCGGCCGGATCTACCTGCCCGCCGAGGACCTGGCCCGCTTCGGCGTCACCGAGGCCGACCTGGCCGCCCCGTCCGCGGACGGCCCGGTGCGCGAACTGATCGCCTTCGAGGTCGGGCGGGCCCGCACCCTGCTCGACCGCGGCGCACCATTGGTAGGTACGGTTCGGGGGAGGCTTCGACTGCTCCTGGCGGGATTCACCGCAGGCGGCTACGCGGCCCTGGCGGCCGTCGAGGACGCCGGGTACGACGTGCTCGCCCAGCAGGCGAAGCCGGACAAGCGCCGCCTCGCAGCGAAGGCGGCGGCCATCTTCGCGAAGGGAAGGTGAACGCCCGAGTGGCGGCATCACCACTGGCGTCGGCCCAGGTCATGGCGGCGTACCGGTACTGCGAGGCAGTCACCGGGCTGCAGGCGCGCAACTTCAGCTACGGCATCCGGCTGCTGCCCGAACCCAAGCGGCTGGCCATGTCGGCCCTGTACGCGCTGGCCCGCCGGGTGGACGACATCGGCGACGGCGACCTCCCGGACGACCGCAAGGCGGAGGCGCTGCTGCGCACCCGGGAGCTGGTGGGCGAGGTCCGCTCCGGGGCGGTCGCCGAGGACGACACCGACCCGATCAAGGTCGCCCTCGCCGACGCGGCCCGGCGCTTCCCGATCCCGCTCGGCGGCTTCGACGAACTGATCGACGGCGTCGAGATGGACCTCAAGGGCGCCGAGTACCAGACGTACGACGAGCTCAAGGTCTACTGCCGCTGCGTGGCCGGCGCGATCGGCCGGCTCTCGCTGGGCGTCTACGGCTGCGACGACCCGGAGCGGGGCGCACGCTACGCGGACACCCTGGGCCTGGCGCTGCAGCTCACCAACATCCTGCGCGACCTGCGCGAGGACGCCCTGAACGGCCGCACCTACCTGCCCGCCGAGGACCTCGTCCGGTTCGGCTGCGAGCAGGGCTTCGCGCTGCCCGAGCCGCCGGTCGGCGCGGACTTCACCGGACTGGTGGCCTTCGAGGCCGCCCGCGCCCAGGCCGCCTTCGAGGAGGGCCTGCGGCTGCTGCCGATGCTCGACCGCCGCAGCCGCGCCTGCACCGCCGCGATGGCCGGGATCTACCACCGGCTGCTCGGCCGGATCGCCGCCGACCCGGAGTCGGTGCTGCGCGGCCGGGTCTCGCTGCCCGGCTGGGAGAAGGCGTACGTGGCGCTTTCCGGGCTCGCCGGGGGGCGTTCTTGATTCTGGCAACAGTTCTGTCACGCTGTGTCAGCGCGGCTGCACGTGTGGGTAGTTTTGCGTTGAACGAACGAGGACCGGCTTCTGCGACCGCCGTCGGGCGGTCCGACGACTGCGAGGGGGAAGGCCGATGACCGGGCGAGCCGACGCCGCGCGCCCGGCCGCGGTCGTCGTCGGCGGTGGCCTGGCCGGCATCACCGCCGCGCTGCGCCTGGCCGAGGCGGGCCACCGGGTCACCCTCGCCGAGGGGCGCCCCCGGCTCGGCGGCCTGGCCTTCTCCTTCCGGCGCGGCGAGCTCACCGTCGACAACGGCCAGCACGTCTACCTGCGCTGCTGCACCGCGTACCGCGGCCTGCTGGAGCGCCTCGGCGCCACCCGGCTGGTCCACCTCCAGGACCGCCTCGACATCCCGGTGCTCTCCGTCACCGGGCCGCGGACCGCGCCGGTGCGCACCCTGGGCCGACTGCGCCGGGCCGGCCTGCCCGTCCCGTTGCACCTGGCCGGAAGCCTGGCCCGCTACCCGCACCTGTCCCCGGCCGACCGCGCCCGGGTGGTCCGCGGCGCGCTCGCCCTGCGCGGCCTGGACCTCGCGGACCCGGCCCTGGACGAGGTCTCCTTCGGCGAGTGGCTGCACCGCAACGGGCAGAACGCCGCCACCCGGGCCGCCCTGTGGGACCTGGTCGGCATCGCCACCCTGAACGCCCGGGCCGACCAGGTGTCGATGGCGCTCGCCGGGATGGTGTTCAAGACCGGCCTGCTCTCCGACCCGGGCGCCTCGGACATCGGCACCGCCGCCGTCCCGCTCGGCACGATCCACCACGACCGGGCGCTCGCCGAACTGGAGCGGGCCGGGGTCACGGTGCTGCTGCGGACCAAGGTCGCCGAGCTGAAGCCGTCCGCGCCCCAGCACGCCGTCCGGCTGGAGGGCGGGGAACTGCTCACCGCCGAGACCGTCGTCCTGGCCGGCGCCCAGGACAGCGCGGCCGCGCTGCTGCCGCCGGACGCCGTCCCGGGGCAGGAGCGGCTGGCCGGTTTCGGCACCGCGCCGATCCTCAACGTGCACGTGGTCTACGACCGCACGGTGCTGCGCCGGCCGTTCTTCGCCGCCGTCGGCTCCCCGGTCCAGTGGGTCTTCGACCGCACGGCGCACTCCGGCCTGGCCGCCACGGCGCTGGGCCGGGCCCACCCGGACGCCCAGTACCTGGCACTGTCGCAGTCCGCCGCGCAGGACGAGATCGACCTGCCCGTCGCCGAACTGCGCCGCCGCTACCTGCCCGAGCTGGGCCGGCTGCTGCCGGCCGCGGCGGGGGCCGGGGTGCTGGACTTCTTCGTCACCCGGGAGCGCACCGCGACCTTCGACCCGGCCCCGGGCAACGGGGCGCTGCGCCCGTCGGCCCGCACCGCCGTCCCGGGCCTGCTGCTGGCCGGCTCGTGGACGGCCACCGGCTGGCCCGCGACCATGGAGGGCGCCGTGCGCAGCGGCCACGCCGCGGCCGACGCCGTGCTCGCCACGGCCGGCAGCCGCACGCCGGTGGACCGCGGCGACGGGAGGTGGCCCAGGTGACGGCGGGCCCCGGCGCCGGAGAGCCCGCCAGAGCCGACGGGCGTACCGTCGAGCGCACCGGCACCAACGGAACCGGCACCGGCACTCGAACCGACACCAGCCGCACCGCCGGCACCCGGCCGCCCCGTGCGGTCCGGCACCACGAGGAAGAGGGAACGCACGTGGAGTCACGTACCGGCTTCGCCGTCGGAGGCACGGCGCACGCCGAACCGGTCTCGGTGCCGGAGCTGCTCGCCCGCAGCCGTACGCTCTGCACCCCGCCGCTACGGGCCGCCGTCGCCCGTTTGGCCGCACCCATGGACACCGTCGCCGCCTACCACTTCGGCTGGATCGACCGGGACGGCACGCCCGTGACGGGGGACGGCGGCAAGGCCGTGCGGCCCGCGCTGGCGCTGCTGTCGGCCCGGGCGACCGGCGCGCCGGCCGAGGTCGGGGTGCCCGGCGGGGTCGCCGTTGAACTGGTGCACAACTTCTCCCTCCTCCATGATGATCTGATGGACGGTGACGAGACCCGGCGGCACCGGGCCACCGCCTGGACGGTCTTCGGGCCGGCCCAGGCGATCCTGGTCGGCGACGCCCTGGCGACGCTCGGCACGGAGGTGCTGCTCGACGCCGCGGTGACCGGCGGCACGAGCGCCACCGACGCCGCGCGCGCCGTCCGGCTGCTCACCACCGCGACCCGCGGCCTGATCGACGGCCAGGCCATGGACGTCGCCTTCGAACAGCGCGACAGCGTCACCGTCGCCGAGTGCCTGGAGATGGAGGGCGGCAAGACGGCAGCCCTGCTGGCCGCCGCCTCGGCGATCGGCGCCGTCCTGGCCGGCGCCGACGACAAGGTCTCCGACGCGCTCCAGCGCTACGGCTACCACCTGGGCCTGGCCTTCCAGGCGGTGGACGACCTGCTGGGCATCTGGGGCGCCACCGAGGTCACCGGCAAGCCGCACTGGGGGGACCTGCGCCAGCGCAAGAAGTCCCTGCCGGTGGCCGCCGCACTGGCCGAGGGCGGAGCGGCCTCGCGCCGGCTCGCCGAGCAGCTGGCCGACCCGCGGGGGCGCGGGGAGGAGAGCGAGCCCGAGCTCGCCGCCCGCGCCGCGCTGATCGAGGAGGCCGGCGGCCGCGCCTGGACCAGGGAGGAAGCCCGCCGCCAGCACACGACTGCCCTCGCCGCCCTGGACGAGGTGCCCATGACCGACGAGGTGCGGGAGCACTTCGTCGCACTCGCCGAATTCGTGGTGGTACGAGAGAGGTGACGTTACGTTGACAGCAACCGCGGACGGCCGGCTCGACCCTGAGTACGATTCCGAGCCGGTCGCGGTGGGCGACCGCCCCCCGGCCCTGCTAGGCCCGGGGCGGTGGCAGCCCGAGGACGCCGACCGGCCGCGGCCGGCCGGTGAGGCGGACCACGGACCGGCCGACGCGCGGGAGGCCCTGGCCCGCGCCACCACCCACCTGCTCTCGCTGCAGTCCTCCGAGGGCTGGTGGAAGGGCGACCTGGAGACCAACGTCACCATGGACGCCGAGGACCTACTGCTCCGCCAGTTCCTGGGGATCCGCACCGAGGAGCAGACCCGCGCGACCGCGGCGTGGATCCGCTCCCAGCAACGGGAGGACGGCACCTGGTCCACCTTCCACGGCGGGCCGCCCGAGCTGTCCACGACCGTCGAGGCGTACGTCGCGCTCAAACTGGCCGGCGACCGGCCGGACGCCCCGCACATGCTGGCCGCCGCGCGCTACGTCCGCTCGGCCGGCGGCATCGCGGCCTCCCGGGTGTTCACCCGGATCTGGCTCGCCCTGTTCGGCTGGTGGCCCTGGGAGCGGCTGCCCGAGATGCCGCCCGAGATCATCTTCCTGCCCCGGTGGCTGCCGCTGAACATCTACGCCTTCGGCTGCTGGGCCCGCCAGACCATCGTCCCGCTGACCGTCGTGTCGTCCCACCGCCCCGTCCGCCCGGCCCCCTTCGCGCTCACCGAGCTGCACACCGACCCGGACGACCCGTACCCCCACCGGCCGCTCGCCCCCGCCACCACCTGGGACGGCCTCTTCGAGCGCCTCGACAAGGCACTGCATGCCTACCACCGGCGGGCCTTCCGCCCGCTGCGCCGGCTGGCCGTCGCGCAGGCCTGCCGCTGGATCGTCGAACGCCAGGAGGCCGACGGCTGCTGGGGCGGCATCCAGCCCCCCGCCGTCTACTCGCTGATCGCCCTGCACCTGGAGGGCTACGAACTGGAGCACCCGGTGATGAAGGCCGGGCTCGCCTCCTTCGACCGCTTCACCGTGCACACCGAGGACGGCAAGCGCTGGATGGAGGCCTGCCAGTCCCCGGTGTGGGACACCTGCCTGGCCACCATCGCCCTGGTCGACGCCGGGCTGCCGGCCGACCACCCGTCCCTGGTCTCCGCCGTCGACTGGATGCTGGGCGAGGAGATCCGCAAGCGCGGCGACTGGTCCGTCCAGCGGCCCGGGCTCGCCCCCGGCGGCTGGGCCTTCGAGTTCGAGAACGACACCTACCCCGACATCGACGACACCGCCGAGGTGGTGCTCGCGCTGCGGCGGGTCGCCCACCCCGACCCGGCCAGGGTCGACGCGGCGGTGGAGCGGGGTGTGCGGTGGAACCTCGGCATGCAGTCCAAGAACGGCGCCTGGGGCGCCTTCGACGTGGACAACACCAGCACGCTGCCCAACAAGCTGCCGTTCTGCGACTTCGGTGAGGTGGTCGACCCGCCGTCCGCCGACGTCACCGCGCACGTGGTGGAGATGCTCGCCGAGACCGGCCGCTCCCGCGACCCCCGGACCAGGCGCGGCATCGAGTGGCTGCTGCGCAACCAGGAGGCGGACGGCTCCTGGTTCGGCCGCTGGGGCACCAACTACATCTACGGCACCGGCTCGGTGCTGCCCGCCCTGGTGGCGGCCGGCGTCCCCGACGAGCACCCGGCGATCCGCCGGGCGGTGCGCTGGCTGGAGGACCGGCAGAACGCCGACGGCGGCTGGGGCGAGGACATGCGCTCCTACGACGACCCGGCGCGCTGGGCCGGGCGCGGCGACTCCACCGCCTCGCAGACCGCCTGGGCGCTGATGGCGCTGCTCGCGGCCGGCGAGGGCCCGCAGGGCCGGGCCAACCCTGCGGTGGAACGCGGCGTGGAGTGGCTGGTGCGCACCCAGCTGCCCGAGGGCACCTGGGACGAGCCGCAGTTCACCGGGACCGGCTTCCCGTGGGACTTCTCCATCAACTACCACCTGTACCGGCTGGTCTTCCCGGTCACCGCGCTCGGCCGCTACCTCCACGGCGCCCCGGGCACCGGCCGCACCGACGGCGCCCCGGCGATCGGCGCGGCGCGGTGACCACCGCACCCCTGCTGGTGCTCTGCGCCCTGGGCCCCGAGGTCTGGGCCCTGCGCGGCGGTGACTGGCGCGGCGCGGCCGGCGGCCCCCCGGTGCTGGTGCGCACCGGCGTCGGCCGCCGGCGCGCCGGGCTGGCCGTCCGCCGGCTGCTCGGCTCCGCCCCCGCCGGCTACGGCGCCGTGGTGGTGGCCGGCTTCGGCGCCGCGCTCGGCCCGGGCGTCCTGCCCGGCGACGTGGTCGCCGCCGACGGCGTGCGCGACGCCGAGGGCCACCTGTACCCGCTCGACTCCGGGACGGAGCTCACCCGGGCGCTGAAGGAGCGCGGCCTCACCGTGCACACCGGCGTGCACCACACCGCCGACCACGTGGTGCGCGGCATCGAACGGCGGGCGCTGCACCTCCAGGGCGCGCTCGCCGTCGACATGGAGGCCGCCGCCGTGCTGGCCGCGCTCTGCGAGGTCCGGCCGGTGCTGCCGGCCGCCGTCCTGCGGGTGGTGGTGGACACGCCCGAGCACGAGCTGCTGCGGCCCGGCACCCTCCCGGCCGGGGTGCGCGCCTGGCGGACCCTGCGGGCGACGGTACCCGCCCTCGTCGACTGGTACCGGCAGGAGCGCGCGCCCGGCTCCGCAGACCTGAACCACCCCACATCCTCGACGCTCCCCCAGGAGGCGAGCTAGCCATGGCCATGCCGTTGCGCCAGACGTTGCGGGTCGGCACGTACCTCATGCAGCAGAAGCTGATCAAGCGCCGCGACAAGTTCCCGCTGATCGTGGAGCTGGAACCGCTCTTCGCGTGCAACCTCGCCTGCGAGGGCTGCGGCAAGATCCAGCACCCCGCGGGCGTCCTGAAGCAGCGGATGCCCGTCGCCCAGGCGGTCGGCGCGGTCCTGGAGTCGGGCGCCCCGATGGTCTCGATCGCCGGCGGCGAGCCGCTGATGCACCCGCAGATCGACGAGATCGTCCGACAGCTGGTCGAGCGCCGCAAGTACGTGTTCCTCTGCACCAACGCGCTGCTGATGCGCAAGAAGATGGACAAGTTCAGGCCCTCGCCGTACTTCACCTTCGCGGTGCACATCGACGGGCTGCGCGAGCGGCACGACGAGTCGGTGGCCAAGGAGGGCACCTTCGACGAGGCGGTGGCGGCGATCAAGGAGGCCAAGCGGCGCGGCTTCCGGGTCACCACCAACAGCACCTTCTTCAACACCGACACACCGCAGACCGTCATCGACGTCCTGGACTACCTCAACGACGAGCTCAAGGTGGACGAGATGATGATCTCGCCCGCCTACGCCTACGAGAAGGCCCCCGACCAGGAGCACTTCCTCGGCGTCGAGCAGACCAGGGAGCTGTTCCGCAAGGCCTTCTCCGGCGGCAACCGGCAGCGCTGGCGGCTCAACCACAGCCCGCTCTTCCTGGACTTCCTGGAGGGCAAGGCCGACTTCGAGTGCACCCCCTGGGGCATCCCCAACTACTCGCTGTTCGGCTGGCAGCGGCCCTGCTACCTGATGGCCGACGGCTACGTGCCGACCTACCGCGAACTCGTCGAGAAGACCGACTGGAGCAAGTACGGCCGCGGCAAGGACCCACGCTGCGAGAACTGCATGGCGCACTGCGGCTACGAGCCGACCGCCGTCCTCGCCACGATGGGCTCGCTCCAGCAGTCGCTGCGCGCCATCACCGAGACCGTCAGCGGCAACAAGGGCCGCTGAGCGGGGAGTCGGCCTCCGGCGCGGGCCCGGTCCCGCCCCCGAACCCGGCCCGGGCCCGCGCCCCGGGCCGGGGGAGGCACCCACCGCACCGCTCCGAGTCGTGAGGTGTACCCATGTCACTGCTCTCCCGCGTCACGTCCCCGGCCGAGCTGCGCAAGCTCCCGGCCGTCGAACTCCCCCTGCTCGCCGACGAGATCCGCGACTTCCTGATCGACGCCGTCACCCGGACCGGGGGCCACCTGGGGCCGAACCTCGGCGTGGTGGAGCTGACCATCGCGCTGCACCGGGTCTTCGACTCACCGTACGACCGGATCGTCTTCGACACCGGCCACCAGAGCTACGTCCACAAACTGCTCACCGGCCGCCAGGACTTCAGCCGGCTGCGGATGCGCGGCGGACTCTCCGGGTACCCCTCCCGGGCCGAGTCCGAGCACGACCTGGTCGAGAACTCGCACGCCTCCACCGCGCTCTCCTACGCCGACGGCCTGGCCAAGGCCGCCCGGCTGCTCGGCCAGCACGACCGGCACACCGTCGCGGTGATCGGCGACGGCGCGCTCACCGGCGGGCTCGCCTGGGAGGCGCTCAACAACATCGCCGAGGCGCGCGACCGGCCGCTGGTCATCGTCGTCAACGACAACGAGCGCTCCTATGCCAAAACCATCGGCGGCCTCGCCAACCACCTGGCCACCCTGCGCACCACCCGGGGCTACGAGCGCTTCCTGGCCCTCGGCAAGGAGGCCCTCCAGCGCACCCCGCTGGTCGGCCAGCCGATCTTCGGCGCGCTGCACGGCGCCAAGAAGGGCTTCAAGGACGCCTTCGCCCCCCAGGGCATGTTCGAGGACCTCGGCCTCAAGTACCTCGGACCGATCGACGGCCACGACCTGGGCGCGGTCGAACAGGCGCTGCGCCAGGCCCGCAACTTCGGCGGACCGGTCATCGTGCACTGCCTGACCGTCAAGGGCCGCGGCTACCGGCCGGCCGAACAGGACGAGGCCGACCGCTTCCACGCCGTCAACCCGATCGACCCGTACACCTGCCTGCCCGTCTCGCCCAGCGGCGGCGTCTCCTGGACCTCGGTGTTCGGCGACGAACTGGTCGCCCTCGGCGCCGAGCGGCCCGACCTGGTGGCGATCACCGCGGCCATGCTCCAGCCGGTGGGCCTCGCGCCGTTCGCCAAGGCCTACCCGGAGCGGACCTTCGACGTCGGGATCGCCGAGCAGCACGCCGTCACCAGCGCCGCGGGGCTGGCCACCGGCGGTCTGCACCCGGTGGTCGCGGTGTACGCCACCTTCCTCAACCGGGCCTTCGACCAGGTGCTGATGGACGTGGCCCTGCACGGGCTGGGCGTCACCTTCGTGCTCGACCGCTCCGGGGTGACCGGGCCGGACGGCGCCTCCCACAACGGCATGTGGGACCTCTCGATCCTCCAGGTCGTCCCCGGACTGCGGCTCGCCGCGCCGCGCGACGCGGACCAGCTGCGCGCCCAGCTGCGCGAGGCCGTCGAGGTCGGCGACGCCCCGACCGTGGTGCGCTTCCCGAAGGGCACCGTCGGGCCCGCGGTGCCGGCCGTCGAGCGGATCGGCGGGGTGGACGTGCTGCTGCGCACCGGGCGGGAACCGGAGATCCTGCTGGTCGCGGTCGGCACCACCGCCTCCGCCTGCCTGGACGCGGCCCGGCTGCTGCTCGCCGAGGGCTTCACCGCGACCGTGGTCGACCCGCGCTGGGTCAAACCGGTCGACCAGGTGCTGCCCGAACTGGCCGCCGCCCACCGGCTGGTGGTCACCGTCGAGGACAACGGCCGTACCGGTGGCGTCGGTTCGGCCCTCGCCCAGGCGCTGCGCGACGCCGACGTGGACGTGCCGGTCCGGGTGCTCGGCCTGCCCCAGGAGTTCCTCGGCCACGCCTCGCGCGGGGAGATCCTGGAGGAGGCCGGGCTGACCGGGACGGGCGTCGCCGCCCAGACCGCCGTCTTCGCCAAGAACCTGCTACCGACCCGAGGAGCGAACCCGCGCCATGCCGGCTGAACCAGACCGCCCCGCCTTCGACCTCGCCGCGCTGATCGCCGAACGCGGCGCCGAGCGCTACGAGTTGCACGGCCGCTACCTCAACCCGCAGCTGCCGCGGATGCTGCACACCATCGGCTTCGACAAGTACTACGAGCACGCCCGGGGCCAGTACTTCTACGACGCCGAGGGCAACGAGTACCTCGACATGCTGGCCGGCTTCGGCATCTTCGGACTCGGCCGCCACCACCCGGTGGTGCGCTCGGCGATCCGCCAGGTGATGGACCTCGACCTGCCGGACCTGGTCCGCTTCGACTGCTCGCCGCTGCCCGGGCTGCTGGCCGAGCGGCTGCTGTCGTACGCGCCCGGGCTGGACCGGGTCTTCTTCGGCAACAGCGGCACCGAGGCCGTGGAGACGGCGCTCAAGTTCGCCCGGTACGCCACCGGCCGGCGGCGGATCCTGTACGCCGACCACGCCTTCCACGGGCTGACCACCGGCTCGCTCTCGGTGAACGGCGAGAGCGGCTTCCGCAAGGGCTTCGACCCGCTGCTGCCGGACACCGCCATCCCGCTCGGCGATCTCGGCGCGCTGGCCAAGGAGTTGAAGCGCGGCGACGTCGCGGGGCTGATCGTGGAGCCGATCCAGGGCAAGGGCGTGCAGGCCCCGCCGCCCGGCTGGCTGCGGGCCGCCCAGGCGCTGCTCCACGAGCACCGGGCGCTGCTGATCTGCGACGAGGTGCAGACCGGCATCGGCCGCACCGGCGAGTTCTTCGCCTACCAGCACGAGGACGGGGTGCTGCCCGACCTGGTCTGCGCGGCCAAGGCGCTGTCCGGCGGCTACGTGCCGGTCGGGGCGACCCTCGGGAAGAGCTGGATCTTCGAGAAGGTGTACTCCTCGATGGACCGGGTGCTGGTGCACTCGGCCAGCTTCGGGTCCAACGCCCAGGCCATGGCGGCCGGGCTGGCGACCCTGGAGGTGATGCGCGACGAGCAGGTGGTGGAGAACGCCCGCAAGGTGGGCGACCAGCTCCGGGAACGGCTGGCCGCGCTGGTGGACAGGTACGAACTGCTCGCCGAGGTGCGCGGGCGCGGGCTGATGATCGGGATCGAGTTCGGGCGGCCCAAGTCGCTCAAGCTGCGCACCGGTTGGACGGCGCTCCAGGCGGCGCGCAAGGGGCTGTTCGCGCAGATGGTGGTGGTGCCGCTGCTGCAGCGCCACCGCATCCTGACGCAGGTGTCCGGGGACCACCTGGAAGTGATCAAGCTGATCCCGCCGTTGATCATCACGGAGCAGGACGTGGACCGGTTCACGGACGCCTTCACCGACATCATGGACGAGGCCCACCGGGGGAGCGGGCTGATGTGGGACTTCGGGCGGACGCTGGTCAAGCAGGCGGTCAGCGGCCGCTGAGGGCGCCAGGGGCCTTGGGGCCGGCGGCGGCGCGGAGTGGGAGGCCGGCCGGGCCGGCTTCCCACTCCGTGGGAGACACCGCGTCAGAGCTCGGTCCGGCGGCGGACCACCACCAGGAGATCGACGACGGCGAACAGGGTGAGCACGCCGCAGGCCACGGCGAAGCCGGTGAGGGTGCCCCGGCTCGGGGCGCCGGAGGCGGGGGAGACGGCCGCCCAGACCGCGAAACCCACCGTGGCCAGGGCGAACAGCGGCGTGAAGGCGAGCGACAGCAGGTAGCGGAGCCTGAGGGCGCTGCGGGCGGTGGCCGGCTCGGTGCCGCTGCGCCAGCGTCGCGGGGTGGTGGTGCGCATGCCGTTCACCTCCGGACCGTGCGGGTCGGGCTACGATTCCAGCGTACGTCCGGGGCGGACGAGCCGGGGAGGCGTGGTGTCGGAGTCGGACGAAGTGGGCGCGGGCTCCGGGGCCGGGGCGGGCCAGGACGGCGAGGGGTACGCGGGACTGCGGGTCGAGCGGGCCCGGGAGCTGGCCCGGCGGCACGGCTGGGCGTCGGTCCGGGTGCTGGAGCCGGGGGACCTGATGACCATGGAGTACCGGCAGGGGCGGCTCAACCTGGCGGTGCGCGACGGAGTGGTCGAGCGCAGCTGGGAGGGGTAGGGCCGCCCCCGGGTCCCGGCTTCCGACGGTTGCGTGGTTCCGGGCTAGCGGGCTCGCGGGCTCCCGGGCGGGACGGAGCCGGACGGCGGGGGCACGGGTTCAGCAGGGCAGGTGTCGGCGCCCCAGGCGCCGCTGGAGCCGCTGTTCGGCGGCGGCGACGAGCGGCTCCAGCAACGGCAGGGAGAGCAGGACCAGCAGTCCGGCGGCCCAGCCCGCCAGCACGTCGGTGACCCAGTGGGTGCCCAGGTAGACCGTGGTCAGGCCGATCGAGCAGGCCGTGGCGGCGGCGATCAGCGCCCCGGTGCGCCGCCAGCGGACGGCGAGGTAGGCGAGCACGCCCCAGGTGACCACCGCGTTGGCGGTGTGGCCGGAGGGGAAGATGGTGCCGCCGGAGAAGAGCTCGGGCGAGCCGACGTACTGGGCGTAGTGCGGGCCGAGCCGGCCGGTGACGATCTTGACCGCTCCGACGGTGACGTTGAGCAACAACAGGGCGATGCCCATGACCAGCAGCGGTCGCAGCCGGCCGAGCCGGTGGGCGCGCCAGCCGAGCCAGAGGAAGGCGGCGATCGCCGAGGGGCCGCGCTGCCCGGCGACCACCCAGGTGCCCAGCAGCGGCTCCAGCCGGGGCCAGCGCTCGTAGGGGCGCAGCAGCCGGACCGACCAGTCGAGGTCGACCAGGGCGGTGTTGAGCAGGACCCCGGCCAGCACCAGCAGGTAGCCGGCGAGGGTCACGGCGAGCAGTGCGGCCTGCCGTCGGCCCATGGGGGGCCAGCCGGGCTCGCCGGGGGCGGGACCGAGCTGCGCGAGGGTGCGGCCGGGGGCGCCGGGCGCCTCCTCGCGGCCGGTTCCGGCGGTGCGGTGCTCCGGGCCCCGGCGCGGAAGGGGAGCGGGGGTACTTCTGGATTGCACGGGGTGACCTTACCCAGCCGGACAGGGCTATTCCGGCGGTAATTGTCATTTTCCCGGGAAATCGACAATTGGGGCCGACCGGGGGCGGCCCGAGGGGTGATTTCCGCTATTCCGTCATCGAAAGTCAGTGTGGTGCTCGAATGTTCCTGCAAAAGCCCCGGTAAAGCAAACGGAGTGGGCGGCCGGTGTGCCCGGCTTCCCACTCCGTGGTAACCCTGTGTAGGTTCCGTGCTCAGTCGAGGGGGCCGCCCGCGACGTAGATCACCTGGCCGGAGACGAAGCCGGCGCCCTCGCTCGCGAGGAACGAGATGGTGTGGGCGACGTCCTCGGGCTGACCGACCCGCTGGACCGGGATCTGCGAGGCCGCAGCCCGCTTGAAGTCTTCGAAGTCCATGCCGACCCGGGCGGCGGTGGCTGCTGTCATGTCCGTGGCAATGAAGCCGGGGGCGACCGCGTTGGCGGTGATGCCGAACTTGCCGAGCTCGATGGCCAAAGTCTTGGTGAAGCCCTGGAGACCGGCCTTGGCTGCCGAGTAGTTGGCCTGGCCGCGGTTGCCCTGGGCCGAGGAGGAGGACAGGTTGACGATGCGGCCGAAGCCGGCGTCCACCATGTGCTTCTGCACCGCGCGGGTCATCAGGAAGGCGCCGCGGAGGTGAACGTTCATGACCGTGTCCCAGTCGGACTCGGACATCTTGAAGAGCAGGTTGTCGCGGAGCACACCCGCGTTGTTCACCAGGACGACCGGGGCGCCGAGCTCGGCGGCCACCCGGTCGACGGCGGCCTGGACCTGCTCGGCGTCGGAGACGTCGGCGCCGACGGCCAGCGCCCTGCCGCCGGCGGCGGTGATGCGGTCGACGGTCTCCCGCCCGGCCGCCTCGTCCAGGTCCAGGACGGCGACCGCGTGGCCGTCGGCGGCCAGTCGCAGGGCGGTGGCGGCGCCCAGGCCGCGGGCGGCGCCCGTCACGACGGCGACCCGGGGGGCGGTGCTCTGCTCGGTCATGCTCGCTCTCGTCTCTCTCGCAGTGCCGCTCCGGGAGGGCCCCCGGAGAGGGTGGCCACACCCTACCGGCGGGTAGGTGTGGCGGCCAGGGTGGAGAGACGCAGGTGACGGTCGGTAAGGACCGACCGGTCGGCTTTCTGCTGAGAACGGGTTACTGCAAGGCCTTCGCAGCCAGTAAATATGCCAATGTTGCCGAACCTGCGTCTACTATCCGCCCCTGCCTGCCAGCAAGGGCCCGCCGTTTGTATAGTGTCCGCCAGCAGCCACCGGCTGCACGGCTGGAGCGCCCTCCCTCATAGCTGGACGCCCACTCGCCGTTACTGCCCCACCCGGGTGTCCCACACACACCGGGTGTGACATCGGGACGGATACATGGTGCTGGGGGAGATCCCGACAACCCGCGTGTCCGCGCGACTTCAGCAGTCGCCCGGACACCTCATTCGCGTGGCACAGCAGGTTCACACCCGCTTGTGGTCCGAACACGTCGGAGCCGATCTCACGGCTCCGCAGTTCGCCGTGCTGCTGGTCCTGGCCTTGGAGCCGGGTGCGGACCAGCGGACGGTCGGCGAGCGGGCCTCGCTCGACAAGGCCACGATGGCGGAGATGGTCGCGCGGCTGGTCCGCCGCGGCCTGGTGCTGCGCAGGCGCGACCCGGCCGACGGCCGGCGCAAGCTGCTGGCCCTCTCGCAGGGCGGCGCCCAGGCGGTGCGCGAGGCCACCGGCGGTGTGGTCCGCGTACAACGCGTCCTGTTCGAGCCGCTCACCGCGGAGGAACAGGTCGAGATCGTCCGGGTGATGGCCAAGATAGCCAGGCTGGAGCCCGCGGCGGTCGCCGTCATCACGGACGCGCGGCCGATACTGGACGCCCAGCGGGCGATCGGCTACCTGATCAGGGTGAGCCAGCAGGTGCACACCAAGCTCTGGTCGGAGCACGTGGGCGCCGAGCTGACGGCTCCGCAGTACGCGGTGCTGGACGCGCTGGAGCTGGAACCGGGCGCCGACCAGCGCACGGTCGGCGAGCTCGCCTCGCTGGACAAGGCCACGATGGCCGAGATGGTCAGCCGGCTGGTGCGCCGAGGTCTGGTGCAGCGCCGGCGCGACCCCTCGGACGGACGGCGCAACCTGCTCTCGCTCTCACCGGCGGGGCAGGACCTGCTGCACCGCTCGGCCGCCGGGGTGGCCGAGGTCCAGCGGCTGCTGCTGGCGCCGCTGGAGGAGGACGAGCACGAGGCCGCGCTCGCGCTCATCGCGAAGGCGGCCAGGCTCTAGGTCAAGAGTTCGCCGCAGTAGCCAAAACGATTCGCCAAAATGCTGAGGGCCCATGGGCTTTGGCGCATCGGGGTACGCCGGAGGCCGCCCGCTCCCGTAGGGTGCGGGCGGTCTCCGTGCGACGGCCGTCAGGCGGTTCGCAGGCCCGGGAGGCCCGGGGTCCGCGTCAGTTCCAGTCGAACTCCTGCGGGTCGGGGCCGATCCGCTTGCCGGTGGCCACGGCGGCGATCGCCGCGAGGTCCTCGGCGTCCAGCTCGAAGCCGGTGACGTCCAGGTTCTCGCGGATCCGCGACGGGGTGACGGACTTCGGGATGGCGATCACGCCGCTCTGGAGGTGCCAGCGCAGCACCACCTGCGCGACCGTCCGGCCGTGCTTCTCGGCGATCCTCACCAGCGCGGGCTCGGCGAGCAGCTCCCCGCCCTGGCCCAGCGGGCTCCAGGCCTCGGTGGCGATGCCGTGCTCGGCGTGGAACGCGCGCAGCTCCGTCTGCGGGAAGTACGGGTGCAGCTCGACCTGGTTCAGGGCCGGGGCGACGGAGGCCTCGTCCAGCAGGCGGGTCAGCTGCTCGGCGCCGAAGTTGGAGACGCCGATCGAGGTGACCCGGCCGTCCGCCTTCAGCTGCTCGAAGGCCTTCCAGATGTTCAGGTAGCTGTCGCCGCGCATCGGGCGCGGCCAGTGGATCAGGTACAGGTCGAGGCGGTCGAGGCCGAGCTTGGCCAGCGAGGCGTCGAACTCGCGCAGCACCGCGTCGCGGCCCTGCGGGCCGGACCAGTCGCGGGTGCCCGAGTTCCACAGCTTGGTGGTGACGTACAGGTCCTCGCGGGCCACGCCGCCCGCCAGCGCCTCGGCGATGGCCGCACCGGTGCCGGCCTCGTTCTCGTAGACGGCCGCGGTGTCGATGGAGCGGTAGCCCGCCTCGATCGCGGTGCGGACGGCGGGGGTGGCCTCGGCGTCCGGGACCTGCCACACGCCGAATCCGAGCTGCGGGATCTGCGCGCCGTCGTTGAGGGTGACGGTGGGGATGGTGCTCACGGAAGCGGTGCCCTCCTGATTGTCCTGTGGTTCCAGTGGGGGCAACTGGTGTCCCGGTGTGATTGTTCCCGCCGAACGGGCGAATCTTGGGTGAAGCTTTGCGGGGGTTTGGCCGAGGCCCCGGTCGGCCCGTAGCGGGACGGAAAAGCCCAGGTGGGGTCAGGTGCGGGGGGTCCGAGGAGAAGGTGCGGGCGGGCGCTGGGGGCGTACGCCGGGGGCGCGTAGGGGGAGTGCGGGCCCGGTCGCCGGCGGGCCGGGCGCGGGGGGTGCGGAGCGCGGGGAAAAACCTGTTGCGCGGATCACAGCGAGGTTGGCAGGCTCGCGGCCATGACCTCCTGACTTCCGGGCCCTTCGTGCCCGTTCCGTCTCCGTCCGGTCTCCGCTCCGGACGCGTCCACGATGCCGCGCGGGCCGCCGTGCCGCCGCGCAGCGCATCCTCCGCCCGCCGGCCCGGGGCGGCTGCTGCCCGGCTGCCGCCCGGCTGCCGTCCGCTGCCGTCCGTGCCGCGCGCACGTCACCGCGGCGTTCCGCGCGCCCCGTGCCCCTGTAGCTCCCCCGCACCCCGTGCGCCCGTGCCCGCACGCGCGCACCGCTCGTATCGGAGTGTCATGCTGCTCACCCCCCTGCCGCTGGCCGACCCAGGCCGGCCCGACCTCTCCTCGCCCCTGGCCTTCCTGCGCTGGCTCCAGCGCAGCCAGCGGCGCGGGCAACTGCTCGCCACCGTCTGGACGCTGATCGAGATGGGGTGCCAGGCCGCCCTGCCGGTGCCGCTCGGGTTCGGCGTGCAGGCCGCCGTGGACGGCGACGCCGGCCGGCTCTGGCGCTCCGGCGGGCTCCTGCTGCTGCTGGGCGCGGGCGCCGCGGCCGGTACCGTGCTGGCACACCGTCAGGCGGTCTGGAACTGGATCCACGCGGCGACCCACGTACGGCAGTTGGTGGCCCGGCAGGCCTCGGACCTCGGGGCCGGGCTGTCCCGCCGGATCGCCACCGGCGAGGTCGTCGCGGTCGGCAGCGGGGACGTCGAGCGGATCGGCTGGTACGTCGAGCTGGTCGCCCGGGTCCGCTCCGCGGTGGTGGTCTGGCTGGCCGTCAGCGCGGTGGTGCTGGTGGTCGACCCGGTACTCGGGGTCGGGGTGCTGCTCGGCGTTCCGGTGCTGGCGGCCTCCGTCTGGCCGCTGATCGGGCCGTTCGAGCGGCGCTACGAGGAGCAGCGGTCCCTCGGCGGCAAGGCCGGCGAGCTGGCGGCCGACACGGTCGCGGGGCTGCGGGTGCTGCGCGGCATCGGCGGCGAGGAGCTGTTCCTGGAGCGGTACCGGGCCGCCTCCCAGAAGGTCCGGGCGGCGGCCGTCCGCTCGGCCCGGATCTGGTCGTTGATGCAGGCGCAGCAGGTGCTGCTGCCCGGCCTGTTCGTGGTCGGTGTCACCTGGTACGGCGCCCGGCTGGTGGCGGACGGCGAGCTCGCCGTCGGCACCCTGATCGCGGTGTACGGCGCGACGGCCTTCCTGGCCGCTCCGCTGCGGGTCCTGGGCGAGGCGGCGCACGCCTGGAGCGTGGCCAGGGTCTCGGCCGGGCGGGCCGTCCGGGTGCTCTCGCTGGAGCGGACGGCCGGCGCCGCGTCGGCCGCGCCTGCCGGGCTGGCCAGGCCGGACAAGGCCGACCTGTACGACCCGGCGAGCGGGCTGACGGCACGGGCCGGCGACCTGACCGCCGTGGTCTGCGGGGATCCGGACCACGCCGGGGCGCTGGCCGAGCGGCTCGGCGGCCACGTCCCGCTGGCCGAGGGCGAGCGCGCCCGGCCCTCTGCGCGGCTCGGCGGCACGGAGCTGGACGCGGTGCCGCTGGCCGAGGCCAGGGCGGCGGTGCTGGTCCACGACAAGGAGCCGGTGCTGCTCTCCGGCACGCTGGCCGAGCTGTTCGACATCCCGTCCTCGGGGCGGGTGCCGGCCGCCGCGGCCCTGGCGGCGGCCCGGTGCGAGGACGTGCTGGAGGCCCTGGTGGAGGGCTCGCCGGAGTGCGGGGGAGACCCGATGCGCGCCCGGATCACCGAGCGCGGGCGCTCGCTCTCGGGCGGGCAGCGCCAGCGGCTCGCGCTGGCCCGCGCCCTGCTGGCGGACCCGCCGGTGCTGGTGCTGGACGAGCCCACCAGCGCGGTGGACGCCCACACCGAGTCGAGGATCGCCGCCGGGCTGCGCGAGACCAGGGCGGGCCGCACCACCGTGGTGTTCGCGACCAGTCCGCTGCTGCTCGACCAGGCGGACCGGGTGGTGCTGCTGCGGGACGGGCGGGTCGTCGCGGCCGGGCGGCACCGCGAGCTGATGCGGTCGGAGCCGGCCTACCGGGCCGTGGTCACCCGCGACGAGGAGGCGGCCCGTCCGGTGGGTGGGGCCGTATGAGGACCGCCGCCGTGAGGGCTGCCGTCATGAGGACCGCCGTCATGAGGACCGCCCGCCCGGGGCCCGTAGGCCCGTGGTCCGCGGGCCTGACGTCCGCGGGCCTGAAGTCCGCGGGCCTGACGTCCGCAGGCCTGATAACCGCCGCCAACTTCCCTGCCACACACGCGAGGAGTACGTCATGAAGCCCCCCGTCCAGGAGGAGCAGGGGCCGGCCACCACCCTGCCGGTCGGCTCCCCGGCCGCCGTGCGCGAGTACCTGCTGCTGCTCGCGCGGCGGCACCGTGCCGGGTTCTCCGCGGTGGTCGCGCTGCACTCGACGGCCACGGTGGCCGGGCTGGTCGGGCCCTGGGTGCTCGGCCGCCTGGTCGAGTCGCTGGCCACCGGCACCGCCGGATCGACCATCGCGGTGGCGGTCGCCTGGTACCTGCTGGCACTGGTGGCGCAGGCGGCCTTCACCGGCTGGTCCCGGATGCGCGGTGCGGTGCTCGGCGAGCGGGTGCTGGCCGACCTGCGCGAGGACTTCCTGGTCCGCTCGGTGGGCCTGCCGACGGGCGTGCTGGAGCGGGCCGGCACCGGGGACCTGGTCTCCCGGGGCACCACCGACGTCGACCGGCTGGACAAGTCGGTCCGCGAGGCGGTGCCCGAACTCGCCGTCGCCGTCGTGTCGTTGCTGCTGGTGCTGGGCGCCCTGCTGGTCACCTCGCCGCTGCTCGCGCTGACCTCGCTGGTCGGGCTGCCGCTGCTGCTGGTCAGCTCCCGCTGGTACTTCCGGCGCGCGCCGCAGTCCTACCGCAGCGAGTCGGCCGGGTACGCGGCGGTCAGCAACGTGCTGGCCGAGACGGTCGACGCCGGGCGGACGGTCGAGGCGCTGCGGCTGGGCGACCAGCGGGTCCGGCTGACCGACCGCAAACTGGGGGAGTGGCTGGCCTGGGAGCGGTACACCCTGTGGCTGCGCTCGGTCTGGTTCCCGACCATCGACGCCGTCTACACCTCGGCGGTGCTCGCCACCCTGGTGCTCGGCGGGCTGTTCACCATCCAGGGCTGGATCACCGTGGGCCAGTTGACCACCGGTGTGCTCTACGCGCAGATGCTGACCGGCCCGGTGGACCTGATCCTGCGCTGGTACGACGAGCTCCAGATCGGCCAGGCCTCGCTGGCCCGGCTGGTCGGGGTGCGCGAGGTCCCCGAGCACGAGGGGGACGAGTCCGCGCGGCCGGACGGCCGGCGGGTCGAGGCCAAGGACGTCCGGTTCGGCTACCGGGAGGGCGCCGACGTCCTGCACGGGATCAGCCTGGACGTCGCCCCGGGCAGCCGGGTCGCGCTGGTCGGGCCGTCGGGCGCGGGCAAGTCCACCCTGGGCCGGCTGCTGGCGGGCATCTACGCTCCCGGCCGCGGCAGCGTGACGCTCGGCGGTGCGGCGCTGGCACGGATGCCGGCCGAGCGGGTGCGCTCGGAGGTCGCCCTGGTGAACCAGGAGCACCACGTCTTCGTCGGCACCCTGCGGGACAACCTGCGGCTGGCCGCCCCCGAGGCGGACGACACCGGGCTGCGGGCCGCACTGGACGCGGTGGACGCCGGGGCCTGGGTGGACGCCCTGCCGGAGGGCCTGGACACCGAGGTCGGCTCCGGCGGCACCGCGCTGACCCCGCCGCAGGCCCAGCAGCTGGCGCTGGCCCGGCTGGTGCTGGCCGATCCGCACACCCTGGTGCTGGACGAGGCCACCTCCCTCCTGGACCCGCGGGCCGCCCGCCACCTGGAGCGCTCGCTCTCCCGGGTGCTGGAGGGCCGGACGGTCATCGCCATCGCCCACCGGCTGCACACCGCGCACGACGCGGACGTGATCGCGGTGGTCGAGGGCGGGCGGATCAGCGAGTACGGCAGCCACCCGGAGCTGGTCGCGGCGGGTGGTCCGTACGCGGCGCTCTGGCGGTCCTGGCGCGACGAGCGGTAGCGGCCGTCCGGGCGGCGGGAGCTCAAACCCGTACGGGGCAGGATTGCCCCGTACGGGTTACTCCCTGGCCCGGAAGGGCGCGTAACCGGGCAAATCGTCCGCCCGCCCCGCAGACTGCTCCGGTGACCAAGATTTCAGACGGCTCGTCCCGCTCCCCGCGCGGTGAGATCGGCGGGATTCCCACGCGCTACCTCGGGATCGCCGCCATCGTCGTCCTCGCGGTGTGGTTCCTGTTCGCCAACCTCGACAAGGTCAGGATCCAGTTCTGGGTCTTCACCGTCACCGCGCCGCTCTGGATCGCGCTGCTGGCCACGCTGGTCGCGGGCGTGGTGCTGGGCTGGCTGCTGAAGGGACGGCGCGACCGGTGACCGCAGCCTCCGGGCCGGCTTCCGTCGGCGCCCAGGCCTTCGTCCCGCTGATCGAGCTGCGCGGTGTCAACAAGCACTTCGGGGACCTGCACGTCCTGCGGGACATCGAACTGACGGTGGGGCGCGGCGAGGTCGTCGTGGTCATCGGGCCGTCCGGCTCGGGCAAGTCCACCCTCTGCAGGGCGATCAACCGGCTGGAGCCGATCGAGAACGGCACCATCCTGATCGACGGGCAGCCGCTGCCCGCCGAGGGCAAGGGCCTGGCGAAGCTGCGCGCCGAGGTCGGCATGGTGTTCCAGTCCTTCAACCTGTTCGCGCACAAGACCGTGCTGCAGAACGTCTCGCTCGCCCAGGTCAAGGTCCGGGGCCGGGCCAAGGCGGAGGCGGACGCCAAGTCCCGCGCGCTGCTGGAGCGGGTGGGCCTCGCCGACCAGGCCGGCAAGTACCCGGCGCAGCTCTCCGGCGGGCAGCAGCAGCGGGTCGCGATCGCCCGCGCGCTGGCGATGGAGCCCAAGGCGCTGCTGTTCGACGAGCCCACCTCGGCGCTCGACCCCGAGATGATCAACGAGGTGCTGGACGTCATGCGGCAGCTCGCGAGCGAGGGCATGACGATGGTCGTGGTCACCCACGAGATGGGCTTCGCCAGGGCCTCCGCGAACCGGGTGGTGTTCATGGCCGACGGCCGGATCGTCGAGGACCGCGCCCCGGAGGACTTCTTCAGCGCTCCCGAGAGCGAGCGCGCCCGGGACTTCCTGTCCAAGATCCTGAAGCACTGAGGCGGCGCCGTGAACCGTGAGACGACGCCGGTGGCGGGGCCCGGGACGGCCTCCGGGGCGGCGCGGGCGGCGAAGCCCGCGGGCGGGACCGCGGCGCGGGCGGGCGGGCGGCTGCTCGCCGCCGCTCTGCTGCTCACCGCGCTGGTGGCGGGCTGCGGCAAGCCCGGCACCCCGCCGCCCAAGGGCCCGCAACCCAGCGCCCTGCCCACCTACCAGGTGCAGGACGCCTCCGCGATCACCGGCTCGCCGACCCTGGACGCCGCCCGCGGCCGGGGCCACCTGGTGGTCGGCGCCAAGGAGGACCAGCCGTACCTGGGCCAGAAGAACCCGGCCACCGGCGTGTACTCCGGCTTCGACATCGAGATCGCCAAGATGGTCGGCGCCTCCCTGGGCTTCCCGCCGGACCGCATCCAGTTCAGGACGATCGCCTCGGCCAACCGGGAGACCGCGCTGCAGAACGGCCAGGTGGACTACTACGTCGGCACCTACACCATCAACGAGAACCGCAAGAAGCTGGTCGGCTTCGCCGGCCCGTACTTCATCGCCGGGCAGTCGCTGCTGGTGCGCAAGAACAACACCACCATCCACGGCCCCGAGGACCTGGACGGCAGGAAGGTCTGTTCGGCGGCCGGTTCGACGCCGTACCAGCGCATCCAGGCGAAGTACCCGAAGGCCAAGCTGATCGGTTACGACACCTACTCGGCCTGCGTGGACAACCTGATCACCGACCAGGTCGACGCGGTGACCACGGACAACGCGATCCTGCTGGGCTACGCGGCCAAGGTGCCGGACGAGCTCAAGGTGGTCGGCCCGCTGTTCTCCACCGAGCCGTACGGGATCGGGGTGCCGAAGAACGACACCGTGCTGCGCGGTGCGATCGACGACGCGCTCGAGCACCACATCCGGAACGGCGACTGGCGCAGGGCGTTCGAGGCGACTCTCGGCCTCTCCGGGGAGCCGGCGCCCAACCCGCCGCAGATCGACCGGTACTGAGAGGGCCGCGCCGTGAAAACGCTGACCGACAACTGGTCGACCTACTGGGAGGGGTTCCTCGGGACGCTCTCGCTGTTCGCGGTGAGCGCCGTGCTGTCGCTGGTGCTGGGCGTGGTGATCGCGGGCTTCCGGGTCTCGCCGGTGAGGCCGCTGCGGGTGTTCGGCACGCTGTGGGTGACGGTGCTGCGCAACACGCCGCTGACCCTGCTGTTCTTCATCGTGGTGCTCGGCCTGCCCCGGTTCGACGTCACCCTGCCCTTCTACGCCTTCGCGGTGCTCGCCCTGGGCTGCTACACCTCGGCCTTCGTCTGCGAGGCTATGCGGTCCGGCATCAACACGGTGCCGACCGGGCAGGGCGAGGCGGCCCGCAGCCTCGGCATGAGCTTCGGGCAGACGATGGGCCTGGTGGTGCTGCCGCAGGCGTACCGCTCGGTGGTGGCACCGCTCGGCAGCGTGATGATCGCACTGGCGAAGAACTCGGCGATCGCCGGTTCGTTCAGCGTCACCGAACTGCTGGGCACCTACCGGACCATCAACGAGCTGGGCTACAGCATCGTCTGGACCTTCGTCTGGATCGCGGTCGGCTACCTGGTCATCACCCTGGCCATCAGCGCCGTCTTCAACCTGCTGGAACGACGAGTGGCGGTGTCCCGATGACGGCGGAAACCTCGGCCCTGTACGACATCCCCGGCCCGAAGGCCCTCGCCCGGCACCGGCTGTACGGCGGGATCGCGCTGCTGCTGATCGCGGCGCTGGTCGGCTGGGTGGTCTACATGCTCTTCCACACGCACCAGTTCACGGCCGCCAAGTGGCGGCCCTTCGAGTACCGGGGCGTGCAGGACCTGCTGCTGCGCGGGCTCGGCAACACCCTTCAGGCCTTCGGGTGGACGGTGCTGTTCGCGCTGCCGTTCGGTGCGCTGTTCGCCGCCGGGCGGCTCTCCGACCACCGGGTGGTGCGCTGGTTCGCGACGCTGGTGGTGGAGTTCTTCCGGGCCATGCCGCTGCTGGTGATGATCTTCTTCGTGTTCGTCGCGCTCAAGGTGCAGCCGCTCTGGGCCCTGGTGGCCGGGCTGGTGCTCTACAACGGCTCGGTGCTGGCCGAGGTGTTCCGGGCCGGCGTGCTCGCGGTGCCCAAGGGGCAGCGGGAGGCGGCCTTCGCGCTGGGGATGCGCAAGACGCAGGTGATGACGTACGTCCTGGTGCCGCAGGCCAACCGGGCGATGCTGCCGGCCATCATCAGCCAGCTGGTGGTCGCGCTCAAGGACACCTCGCTGGGCTTCCTGATCACCTTCGAGGAGTTCCTGCACGCGGGCAAGCTGATCGCCACCAACCTCGACTACGACCTGCCGTTCATCCCGGTGGTGATGGTGATCGCGCCGATCTACATCGGGATGTGTCTGCTGCTCTCCTGGCTCGCCCGCTTCGTGGAGCGGCGCAGCCGGCGCAGCCCGAGCGTGCGCGGTGGGGCGCCGGTGGTCAAGGCCGGGGTGTCGATGGGCCTGCCGCCCTCGGCGCAGCGGTGAGGCTGGCCCGGCGGGTGTGGGCGTTGGTTCGAGGCTGAACCATAGGTGCGGGTGGGGTCGGGGTCGCTACCTCCAAATTCCTCTTATGATTCTCGGGCGCCCGGTGGACGGACGAGTGGGAGGGATCATGGAGCCGGTGTTCGACTCGCGGCACATCAGGACGTTCCACGAGGTCGTCCGAGCCGGCTCCTACTCGGCGGCCGCCCGCGAGCTGGGCTACACCCAGCCGGCCATCACCCAGCAGATGAAGGCGCTCGAACGCACCGTCGGCGTCCCGCTCTTCACCCGGGCGGGGCGCGGACTGCGGCTCACCGAGGCCGGCGAGGCGCTCTCCCGGCACGCCGAGCTGATCCTCGGCAGCATGTCCGCCGCCCAGCAGCAGCTCGCCGCGCTGGCCCGGCTGCGCGCCGGGCGGGTGCGGGTCTGCGCCTTCCCCAGCGCCAACGCCACCCTGATACCCGAGACGATGGCCCGGCTGCTGGCCGAGCACCCCGCGGTGCGGGTCGAACTGCTGGAGGCCGAGCCGCCGGACTCCGTCCAGCGGCTGCTGCGCGGGGAGTGCGACATCGCGCTGGCCTTCCGCTATCCGGGCGGGGCCACCGAGGTGCCGGAGGGCGTGGACGAGATCCCGCTGATGGAGGACCTGCTCACGGTGCTGCTGCCGGTCGGGCACCAGCTCGGGCGCCGGCACGCCGTACGGCTGGCCGACCTCGCCGGCGAGCGCTGGATCGCGGGCTGTCCGCGCTGCCGGGCCAACCTGCTGCACGTCTGCGCGGACGAGGGCTTCGCGCCGGACATCGTGTTCTCCACCGACGACAACCTCGCGGTGCAGTCGCTCGTCGCGGCCGGGGTCGGGATCGCGCTGATGCCCGCCCTGGTGCTGTCCTTCATGTGCCACCGCAAAGTCACCGGGCGGGCCGTCGAGCCGCACCTGCGGCGGCAGGTGAGTGCGTACGTGCTGCGCGAGCACCGGCGGATCCCGGCCACCGGGCTGGTGCTGGACCACCTCCGGCAGGCGGCGGCGAGTCGGGTCGGCTGCTGAGCCGCCGGGCGGCCGGGCGTGCGGTGGGGCCGCTGGGCTGCTGAGCCGCCGGGCGGCGGGGCGTGCGGTGGGGCCGCTGGGCTGCTGAGCCGCCGGGCGGCGGGGCCGCTGGGCCGTCGGGCGGCGGCGAGGGCTGATGCATCGCGACCTATAAGCGTTAATGGGGAGGTTCCTTACAATCCCTCCTTGGACGTGATAGGTCCGGGGCTTCGAACATACTGGCATGACACCCTCAGCCACGGTCGGCACTGACCGGCTCACCGAGCGGATGACCGCGCTGATCAGTGAGATCCGCGCCGTCGTGGACCGCGGGCTCCCCCCGGAGCTCACCGCCTACCTGGTCGGCGAGCGCCTCGCCCCGCACCTGCTCGCCGACTCGGACGGGCCCGACGCGCTGCTCGCGCCCGCCCACCGCGAAGGCGACCCGCAGCGCTACCGCCAGCACGTCCTGCACGCCGAGGAGGACGGCAGCTTCTCCGTCGTCGCCCTGGTCTGGCTGCCGGGGCAGCAGACCCCGATCCACGACCACGTCTCCTGGTGCGTGGCCGGCGTCCACCAGGGGCAGGAGAGCGAGACCCGCTACCGGCTGGTCTCCGACGGCGCCCGCTCCCGGCTGGTCGAGACCGAGCACGTGGCCGGCCCGGCCGGCACCGTGGCCGCCTTCGCCCCGCCCGGCGACATCCACCTCGTGCGCAACTCCTGTAGCAGCACCGCGATCTCCATCCACGTCTACGGCGCGGACGTCTCGCGACTCGGCACCAGCATCCGGCGGGTCTACCGGCTGCCCGCCGACGGGCAGCAGTGAGGGCGGCGTGGCACTGACCCTCCGGCAGCGCGCCGTCCGCACCCGCTCGCTGCCCCCGATGCGCGGGGACGCCCCCGGGCTGCTGCTCGCGGCCCTCGGGGTGGCCGCCGCGCTGGGCATCCACGCGCTGGTGCCCGCCGTGCCCGAGCTCACCGCCGCCGTCGTGCTCGGCATGCTGGTGGCGCACCTGCCCGGGCTGCGCCCGGTGGTCCGCGGGATCGCCCGGCCCGGGCTCTCCACGGCCGGGAAGCGGCTGATGCGGCTCGGGATCGTCCTGCTCGGGCTCAAGCTCTCCCTGGACGACGTGCTCGGCCTCGGCTGGGCCACCGTCGCCATGGTGCTGGCGGTGGTCGCGGCGACCTTCGCGGGCACCCTGTGGCTGGGCCGGCGGCTCGGCCTGCCCGGGGACCAGCCGCTGCTGGTCGCCACCGGGTACTCGATCTGCGGGGCCTCGGCGATCGGCGCGGTCAGCCAGGCCGCGGGCAGCGAGGAGGAGGACGTCGCGGCCTCGGTGGCGCTGGTCACTCTGTGCGGGACGCTGGCGATCGCCGTACTGCCGCTGCTCCAGCACCCGCTCGGGCTCGACGGGGTCGAGTTCGGGCGCTGGGTGGGGGCGAGCGTGCACGACGTCGGGCAGGTCGTCGCCACCGCGCAGACCGGCGGGGCCGGGGCGCTGCGGGAGGCGGTGCTGGTCAAGCTGATGCGCGTGGTGCTGCTGGCGCCGCTGGTCGCGGGGGTGGCCGTGGTGGTGCGGCGGAACCTGTGGGCGGCGCGGGCGACGGCTTCGGTGGGGGCCTCGGGCGGGCCGGCGGCCGGGGCCCAGGGCGGGACGCCGGGCGGGGTGCCGGGCGGGACGGCCGGCGGGGTGCCGGAGGAGAAGTCGGATGAGAAGCCGGTGAAGACCGGCAGCCGGCCGCCGATCGTGCCGCTGTTCGTCGCCGGGTTCCTCGCCATGATCGTCCTGCGGACCACCGGGGTACTGCCCGAGCGGGCGCTCGGGCTGGCCGCGGACGCCCAGCAACTGCTGCTGGCCGCCGCGCTGTTCGGCCTGGGCAGTGCGGTGCACCTGCCGACCATGGCCCGCACCGGCGGGCGGATCGCCCTGCTCGGGCTCGGGTCCTGGGTGGTCGTCGCCGGCGTCTCGTACGCGGGTGTGCTGGTCACGACCTGACGGGGCCGGGTGCGGACTCGGCTAGAGTCGGGCGGGTGTCCGTCCCGGTCCGTCCCGGGGCGGCCCCGCAGCCGAGCTTGCCCGAGTCCGCCAAGGAGCACGGATGACCACCGCACTGCCCGAACGTGACGGCCGTGAGGCCGTCGTCACGCTCGACCGGCGGGAGGGCCCGTACGGCGAGGTGGTGCTCCGGCAGCGCGGGCGGGACTTCGAGATCATCGCCAACGGCTGCTTCCTGATGGACACCGCCGACGGCCGCTCGGAGCGGCTGCTGATCCAGGCGGCGCTGGACGAGCTGGACCGTACGGGCGGGCCGGTCGAGAGGCCGTCGGTGCTGATCGGCGGCCTCGGGGTCGGCTTCTCGCTGGCGTACGCGGCGGCCGAGCCCCGCTGGGGGCGGATCGCCGTCGTCGAGCGGGAGACCGCGATCATCGACTGGCACCGGACCGGCCCGCTCGGCGCCTTCTCCGGCGGTGCGCTGGAGGACGCCCGGGTCGAGGTGCTCCACACGGACCTGCTGGAGTACCTCGCGGCGGCGGACGGCGAGCGCTACGACGCCCTGTGCCTGGACATCGACAACGGGCCGGACTGGACCGTCACCGAGTCCAACGACGGGCTGTACGGCGTCGACGGCCTGGCGGTGCTGTGGCACCGGCTGCGGGTGGGCGGGGTGCTGGCGGTGTGGAGCGCACAGCCCTCCGCGGCTTTCGAGGAGGCCCTGCGGACGGCGGGGTTCTCGGACGTGGTGACGCACGAGATCCCGGTCGCCCGCGGAGTGCCGGACGTCGTGCACCTGGCCCGGCGGGCGGGCTGAGGAGCACTGCTGGCCGGGTGGTGGCGGGGGCGAACCCGCCTGTGGGGCTTGACGGTTGGCGTTCGGTGTCCGGCGGCGGCGGTCGGATGTGGGGCAGCGGCTGACAGCTGACAGATTTCAGATTTCAGCGAACGAAATCTGAAATCTGTTACTTGTCATCTCTCGGCCGACCGCCGCCCGCCGCCCGCCGCCCCGTCCGCATTCCCGCCCAGCCCGAGCTCAGGGTCAGCCGAACGGTCGGTTCTCCGGCGCGGTCTGCGCCTCCGCTTCCGGCTCCGGCTCGGCCGCCGGTCCGTCCGGGAGGGCGGCCATGGCGAAGGGGTTGAAGTCCGGCGGCGGGATCATCACCGGCGTGCCCTTGCCCGGCTTCGGCCCCTCCGCGTCCCCGGCCTGCGCCGCACCGTGCTCCGCCGCCCCGGCCCCGGCGGCCGGTGCCCGGGCCGGGATGACGGGCGGGGTCGAGGGCGGCGGCGGGACGGCGGGCCCCTGGGCGGGCAGGGTGGTCTCGAACGGGTCGGCCTGCTGATCGGCCGTGACCGTGGTCCCGAACGGATCGGGGACCTGAGCTGCTCCGGCCGGCTGGGTGGCGGGTGCCTCGCCCGGTCCCTCCGGGAGGGCGGCCATGGCGAAGGGGTTGAAGTCCGGCGGCGGGATCATCACCGGGGTGCCCTTCGGGGCGCCCTCGGCCTCCGCCGGGGCCGTCGCCCCGCCCGCGTCGGCGGCCGGGGCGTCCGCGACCGGCGCGAAGGGGTTGAAGTCCGCGGGAGGCACCCGCACCGGGGTGCCGCGCAGGTGCACCGGCTTCTCCTCCGGCATCGGCTCCGGGGCCTCTGCGACGGCGACGGCGGCAGGGGCCGGAGCCGGCTCCGGAGCCTGAGTCGCGGCCGGGGCCAGGGCAGCCGGGACGGCGGCCACGGCGCTCGGGGCCGGCACCCCGTCCCAGCCGAACTGGACGCTCTTCAGCAGCTCCGCGAACGCCTCCGTGTACAGCTCCCAGTCCTCCGGCCGCGCCGTGGACAGCTGGGCGCACAGCACCGTCCCACCGTCCGGCAGCGGTACGAAGGCCTGCACGGCCGAGGTGACCACCCAGCGCCGCTGGCCGTCGGCGGCCAGTGGTCCGGGCACCGGGACGGTCCGGCCCTCGACCAGGACGGCGGCCGGCCCGGCGGGCAGCAGCACGGTCCACACCTCGGCGTGCCGCCGGACGGTGGCCAGCTCGGTGGCGAGCGCGGTGATCGGCAGCGGGTGCCGGGCGAGCGAGACGACCAGGGCGGCGTCCGAGGTGCGGTCGCCCAGCTCCAGGGCGCAGACGCCGGCGTACACCACGCCCGCGTCGCGGATCAGGTCGGTCAGGGTGGCGGAGATCACCGCGAAGTCGCGCCGCGGCTCCGGACCGGCGGCGCTGAACAGTTCCTCGGCGACCTCCGCCAGGTGCCGGGCCGCCTCCTCGGCGGCTGCCGCGGTGGCCGGGGCGGTGCCGCCGGTCCGGTCCGCGCCGTCGGGCAGCGGGGGCACGGACCGGGCGGAGACGCCAGGAGGCCCGCCCGGGGAGGTCAGCGCGTGGAAGCCGGGCGGCACGACCAGCCGCACCTCGGCGCCCGCGCCGGTGGGCAGTTCGAACGGCTGGCGGGTCTGCTGCCCGGCCGCCAGCGCGGCCAGCGCGGGGGCGAACGGCGGGCGCAGCTTGGCGTCGGCGAACTCGCCGGTGACCGGCAGCTGGAACAGCGCGGCCGAGGTGGTGCCCCGGTCGGCGATGGCGCCGCGCACCGCGCCGCCGCCGTACCGGGCCTGGAGCGCGGCGACCACCCGCTCGGTGAGCCGCGCGCCGGTACCCGGACGCGCGGTGCCCGCGGTGGTCACCGTGCCGAGTCGGTCGAGGGCGGCGTGCACCGGGCCGTTGGGGGCCAGCGGCAGGCCGAACAGCGCCTCGCCGGCCGGGTGCCCGGCCGTTCGCAGGGCGCTCAGCGAGGCCGCCGGATACCGCGAGGTGTGTTCGTCGAACAGGGCGTCGGTGAGGGTGCCGAGGGTCGCGCAGACCTGCTCGGCCGCCGCGAAGGGGTTGGCCTCCGCGCTGAACTGGACGTCCTGGGTCACCTGGTGAGCCCCCCGCTCTGCTCCGTCTGCCGTCGGTGGTTCGGTGGGAGCGGGCCGTCGCCACGGCGTCGGACCGTCAAATCCCTGCTCATTCCTATCAGAGCCCACCGCCCCGACCGAACCGCAGGATGACCCGATGATCACCCGGAGGGCCGCCGCGACCGTGGCTCCGGCCCGAGCGACGGACCAACGGACCAACGGACTACCGGACCAACGGACTACCGGACCGACGGACGACCGGCCTACCGGACGAACGGACCGTCCTACGGAGCCCCGCCGTCAGCCGGGTCGGCGGCCAGCGCGGTGACGGCCTCGACGATCCCCGGGACAGCGAACAACCCCGCGAGGTCCCGCACCAGGCGCCCGGTCGGGCCCTCCGGACGCTCGTCGGCGAAGAAGGAAGCCAGTTCGGCGGCGAGGGCCGGCTCACGGGCGGCGGTGAGGGTGAGCGAGGCGACGAACTCCTGCACCAGGTGCAGCCGGAGCTCCTCCAGCGGCACCGAGCGCTCGGCCAGCCACTCCAGCGAGGTGATCTCGGCGTTGGCGATCCAGGCCCGGACGGTCAGCCGCAGCCCGACGCTCGGCGTCGGGATCGCGAGGTGGGCGAGGATCTGCTCCTGCGCCGCCCGGCGGACCTCGTCGATCACCGCCGAGGTGCCCGCGCTGGCCGCCACCGAGCCGCCGCGCAGCAGCGCCGCGAAACCCGGACCGTGGCTCTGCACGAAGTCCAGGTAGCGGCCCATCACGCGGTACAGCCGCTCCGACAGCGGCCCCTCCATCGGCTCCTCGAACCGGGTCGACAGCTCCTGCCCGGCCCGCCGCAGTGACTCCTCGTACAGCGCCTGCTTGCCGGGGAAGTAGTGGTACACCAGCGGCCGGGAGGCGCCCGCGGCGGCGGCGATGTCGTCGATCGACACCTCCTCCGGCGGCCGTCGGCTGAACAGCTCCAGCGCCACGGCGATCAGCTGCTCCCGCCGTTCGTCCACGCTCAGCCGCCGCCTCGGGCGCTCGCCCGCGGCCCGGGCGGCGGCGGGGGTCCGTGCTGGGCGGTCGGCCGTCGGGGACGGCGTGCGGGAGGCCATGCGCGCCACCCTAGTTCGTCGGAGCCCCGGCCCCCACCACCGGTCGGCCTCAGGCGGTCCGGAGGGCCAGGTAGCGGCGGTAGGCCTCGCGGCCGTCGGCGACGAAGGTGTCGCGTCCGAGGCGGTCGGCGAGTTCGTCGGGGGTGAGCCAGGCGTGCCAGGCGACCTCGGACTCCTGGGGGGAGACCGGGCCGTCCCACTCGGCCTCGTACACGTCGCACCACCAGGAGAGCCGGTCCTGCTCGAAGAGGAACCTGAACAGCGGGCGCGGTGCGATGCCCTCGACGCCGAGCTCCTCCTCGGCCTCGCGGACGGCTGCCTCGGCGTAGGACTCGCCGGATCCGACCACGCCGCCCACGAACATGTCGTACGCGCCGGGGGCGAACAGCTTGGTGTCGGTGCGGCGGTGGACGAAGATCCGCCCGGCCGGGTCGCGGACCAGGATGAAGACGCAGCGGTGGGTGAGCCCGCGCCGGTACACCTCGCCGCGCAGGGCGGTCCCGACCACGCGGTCGTGCTCGTCGACGATGTCCAGCAGTTCCTCGGCAGGGTTGGTCATGGGGGACAGGTTAGGGTTTCGGGGCTTGGTCCGAACGAATTCGAACCGGATTCGATTCAGAGTCGATCGAGGGGTTATCGAACGGGCGCTCGTACGGGCGCCCGGATCGGCGCTCGAACGGGGACTCGGAGGCGGGATCGGAGGGATCGACACCGGACGCGGGCGGCACGAGAAGCAGTGGAACGGGTCGAGGACGGACGGCGCACGGTGGTGGAGATCCAGGGCGGGACGGCTGAGGGGTTCGAGCCCGTACGGGCGGCCTTCATACGGAACTTCGCCGACTACGGCGAGCTCGGCGCGGCCTTCGCGCTGTACGTGCGCGGCCGCAAGGTGGTCGACCTGTGGGGCGGCGACGCCCGCCCGGAGGTCGGCGGCCGCCCGGCGCCCGCGGTGCCGTGGACGGCGGACACCGCGCAGGTGCTGCGCTCCGTCACCAAGGGCATGACCGCGACCGCCGCGCTGCTGCTGGCCGAGCGCGGGCTGCTCGACCTGGACGCCCCGGCCGCCTCGTACTGGCCGGAGTTCGCGGCGGCCGGCAAGGGCCGGGTCCCGGTGAGCCAGCTGCTCTCGCACCAGGCCGGGGTCCCCGCGCTGGACGTGCCGCTGCGCCTGGAGGACGTGCTCACCTGGGAGCGCGCCGTGGCCGCCGTCGCCGCGCAGGAGCCCGCCTGGGAGCCCGGCACCGCGCACGGCTACCACCCGTACACCTTCGGCTGGCTGGTCGGCGAGGTGGTGCGCCGGGTGAGCGGCCGGACGATCGGCCGGTACTTCGCCGAGGAGGTCGCCCGGCCGCTCGGGCTGGACCTGTGGATCGGGTTGCCGGCCGGTGCCGAGCCACGGGTCGGCAGACTGGTCGACCTGCCGGCCCCGGAGGCGGCCCGGTCCGGCCCGGGCGGCCTGCGGGTGCGGCCCAAGCAGGCCGTCCGGGACGCCTACCAGGATCCGTCCTCGCTGACCGCCCGCTCCTTCGCCTCGGTGCGCGCCGGGGTGGACCTCAACGACCCTGCGGTGCAGGCCGCCGAGATCCCCGGGGGCGGCGGCATCGGCACCGCCCGTTCGCTGGCCCGGTTCTACGCGGCGCTGATCGGGGCGGCCGACCGCCCGGACGGCTCCGGCGGGCTGCTGCCGCCGCTGCTCGGCCCCGAGACGCTCGCACGAGCCGTCCGGCCCGCGGTGAGCGGGCCAGACCGGGTGCTGATCGTCAACTCCACCTTCGGCCTGGGCTTCTGGCGGCACGGCCCGACCGCGCCGATGGCCTCCCCGGCGAGCTTCGGCCACCCGGGGCGGGGCGGTTCGCTGGGCTTCGCCGACCCCGACCTGGGTCTCGGCTTCGGCTACGTCACCAACGGCATGCAGCCGGGGGTCACCGGGGACGTCCGCTCGCGGAACCTGATCCGCGCGGTGCGGGGGTGCCTGGGGCTGGCGGGCTGACCGGGACGGCGGAGGGCCGACCGGCCGACGGCTCGGCGGGCGGGCGACCTCGTGGGGCGGGCGACCTCGTGGGGCGGGCGACCTCGTGGGGCGGGCCGGCCTCAGGCCTGGCCGGTCTCGAAGCGGTTGATCCTGTCGCCCTCGACGGTGAAGCGCCAGGCGGTGCGCATCGTGCCCCAGGTGTCGTTGGTGAACTCGGCGACCAGCGCGCGGCCGCCGTTCGACTCGGTCTGGACGGCCATCCGGCCGTTCGGGCCGAAGATCTCGCGCTCGACCCAGTCCGTCAGGTCGCGCTCGGACCCGTCGTCGGACATGGTCGCGCCCGGGGCGAGCAGTGCGAGGAGGGCCTCGCGGTCGCCCGCGTTGACGGCGGTCACGAAGGCGCGGACGGTGGGGTCGCTGAGTTTGGCGGGGGCGATGGTCACGCGGGGGCTCCCGGATCGGAGGGGTGCGGGGAGTCCTGTCTACGGCTTTCGCGCGGGCCGTCCGGGCATGTCGGCGGCGCGTCGGCGAATCGGCCGCATTCATGTGCTTTGATCCCCGGAACGGGCGATTCGCCCCGGAGCCCGCCACGGGGAGTGGTGAGGGAGCGGGAGGCCCCCGGCGGGCCTCCCGCTCCGCTTCCGGCGCCTAGAAGAACCCGACCGCGTCGGGGGAGTAGCTGACGAGCAGGTTCTTGGTCTGCTGGTAGTGCTCCAGGAGCGCCTTGTGGGTCTCCCGCCCGATGCCGGAGTTCTTGTAGCCGCCGAAGGCGGCGTGGGCCGGGTAGGCGTGGTAGCAGTTCGTCCAGACCCGGCCCGCCTGGATGGCGCGCCCGGCCCGGTGGGCGGTGTTGATGTTGCGGGTCCAGACGCCCGCGCCGAGCCCGTACTGGGTGTCGTTGGCGAGGGCGACGGCCTGGTCGAAGCCGTCGAAGCGGGTGACCGAGACGACCGGGCCGAAGATCTCCTCCTGGAAGACCCGCATCGCGTTGACGCCCTCGAACACCGTCGGCGTGACGTAGTACCCGCCGGCCAGCGCGCCGCCGAGGTCGGCCCGCTCGCCGCCCACCAGGATCCGGGCGCCCTCGTCCTGGCCGATCTCGAAGTAGGAGAGGATCTTCTTCAGCTGCTCGACGCTGGCCTGGGCGCCGACCTGGGTCTCGGTGTCCAGCGGGTTGCCCTGGCGCATCGCCCGTACCCGGTCCAGACCGTCGGAGAGCAGCCGGTCGTAGATCGCGGAGTCGATCAGCGCGCGGCTGGGACAGGTGCAGACCTCGCCCTGGTTGAGGGCGAACATCGCGAAGCCCTCGACGGCCTTGTCGTAGAAGGCGTCCGAGGCGGCGGCGACGTCCGCGAAGAACAGGTTGGGGCTCTTGCCGCCGAGCTCCAGCGTGGCCGGGATCAGGTTGTCGGCGGCCGAGCGGGCGATCAGCCGACCGGTGCCGGTCTCGCCGGTGAAGGCGATCTTGCGGATCCGGGGGCTGGCGGCCAGCGGGGCGCCCGCCTCCTCGCCGAAGCCGGTGACGATGTTGACCACGCCGGGCGGCAGCAGGTCGGCGGTCAGCTCGGCGAGCAGCAGCACCGAGACCGGGGTCTGCTCGGCGGGCTTGAGGACGACCGCGTTGCCGGCCGCGAGCGCCGGGGCGAGCTTCCAGACCGCCATCAGGATCGGGAAGTTCCACGGGATGATCTGGCCGACCACGCCCAGCGGCTCGTGGAAGTGGTAGGCCACGGTGTCCTCGTCCAGCTGGGAGAGGCTGCCCTCCTGGGCGCGCAGCGCACCGGCGAAGTAGCGCAGGTGGTCGACCGCGAGCGGGAGGTCGGCGGCCAGCGTCTCGCGCACCGGCTTGCCGTTGTCCCAGCTCTCCGCGACGGCCAGCTGCTCCAGGTTGGCCTCCATCCGGTCGGCGACCCGCAGCAGCACCTGTGCCCGCTCGGCGGCCGAGGTGCGGCCCCAGGCCGGGGCGGCGGCGTGGGCCGCGTCCAGGGCGGCCTCGATGTCCTCGGCGGTGCCCCGGGCGACCTCGGTGAACACCTCGCCGGTGACCGGGGTCGGGTTGCCGAAGTACTCGCCGCGGGCCGGGGGCGTCCACGCGCCGCCGATCCAGTGCTCGTACCGGGAGCGGTAGGCGACGATGCTGCCGGGGGTACCGGGGGGCTGGTAGACCGTCATGCTCGGTGTCTCCTCGCTGCGTCGGGTGCCGCCGGCGCGGCGCCGAGCCGCGGGCGGCGCGCCGCACCGCCCCGGTCGGAGGCGGTCCGGCGGGAGGGGTCGGACACGCAATCGGGCCGGCGCCCCGCCAGGCGCCCGCCGTCGAGCACGATAGCCGCCGGACGGCCACGCGGCTACGGTCCGTACGCCGAGCCGGTACGGAGGGTGCGCCGCTCGGTCGGCTCCGGTCGCTTGCGGTCGTTTCCGATCATGTGCGGGGGTGCGGAGCGGCGCCGGAGCCGGATGTACCGAGGGGGCGCGCGGTCCCGCCTCCTCCCTGCGGATGCCGCCGCACGCCGCCGCGCGGTCGCAGTGGCGCTCTCGGGGCGTGCCGCCGCACGCCGCCGCACGACGGCCGGGGCGCTCTCGGGGCGTGCCGCCGCACGCCCCGTCGGACCCCTCCGGGTGCGCGCCGGTCAGACCGCGTGGTACCGGCCGGTGCGGGCCTCCCAGCTGAGGTAGCCGGCCAGCCAGGTGAGCAGCCCGTCGGCGTACCGTTCGGCGATCGTGCGTTCGATCCGGGAGAGGCCCAACTCACGGTGGACGTCCGGCAGTCGGTCGCGCAGGTCGGCGCAGCGGTCGACCATCAGCTGGGCCTCGGCGATCACCGCTGCGCAGGCGTCCTCGGCCGAGCAGCGCCGCTCCCGCTGGACGATCATGACCAGGTTGTTCACGTCCCCGCGCGGCGCCTCCAGCGGGTACGAGCGCACGTCGTTGCTCAGTGACGGTATGTCGGCCGCCAGCTGGCGGAGTTGACGCAGCACCGGGTGGTGCAGGACGGCCGCCGGGACTTCGAACTGGCCCAGGCGTTCGACCATGTCGAAGATGGTCTCCATCGCCGCGGTGCCCCGCCGGAGCTCCAGGTAGCCGTCGCGGTCCGGGGGCCGGGTGGAGATCCGCCCGGCGGCCTCGGCCGGATGGCTGGCCAGGTAGTACTCCCAGTTGTAGGCGGCACGGGCCTGCCAGCGGGCCGGCATGCCCTGCACACTGCGGTCCCACAGGTCGGCGAACGCGGTCTCGACCGGGGAGCGCTGGTCGGGCCGGGCGCCGTGCAGGACGGCGATCAGCCGTTCGCAGATCGGGGCCACTTCGGTGGGGCGGCGGCCGAGCGGGCCGTCGAACTGGTCGTCGAAGAGGAAGTAGAAGCCCATGAGGTCGGCGGCCAGGGCGAGTTCGTCCGGGCCGGCATCGGGGTAGCCGAGTGCGGCGAGGTCCACCACCTCCCAGTGGGCGTAGCCGGGGTGGTCGGCGTCGGGCAGCAGGGGGTGGCGGATCAGCCAGTCCCGGTGCAGTGCGGAGGCGCGCTGGCCGTGCGGACTGCGGCGGTGCGGGAACGGAATCTGAAGTGAAGTGTCGTCAGACATCGGACTCCCGGTGCAGCGGAGGGTGGGGGCACTTGGTGTTCGAGCACTGATGGTGGGGGGAGTTGGCGCGGCGGCGCGCGAACGGTGGGGGTGGGCTTGGCAAGATCATCCGCACCTCGAAGGCCGTAGGGTATCTGATGTAATGATCGGACGTTAGGGATACAGGGGAGTTGCCCCTCGCCAACAGCCCGAACCCTCACCGTCCGCCCCAGCCTGCACGAATGTCCCACGGGAAGGTTCGTACGGCGCTAATCTCGGCTCCACGCAGTGATGGGGCTGTGACGCGAGTGGGCGAGGCGGAGGCGCGACGGTGACCGAGCAGGAGAACGCGAATCGGGCGGGTGCTGGTTCCGCCCACGACGGCAGCGGTGCCGGGCCCAGGGTCCGGCTGCGTGACCGCGACGCCGAACTGCGCTCGGTGGAGGCCGCCGTCGACCGGCTCTGCCGAGGCTTCGCCGCAGGCGGCACCGAGATCGGTGACCTGCTCACCTTCTCCGGCCGCCCCGGCATCGGCAAGACCAGTCTGCTGCACGAGGTCCGGCGGCTCGCCAAGCTGCGCGACGGTACCACCGTGCTCTTCGGCCGCGGCGGCGAACGGCAGTTCAAGGAGCCGTACCACGTGCTGCGCCAGCTGCTCCAGCCCGTGCTCAGCGGCCTGGACCCGGCGGCGTTCAAGCAGGTCATGGGCACCTGGGAAGAGGTCGTCGGGCCGGCCATGGGCCTCAAGCAGCCCAAGGCCGGGGCCCGCCGGCTCGACCCGCAGGGCGTGCGCGACGGCCTCGACTACGTCCTCACCCAGCTCGCACCGCGCCGCGCGCCGATGGTGATGATCGTCGACGACCTGCACTGGGCGGACGGGGAATCGCTCTCCTGGCTGACCAAATTCGCCATTCGATCGAGTGAACTTCCCGTGCTGCTCGTGTTCGCCTTCCGGGAGGACGAGAACGACTGGCCCACCGAGACCCACGACTTCCGGCGCGACGTCCTCGCGCTCAAGGGCCGCAAGCACGAGCTCAACCGGCTCAACCTCAGCTCCGTCACCGACATGATCCGGGCCGAACTCGGCGACAAGGCCGAGGAGGCCTTCTGCTACGAGTTCTGGAACGTCGTCAACGGCAACCCCTTCGAGGTCGGCCGCCTGCTCGACCAGGTCCGCGACCAGGAGCTCGAACCGGTCGAGGAGAACTCCCGGCAGCTGCGCGAACTCGCCGTCGACGCGACCGGGATGACCCTCAAGAGCTGGCTGGACCAGCTCGGCGCCAGCACCCTGCGCTTCGCCTGGGCCTGCGCCATGCTGGGCACCGACATCCGGGTCGACCTCGCCACCCGGATCTCCACCCAGACCACCGAAGGCGCCCGCGAGTCCATCAAGCAGCTGCGCAAGCAGCGCGTGCTGACCCAGACCCCCAACGGGAACCTGGAGTTCGTCCACCCGCTGATCGCCAGCTCCATCTACAACACCATGCCGGACGCCACCCGCCTCGGCATGCACGGCATCGCCGCCGCCGAGATCGAGAACGCCGGGCTCGGCCTGCTCGCCGCCTCCCGGCACCTGGTCGAGACCCACTCCGGCGAGGGCGACGACCGGATCGTCAGGAAGCTGCGCCGCGCCGCCATCGAACACCAGCTGATCGGCGCTCCCGAAGCCGCTCAGCGCTGTCTGCACCGCGCGCTGGAGGAGCCGCCCGCCGACGAGATCAAGGCCGAGGTGCTCTACGAACTCGGCTGCTCCGCCCTGCTCACCGATCCCGTCGCGACCGTCAACCAGCTCAAGCTGGCCCTCGACCCCGACGAGGTGCCGCTGCGCCCCGAACTGCGGGTGGACGCCAACTTCCGGCTCTCCGAAGTGCTCGCCCACGCCGGTGAGCTGGGCGAGGCCGCGCTGGTCTGCCAGCGGGCCGCCGAACAGACCAGCGACCCGGCCGGGCGCCAGCGGCTCCAGGCCGCCTCGTTCATGTGGCACGCCTTCCGCAAGTCCGAGGAGGACGGCCCCGGCCGCTCCGCCCGGCTCGGCGAGATGTGCCGCAACCTGGAAGGGCGGGACGCGGCCGACCGGGCCGTGCTCGCCATGCGAGCCTGGGACCTCACCCTGCGCGGCGAGTCCTCCAGCGAGGCGCTCGCGCTCGCCGACGAGGTCCTCGACGGCGGCAGGCTGCCCAAGGGCCTCGGCTGGACTGACACCACCTGGGGCTTCGAGCTGCCCTCGATGCTCTGCCTGACGTACATCTACAACGACCGCATCGCCCAGGCCGAACGGCTGGCGGCGGACGCCATCATCCAGTTCGAGATCGCCGGTTGGAGCGGTGCCCACCGGGGCTTCGCGTACTTCCTGATGGGGCTGGCCCGCTTCCGCCGCGGTCTGCTCGCCGAGGCCGAGGACTTCCTGCGCCGGGCGTTCCGCATCTCCGAGCGGATCGGCGAGAAGCTGCCGCTGGCCTGGGACGCGGTCGGCGTGCTGGTCGACACCCTGATCGCCCGCGGGCGGGTCGCCGACGCCTGGGAGACGGCCAACGACTTCGGCTTCCACCCGCCGTACCACTCGACGGCCATGGTGCTGCCGGACGCCGCCTCGCTGTACGGCAAGCTGCTGGTCGCCAAGAACCGGTACGCGGGTGCGGCCGCCGCGCTCACCGAGGCGGGCGCCCAGCTGGCGGTCCGCGGCTGGCGCAACACCGTCTGGGCGCCCTGGGCCGGCCACCTCGCCATCGCGATCGCGGACGACGAACCCGAGCGCGCCCGGGGCTACGCCGAGCAGGCGGTCCGGGACGCCCGCACCTTCGGCACCGCCTCGGCGATCGGCAGCGCGCTGCGCCTCCAGGCGCGGGTCGAGCACGGCCGGGCGGCGGTCGAACTGCTGGAGGACGCCGTGGCCCACCTCGGGCAGTCCCCGGCCGGGTACGAGCACGCCGTGGCGCTGGTCGACCTCGGTGCCGCGCTGCGCCGGGTCGGGCGGCTGGACGACGCCCAGGAGTGCCTGTACCAGGGCATCGAGCTGGCCCAGCACTGTTCGGCGGAGGGGCTGGTCGACCGGGCGAGGCAGGAGCTGGCCAACTACGGACTGCGGCCCAACCGGGTCGGGCCGCGCGACTTCCGGGACACCATCGACACGCTCAGCAGCGCGGAGTGGGAGGTCGCCAAGCGGGCCGTGCAGGGCGTGCCGCCGCAGCGGATCGCCGACGAGCTCGGGGTGCCGATCGGCCTGGTCAACCGCCGACTGGCGGCGGTCTACCGCAAGGCGGGCAGCGGGCCGGACGGCCTGGCCTCGGCGCTCGGGCTGCCGCAGCAGCAGCGGGACCAGGGCCGGTCGGGGGAGCTGGACGACTAGCAGCGCAGGCGGCGGCGGCAGCGGGACCAGGGCCGGTCGGGCGAACCGGACGACTGGGAGCGCAGGCGGCTGCTTCTGCGGTCGGGGCCCGGCGCGCGGTGGTCGGTCGCGGCGCGCCGGGCGGCGTGCGGGCCCGCGGGAGCGCCTCCACGGCCGCTGCCGTCGCTAGGCTGACGGACACGGGGCTGCCGCGGCGCCCCTCGACGGACCCGGAACCGGGCGGCCGCGGTGCGACGCCGCCGCCAGTGAGGAGCAGGCCAATGGCGAGCGAGGCCACCAGCGTGCGGCACGAACCCCTGGACGCCTCGGGCGCGGGCGCCGCGATCGAGCGCTGGACGCTCACGGCCGGCCCGTACGAGGCGAGCGTGCTCACCCTCGGCGCGACGCTGCACACCCTGAGCGCCCCGGACCGCTCCGGCCGCTGCGCCCAACTGCTCCTGTCCACCGACCGGTTGTCCGAGATCCTCGGCCCGGCCCGGCACTACGGCACGGTGGTGGGCCGGTACGCCAACCGGATCGACCGCTCGTCGATCACCGTCGACGGTGTGGAGCACCAGCTCGCCCCGACCGGCGGCGGTATGACCCTCCACGGCGGCCCGGACGGCTTCGCGCACCGGATGTGGGCGGCCGAGCCGGTCGAGGGCGGGGTGCGGCTGGCACTGCACAGCCGGGACGGGGACCAGGGCTTCCCCGGCGCCCTGGACGTCACCGTCACCTACACCCTGGACGCCTCCGGCGAGCTGGTGATCGCCTACCGCGCCGTCACCACCAAGCCGACGGTCGTCAACCTGACCAACCACGCGTACTTCAACCTGGCGGGTGAGGGCAGCGGCGACGTGCTCGGCCACCTGCTCACCCTGGACGCCGACGCGTACACCCCGGCCGACGAGCGGCAGATCCCGTACGGCCGGACCGAGCCGGTGGCGGGCACGCCCTTCGACTTCACGGTGGCCACGCCGATCGGCAAGTCGGTGCACGACGAGCACCCCCAGCTGGTCGGCCCGGGCGGCTACGACCACAACTGGGTGCTGCGGGCCCGGCCGGCGGACGGCACCCCGGCCCGGGCCGCGCTGCTGGAGGACCCGGCCAGCGGCCGCACCCTGGAGGTGCTGACCACCGAGCCGGGGCTCCAGGTCTATACGGCGAACAAGTTCCAGGGCGCTGTGACCGGTGCGAGCGGCGTCCCGTACGGGCCGTTCGCCGGGATCGCCCTGGAGACCCAGCACTTCCCGGACTCCCCGCACCATCCGGAGTTCCCCAGCACGGAGCTGCGGCCGGGGGAGGAGTTCCGCTCCACGACCGTGCTTCGGCTGGGGGTCCGGCCCTAGCTACGGCCGCAGGTCCCGGCGCATGCAGAGCCGGGGCCAGCGGTCCAGCCCGTGCTCGGCCTCCTTGCGGCGGATCTCGCGCAGGCCCGGGGTGAGCTCCTCACCGGCCAGCGGCCGGAAGCCGCAGCGGGCGTAGTAGGGGGCGTTCCAGGGGACCTCGGCGAAGGTGGTGAGGGTGAGAGCGGGGGCGTCGGTGCTCTCGGCGAGGTGCTCGATCAGGGCCCGGCCGATGCCGCGGCGGGCGTGGTCGGGGTGGACCGAGACCTGTTCGATGTGGAGCGCGCCGTCCACCGGCTCGGCCAGCAGGTAGGCGGCGACGCTTCCGTCGGGGGCCTCGGCGAGCAGGGCGACGCCCTGGTCGAGGTAGTGCGCCAGCTCCTCCGGCGCCGGGGGCTCGTCCTCGGCGATCTCGGGCATGCCGATCGTGGCGAAGGGCGCGCCGGCGGCCCGCTCCAGCTCGGCGAGCAGCGGAAGTTCGTCCCTGGTGACGGCTCTGATTCGCATGCGTCCAGTCTGCTGCAGCGCGTTTTCGGCCACGCATGGTGGTTCCGCCGGCCAGTCCATGGAGGGGCGATCCGGGCGAATCACGGCATTTCGCACCGGCGTCGACTACCGTGCGGCAACTTCCAGGACACGCGGGCGTAACGATCGCCGTTTCTTGCAGAAACTTGCTGCAAGGACTTTCCGTCCCTCTTGCGCCGCTGTTAACTTCCTTCCCGAGCCCGACGGCAGCAACGGTGCGGTCGGCACGAGGCAGCCATTATGCGCCTGCCTCCGAACATCTCGGGCATCCCCACCCTCCCAAGGAGTTCTCATGCGGCGTGGCATCGCGGCCTCTGCCCTCGTTGTGGCCCTCGCGGTCTCGATGGCTGCCTGTGGCAGCAGCGGCTCCAGCTCCGACGGCAAGGCCGACGGGCCGGTCACCCTCACGTACTGGGACACGTCGAACGCCACCAACGAGGCGCCGAACTACCAGGAGCTCGTCAAGAAGTTCGAGGCTGCGAACCCGACCATCAAGGTCGACTTCGTCAACGTGCCGTTCGACCAGGCCCAGAACAAGCTCCAGACCGCGATGGGGGCCAAGGGTGCTCCGGACGTGTTCCGCTCCGAGGTCGGCTGGACCGCCGCCTTCGCCAAGGCCGGCTACCTGGAGCCGCTGGACGGCACCCCGGCCGCTGCCGACACCTCCGCCTTCCAGCCCAGCCTGATCCAGCAGGCCAAGTACGAGGGCAAGCTGTACGGCGTGCCGCTGGTGACCGACACCCTCGGACTGCTCTACAACAAGGAGCTGTTCACCAAGGCCGGCATCACCGAGGCGCCGAAGACCTGGGACGAGCTGAAGGCCGATGCCGCCGCCGTCACGGAGAAGGCCGGTGTGGACGGCTTCTGGCTGAAGGCCGCGGACGGCTACTACGCGCTGCCGTTCCTGTTCGGCGAGGGCACCGACACCGTCGACGCCGCCGGCAAGAAGATCACCATCACCTCGCCGGAGGCCGTCAAGGCCGTCGAGACCTACAAGACGATGTTCACCTCGCCCGGCACCGCCAAGGCCGACGTCACCACCGACGCCTACGCGCACATGATGGACGCCTTCAACAGCGGCAAGGTCGCGGCGATCATCCAGGGCCCCTGGGAGATCACCAACATCTACAAGGGCTCGGCCTTCGCGGACAAGAACAACCTCGGCATCGCGGCCGTCCCCGGCGGCACCGCCGGCAAGGGCGCCGCCCCGACCGGCGGCCACAACATCTCGGTCTACGCCGGCGCCGACAAGGCCCACAAGGCCGCCGCCGAGAAGTTCACCGCCTTCATGACCTCGGCCGAGAGCCAGGCGTTCATCGCGCAGAAGAACGCCACCCTGCCCACCCGCTCCGACGCCTTCACCGCCGACGTCAAGGCCGACCCGGGCATCGCCGGCTTCCAGACCGTGCTGACCAGCGCCAAGCCGCGCCCCGAGCTGCCCGAGTACAGCTCGCTGCTCGCCTCGCTGAACACCAACCTGGGCAAGGTCGTCCAGGGCACCAGCACCCAGGACGCGCTGAACACCGTCGCCACCGACTACGCCAAGCTCCTGCCGGGCTTCGCCAAGTAGTCCCTGCGCCCGGCCCGTCAGCCGACGGGCCGGGCCGTCGGCTCCCCGAGAACTCCCCGAGAAGGTGCAAACGATGTCAGTCGCCGTGCAGGGCGCCACCGGCAAGGGCAGCCGGGAGCGCGAGCAGCGTCCGGGCCTGCTGGAACGCGTCAAGCGCTCCTACGCCAAGCACTGGTACGCCTACGCGATGATCGCCCCGGTCGTGCTGGTGCTCGGCGTGCTGGTGCTCTACCCGCTCGCCGAGGGCATCTGGCTCACCCTCACCGACGCCAACAGCCTCAACGTGGCCCGCAAGATCGGCGTCAACGAGATCCCGGCGAGCTACCGGTTCGTCGGCTTCCACAACTACGCCGACATCCTGTGGGGCCCGGGCTCGTACGACCGCTTCTGGTCGCACTTCGTCTGGACCGTCGCCTGGACGGCCGTCTGCGTCTTCCTGCACTACTCCCTCGGCCTGGGCCTGGCGCTGCTGCTCAACCAGAAGCTGCGCGGCCGCGCCGCCTACCGGATGCTGCTCATCCTGCCGTGGGCCGTGCCGACCTTCGTCACCGTCTTCTCCTGGCGCCTGATGCTCGCCGACGGCGGCGTCGTCAACAGCGCCCTGTCCTTCCTGCACCTGCCGGAGCCGGGCTGGCTCACCGAACCGTGGGCGCAGAAGGCGGCCGCGATCATGGTGAACACCTGGGCCGGCGTGCCGTTCATGATGATCTCGCTGCTCGGCGGCCTCCAGTCGATCCCGGCCGAGCTGTACGAGGCCGCCGAGATGGACGGTGCCGGCGCCTGGCAGCGCTTCCGGTACGTCACCCTGCCCGGGCTGCGCTCGGTCTCCTCCACGGTCGTCCTGCTCGGCGTGATCTGGACGTTCAACCAGTTCAACGTGATCTTCCTGCTGTTCGGCACCGGCGCTCCCGACGCCCAGCTGCTGGTCACCTGGGCGTACCGCCTCGGCTTCGGCCAGATCCCGCGGGACTACGCGCAGTCCGCCGCCTACGGCGTGATCCTGCTGTCCATCCTGATCGTCTTCACCGCCTTCTACCGGCGCTGGCTCGCCCGCAACGAGCAGGCCAACGGCTGAGGCCCCGGACCCAGTTGACCCACGAAGGCAGGTACCCCCGATGAGCACCACCACCGAACTCCCGGCCCGCGCGGCGGCCACGGCCCCGTCGGCCCGGCCCGCCCGGGTCCGCCGCCGCGGCGAGCGCAGCCCGCTGGCCCGGGCGCTGTCCCACGGCACCCTCGTCCTGGCGGGCCTGATCGCGCTGTTCCCGGTCGCGTGGATCCTGTTCGTCTCGCTCGGCCCGGACAAGACCGACTACCTCCACCCCGGCCAGATCCTCGACAAGCTGACGCTGTCGAACTACCGGCACGTGCTGTCCGACACCGACTTCTTCACCTGGTTCGGCAACGCCCTGCTGGTCTCCGGGATCACCACCGTGTTCGGCGTGATGGTCGCCGCCACCACCGGCTACGCCGTCTCCCGGATGAAGTTCCCCGGGCACCGGCCGCTGATGTGGTCGCTGCTGGTGACCCAGATGTTCCCGATCGCGGTGCTGATCGTGCCGATGTACACGATGCTCTCCGAACTCGGCCTGCTGGACAGCTACACCGGCCTGATCCTGGTCTACTCGACCACCACCGTGCCCTACTGCGCCTGGCTGCTGAAGGGCTACTTCGACACCATCCCGGTGGAGATCGACGAGGCCGGCCGCGTCGACGGGCTCAGCCCGTTCGGCACCTTCTGGCGGCTGGTGCTGCCGCTCGCCCGCCCGGGCCTGGCGGTGGCCGCCTTCTACTCCTTCCTCACCTACTGGGCCGAGGTGCCGTTCGCCTCCACGTTCATGCTCAGCTCCGACAAGTACACCCTGGCCGTCGGTCTCCAGACCTTCGTCAGCGAGCACGACGCCCAGTGGAACCTGATGGCCGCGACCGCCGTGCTGATCGCGATCCCGTCCGCGGCCTTCTTCTACCTGGTGCAGCGCCACCTGGTCACCGGCCTGACCGCCGGTGCCTCCAAGTCGTAGCGCGCCGCCGCGTCGTCACGCGCCCGCCGCGTCGTCAGGCGCCCGCACGTCGTCGCGTGCCTCCGCGTCCCGGCGCCCTCCGCTCCTCTCTAGTCCGCAAGGGATACCGTCCATGACCCAGAACCTGGCCGACACCTCCCGGCCTGCCGCCGACAGCGCTCACGAGGCGAACGTCAGCGCGTCCAGAGGCTGGTGGCGGGACGCGGTCATCTACCAGGTGTACCCGCGCAGCTTCGCCGACTCCAACGGCGACGGCATGGGCGATCTGCCCGGCATCCGCAGCCGACTGCCCTACCTGCGCGACCTCGGGGTGGACGCGGTCTGGCTCTCGCCGTTCTACGCCTCGCCCCAGGCGGACGCCGGCTACGACGTCGCCGACTACCGCGCCGTGGACCCGATGTTCGGCACCCTGCTGGACGCCGACGCCCTGATCCGGGACGCCCACGACCTGGGCCTGCGGATCATCGTCGACCTCGTCCCCAACCACTCCTCGGACCAGCACGAGTGGTTCCAGCGTGCCCTGCGGGAGGGCCCCGGCTCCCCGCTGCGCGACCGCTACCACTTCCGCCCCGGCAAGGGCGAGCAGGGCGAACTCCCGCCCAACGACTGGGAGTCCATCTTCGGCGGCCCCGCCTGGACCCGCACCGCGAACCCGGACGGCACCCCCGGCGACTGGTACCTGCACCTGTTCGCCCCGGAGCAGCCGGACTTCAACTGGGAGAACCAGGCCGTCGCCGACGAGTTCCGCTCGATCCTGCGCTTCTGGCTGGACATGGGCGTGGACGGCTTCCGCATCGACGTCGCCCACGGCCTGGTCAAGGCCCCCGGCCTGCCCGACCTCGGCGGCGCCGACCAGCTGAAGCTGCTCGGCAACGACGTCATGCCGTTCTTCGACCAGGACGGCGTGCACGAGATCTACCGCAGCTGGCGCAGGATCCTCGACGAGTACCCGGGGCAGCGGATCGGCGTCGCCGAGGCCTGGACCCCGACCGTCCAGCGGACCGCCAACTACGTCCGGCCCGACGAGCTGCACCAGGCCTTCAACTTCCAGTACCTCGGCACCGATTGGGAGGCCGCCGCGCTGCGCGAGGTGATCGACCTCTCGCTCGACTCGATGCGTCCGGTCGACGCGCCCACCACCTGGGTGCTGTCCAACCACGACGTCACCCGGCACGCCACCCGGTTCGCCAACGAGCCCGGCCTCGGCACCCAGATCCGCACCCCCGGCGACCGCGAACTCGGCCTGCGCCGGGCCCGCGCGGCCACCCTGCTGATGCTCGCGCTGCCCGGCTCCGCGTACGTCTACCAGGGCGAGGAGCTCGGCCTGCCGGACGTCACCGACCTGCCCGACGAGGTCCGCCAGGACCCGTCGTTCTTCCGCCAGGCCGGCCAGGACGGCTACCGCGACGGCTGCCGCGTCCCGATCCCGTGGTCCGGCACCGAGGCCCCGTACGGCTTCGGCCCGGTGGCCGGCGGCCCGTCCTGGCTGCCGCAGCCGGCCGAGTGGGCCGAGCTGAGCGTCGAGGCGCAGACCGGGGACCCGACCTCCACCCTGGAGCTCTACCGCAGCGCGCTGGCCGTCCGCCGGGCGCGGCCCGACCTCGGCGCGGGGACCGGGGTCGAGTGGCTGGAGAGCCCCGAGGGCACCCTGGCCTTCCGCCGCGGCGCCTTCGTCTGCACCGTGAACACCACCGGCGAGCCGGTGCGGATCGCGGCGCCGGGCACGCTGCTGCTCGCCTCCACCGACCTGGTGGTGGACGGCGGCGAAACGGTGCTCGCGCCGGACTGCACCGGCTGGTGGGCGGTCTGACGTGGTTGGAATAGGCTCTGGGACCGTGACTACGGCGCGACTCTCAGACATCGCGGCGCAGGCGGGGGTCAGCGAAGCCACCGTCTCCCGCGTGCTCAACGGCAAGGCGAACGTTTCCGCCGCCACCCGGCAGACCGTGCTGGCGGCGCTCGACGTGCTCGGGTACGAGCGGCCGACCCGCCTGCGCCAGCGCAGCGCCGGGCTGATCGGTCTGATCACGCCGGAGCTGAGCAACCCGATCTTCCCGGCGCTGGCCCAGGTGATCGAGCAGGTGCTCAGCCGGCACGGCTACACGCCGGTGCTGTGCACCCAGACGCCGGGCGGGTCCACCGAGGACGAACTGGTGGAGATGCTGGTGGACCGGGGCGTGGCGGGCATCGTCTTCGTCTCCGGGCTGCACGCCGACACCACCGCCGACCACGACCGCTACGCCCGGCTGGCCGGGCGCGGGGTGCCGTTCGTGCTGATCAACGGCTACAGCGAGCGGATCGACGCGCCGTTCATCTCGCCGGACGACCGCGCCGCGATGTGGATGGCCGTCCAGCACCTGGCCGAACTCGGGCACGAGCGGATCGGGCTGGCCGTCGGCCAGCGCCGGTACGTCCCGGTGCTGCGCAAGATCGAGGGGTTCACGGCGGCGATGCGGGCGGTGCTCGGGCGCGGCCAGGAGGAGGCCGAGGACCTCGTCCACCACACGCTGTTCAGCGTGGAGGGCGGGCACGCGGCGGCCGGCGCGCTGCTCGACAAGGGCTGTACGGCGATCGTCTGCGGGAGCGACATGATGGCGCTCGGGGCGATCCGGGCGGTGCGGCAGCGCGGGCTGTCGGTGCCGCAGGACGCGTCCGTGGTGGGCTTCGACGACTCGCCGTTGATCGCCTTCACCGAGCCGCCGTTGACCACGATCCGGCAGCCGGTCGAGGCGATGGCCACCGCGGCGGTGGACGCGCTGCTGGAGGAGGTCGGCGGGAACGCCGCGCAGCGCGGCGAGTTCATGTTCCAGCCGGAGCTGGTGATGCGCGGGTCCACCGGGGCCTGCGCGCGTTGAGCCGCGGCCGTAACGGCCGCTGCCACGGTCGGTCGACGGGCCCCGGAGGGCGTTGCTCTCCGGGGCCCGTCGACGTGTGTGGGGCCGGCCGGACCGGCCCTCGGGAACGCCGGGACCCCCGGGGAGGAGCGACCAGACTCTCCCCGGGGGTGGCGGGTGGTCAGCGGGCGGGCGGGGGCCTGCGGCTGACGGATGACAGTGGACGGATGACAGCTGACAGATGTTGAAATCTGTCAGCTGTCAGTTGTCATCTGTCCGTGGTTCTCAGACCCGGCCGGCGAAGTCCGGGGCCCAGTTGGCGATGCTCTGCTCGCGGACGCCCGAGCTCGGGTTGGCGGCCTCGACGTACTTGCCGTTGCCGACGTAGATCGCGACGTGGTAGACGCCGGAGTCCTTGCCGTTGTTGGACCAGAACAGCAGGTCGCCCGGCTGGAGGCTGTCCAGCGAGACGTGGGTGCTGGCGGCGGCCTGGTCGGCGGCGACCCGCGGGACGGAGATGCCCGCGGCGCGCAGCGCGGCCTGGGTCAGGCCGGAGCAGTCCCAACCGCCGTTGCCGGTGCCGCCGTAGACGTACGCCTGACCGACCTTCGACTCGGCGAAGGAGACCGCGGCGGCCATGCTGCCGGTGGCGGCCGGGGCCGGGGCCGGGGCCGGGGTCTGGGCCTGCGGAGCGGGCTTGGCGGCCGGCTTGCTGGACGGCTTGGTCGCCGGGGCCTGGGTCTGGGGCTGGGTCTGCGCGGCCGGCTGGGCGTCCACGGAACCGCCGTTCGCGGACTGGCCGGACTTCTGCGAGCGGTCGAACCAGGTGAAGCCCGAGCCGGACTTGCCGTCGAAGGACAGGTGCTGGCCCGGGTAGATGCTGTCCGGCCCCTCGGTCAGGGTGGAGCGGTTGAGCTCGTACAGCCGCTGCCAGCCGCCCTGCACGTTGTGCCGGTCGGCGATGGAGGAGAGCCAGTCGCCCTCGACGACGGTGTAGTCGCCGCCCTGGGCCTGCTGCCGGCCCGTCTGGGCCCGGTCGCCGCGGTTGCCGGAGGCGGCGGAGTCCATGGCGGCCTGCGCGTCGCCCTGGGCGGGCGTGGCGGGCGTGGCGGGCTTCGCGGCCGGCGCCTGGGGCCGGGCGGGCTTGGCGGTGGGCTTCGCCGCCGGAGCGGCCGGCTTGGCGCTCTGGGCGGGCTTGGCGGCGGTGGAGCCCGAGGCGGAGCCCGCCGAGGTGTCGACGGCGGCCGGGGCGCCGCCCTTGGTGAGCCCGGCCTGGACCGAGCAGACCGGCCAGGCGCCGGGGCCCTGCGAGGCGAGGACCTTCTCGGCGATCGCGATCTGCTGGTCCTTGGTGGCCTGGTTGGCCTGCGGGGCGAAGGCGGTGCCGCCGAAGGCGGCCCAGGTGCTGGAGGTGAACTGCAGACCGCCGAAGAAGCCGTTGCCGGTGTTGATGCTCCAGTTGCCGCCGCTCTCGCACTGGGCGACCTTGTCCCAGGTGGCGACGGAGGCGGCGGAGGCGGTGCCGGAGGTGAGGCACGGGACGGTGAGGCCGACGCCGGCGACGCCGAGGGCGGCGATCACGCGACGGGTGCGGCTGGACAGGCTGGTGCCGTTGGTGCCGTTGGTGGGCAGCATGAAGACGCGGTCCTCTCCCACGCCTGCGAGGTGAGCTGTCGGATTCGGGCCGGAGTTGCCCGGCCGTGCGGTGTGCACGGCTTCACCCCTAGCCCTGGACCGTTCCGGAGAGCGGTCCGGGGCGACTTACCTGTGGGTCCCCCGCTCCTGCCGTGGTGCGTCTATCGCGCTGCCAGGACATCCGACGGCAGGACTCGGCGTCGCGGATGAACCGGGTTCGTGTGGTCACGAACGGGGAGCACGTTAATCAGACTCAAGTTCAAACTGCAAACCCTTGTGATGCGCATCACGGTTTAGTGGGAACTGCCAAAATTGCCACCCATCATGATCACAAATGATCCTTTTCAGGCAATGCTGTTGCAGAACTCCACAATTGGCTGCTCCTCAGGAGCGAGGTGACGGCGCGTCGAATCGCCCTGCGGCGCGCGTCGGCGGATGGGGGAGCGGCCGTGATGCGCCGCTGCGGATCCGCGACCGACGGCCGCTTCCTATTTCCTTTCAAATAGGCCAGAACGGACATTCCTTTGTCGTGCCCCGTGCAGCTCGGAAGGGCGGCGAGCATGCCGAAGGGCCCGGAACGGATGCCGTTCCGGGCCCTTCGGTGCACGTCGGCGGGCGCGCGGTGTCGAAATTACTGCCCGGCGGGCGCCTCGGCGGCCGCGTGGGCGCCGCGAGCGCCCTCCGGGGCCCCGTCGGCCCCGGCGGCGGCCGCCTCCGCCTCGGCCCGTGCCAGGTCCTCCGCGGAGGGCGCGGGCAGCGCGGCCAGGTAGGTCGCGGCGATCAGCTGGCCGACGGACGGGTAGGCGCCCAGCGGCGCGGCCGACGGGCAGCCGGTCTCCTCGGCGGCGGTGGCGAGCAGCTCGGAGTCTGCCTCCGGGCCGATCACCAGCGGGGCCAGCGCCGGGCGCTGCGAGCCGGTGTCCTTGAGGTGGTTGACGGCGGCGGCCACCGAGCCGGGCACGTCGAGCGCGGCGGCGACGACCGGCACGGCCAGTCGCGCGGCCAGCAGTACGCCGGTGATGCCGGCCGCGGCGGCCGCGTCCTCGCCGCCGACGGTGGTCAGCACCACGCCGTCCGCGGCGGTCGCGATGGCGAACAGCCGGGCGCGGTCGGCCCGGGCCAGCCCGGCCTCGGAGAGTCGGACGTGCACGGCCTCGGCCAGCAGCGGGTGCGGGCCCAGCGGGTCGGTGACGGGGGCTCCGTACTCGGCGGCGAGCGCGTGGAGCTCGCCCAGGAAGGCGTGCGGGCCGGGCACCAGCGGGACCAGGACGGGCATCGGCAGCCCGGCCTCGGCGGCCAGCGCCAGCAGCTCGGCCACCGTGCGGTCCTCGCCCTCCGCGGCGCCGGTGCCGTCACCGGGGAGGTAGCCGACCGCCGTCTGGACGCCGTTGTGCTCGGTGCGGACGATCGAGAGCAGCTCCTCGACCACCGAGCGGGACTCGGGTCCGGCGGGTGCGGGCACGGCGAGCACCAGGGCCGGGGCGCCGGCCGGGATCTCGGGGCGCTCGGGACGACGGTGGCGCCCCCGCGCACGGGAGCCTGGAGTGCGGACGGGCAGTGGCGCGCCCGGGATGGCTGCGGTGCTCATGCCGGAGATCGTAGGACATCGGCCCGTCCGGCTTGCAGTCGGCTGCCGTACGGGTTTCGCGCGGTCAGGGTGCGGGCGCGGTGCGGCTTCGGGGCCGGTCCGCGCGCATTGCCTACAATCCGGACATTCCTCACCCAACCCCCGAGTCGTACCCCGTGGTAGCCACAACGCGATCGGAGGGGGCGGACGTTGCGCCCGTGACGCGTGAGATGTCTCACAGCATGAGGTCGGCCTGACGGAGGGTCACGGGCGGGCGACTCCCGGCGTTCGAAGATCAACATTCAGCGGGGAGGTGCTCACGGCCGGTTATCGCGCGCTCGACGATTCATCGGCTATGTCCGTTTACGTACCGTCAGGAGAAGGGCTCGTGAAGAGATCGCGGCGGCGGACAAAATGCCTCGTGCACCTGCAACGTCCCGTGCTGATGCACGTGCACTGCGGCTATCATCGCGTCAAGTGAGGCGTTGTGCCGGACCGGTACGGGGCCGGTCCGTTCGTTTCGGCGGTGCCGGGGGCGCCGCGCAGGACGACAACTCCGGAGCTCTTCGGGAGATTTCTATGCACGACTCGCAGGACACGCACGGCTCGTTCGACACCTACAACGGGATGGCCGCCACCGATCTCCAGGGGGTGGTCTGGCAGAAGAGCCGGCACAGCAACTCCCAGGGCAACTGCGTCGAGTTCGCGGCCCTGCCGGGCGGCGACGTGGCGATGCGCAACTCGCGGTTCCCGGACGGTCCGGCGCTCATCTACACCCGGGCCGAGATCGCGGCCCTGCTGCTCGGGGCGAAGGACGGGGAGTTCGACCACCTGGCGGTCTGACCGGCCGCCGTGCTCCGCCATCGGGGGGCCGTCGTGGGTGCCGACACCACGACGGCCTTTGTCTTTGCCTCGTCCGGGCGCCCCTTCCGCGGGCGCCTCCCGCGAGGCCTTCCGCACGGCCTCTTTCGGAGCCTCCCCCGCGGCCCCTTGTAGCGGGCCCGCCGCCGAGGCCTTTCGTCGAGGCCTTCCGCCGAGGCCGCTCACCGCGGCTCTCGGTGCGGCTCCGGTGCGGCTCCGGTGTGGACCTCCGGGGATCCGCCGGGCCGATCCGGGGCGCTTCCCGTCTCCCGCCGCCGGGGCCGCTGGGCGGGCCGGCCGGCAGGGCCCGGGGTGTGGCCCCCGGGGGGCTTCCCCGTCCGGGGCTTCCCCTGCGGCGCGCGCCGTCCGGCGCCGGGCCCGTGCTAGGCCGATCGCCGATGCCGCCCACCGACGTCGACCGGGCCGCCGAGCCCGGGGCGTCCGTCGAGCGGGGAGCCGCCGACCGCCTCGGCCTCGAACATCGCCCAGACCACCTTGCCGCTGCCCAGGGGGTGCCAGCCCCAGGAGCGGCTGAACGACTCCACCAGGTGCAACCCGCGGCCGGATTCGGCGACGAAGTCGGCCTCCCGGGCGATCGGGCCGACACAGCTCGGATCGCTCACCGCGCAGACCACCTGGGGCGCACGGTGAACCAGGCTTATTCGGATCGGGAGCCGGCCCTCCGGGGTCGGCTGTATGGGAAAGTCGTACTCGCCCTGGGCGCAGCCCGACGGGTCCGGCCGTGCACCGATCGCGTGCCGGAGCGCGTTGGTCACGAGTTCCGAGGCCACCAGCGCGACATCGTCGAACAGCTCCGTCAGGCCCCACTGCTGGAGCGTCGTCCGAGCGAAGTCGCGCGCGGTTCTGACGGCTTCGAAGCGGGGAGCGAGCGTGCAGGTGACCACATGGGGGTCAACCGCCAAGGCCGTACCGGTGCTCATGAAGAGCTCCTCCCATAAGGGGGCGGACACGGCTGGACCCGCCGGGGTCATGCCGGTCACCTCCGACTCGCTCGGCCGCTCGGCCGCCCCCTCGACCAGGCGCGCGCGCACTCGAACGCCCGATGACGCGGGGGTGCCGTCGGGTCGGTGCACGGAGTCGCGCGTGGGGTCGACGCGGAGCCCGCGGGATTGCCAGGGATGTGCAGGTGCACGTGCACCATGGTGGTGTGCGCTCACTGCAGATGCAAGAGTCGATTCACGTGCAGTCGCACTATTGGCATATGCAAGCGCCGGATGCACGTGCATCCTGGTGCGTGGAGTGCAGAACTGATAGGAACATCCGTCAGTATCGGCACCGTGAGCGCTCAACTGATGGCAGACTGTGCGCTGTTTGCCCTAGGTGGAGGTTTCGACCGCATGACCACAGTTCAGCCGGGCGGCGGCTCGATGGTCCGCCGGATCCTCCTCGGCTCGCAGCTGCGTCGCCTGCGTGAGGCGCGCGGCATCACCCGCGAGGACGCGGGCTACGCGATCCGGGCCTCCGAGTCCAAGATCAGCCGCATGGAACTCGGCCGCGTCAGCTTCAAGGAGCGCGACGTCGCCGACCTGCTCAGCCTGTACGGCGTGGACGACGGCGTCGAGCGGGAAGCCCTGCTCGGCCTCGTCCGCGAAGCCAACAAGTCCGGCTGGTGGCACAGCTTCAACGACGTGCTGCCGGGCTGGTTCCAGACCTACGTGGGCCTGGAGGAGGCCGCCCAGCTGATCCGCACCTACGAGGTGCAGTTCATCCCCGGGCTGCTCCAGTCCGAGGAGTACGCACGGGCGGTTTTCGGCCAGAGTCGGCCGGTGATCAGCGAGGAGGAGGTCGAACGGCGGGTCAGCCTCCGGTTGCGCCGCCAGAAGCTGCTGACCGAGGGCGGCAGCCCGCGGCTCTGGGCGGTCATCGACGAGGCCGCGCTGCGCCGGCCGGTCGGCGGGCCCCAGGTGATGCGCGGTCAGGTGCAGTACCTGATCGACGTCGCCGAGCAGGCCAACGTGGTGATCCAGGTCATGCCGTTCCGGTTCGGCGCGCACGCGGGCGAGTCCGGGGCGTTCACGATCCTGCGCTTCCCGGAGCAGGACCTCGCGGACGTGGTCTACCTGGAGCAGCTCACCAGTGCGCTCTACCTGGACAAGCGCGACGACGTCGACGCCTACATCCAGGTCATGGAGCGGCTCTGCGTGGACAGCCTCACGCCGGAGCGCACGATAGACCTGCTCGCCTCGATCCTGAAGGAACGCTGAGCCACTGCTGTCCGGGGCCTGTGGGTCCCCTCGCTCGCGAGGCCCCCGGCAGCCGGTCGTCCAGGCCGCCCACCCGCCGTCAGCCGCGGGCCGGCGGCCGTTCGCGTTCCGGCGGGGACGCCTGCGGCGGGCAGCCCAGCTCCCAGGCCAGTTCGTAGCGGCGGAAGAGGTCGGCCCGGATCGGCGCCAGCGGGATCTCGGCGCCCGGCAGCAGCACGCCTATGCAGCCGCCCATCAGCGCACTGCGCAGGACGGCGTGCTCGGCGGCGGGGTCGGGCGCACCCCAGTCCCGGAGCAGCCCCTGGAGGAGCGCGCCGAGCTGCTGCTGCTCCGGGTCCTGGACGAAGGCGCCGGTGTCCGGGTCGAGGATCAGGGCCAGGTGCGAGCGCATCACCCGGGGGTGGTCCAGTGCCAGCCCGAGCACGGCGTCTATCGCCCGGGCCAGCCGGGCGTCGGCGGAGGAGCCGGGGGCCAGTTCCGCCAGGGCGCCGGCCAGCGACAGGTGCATCATCCGGTGCGTGGCGGACTGCATCAGCAGCCGTTTGCCGTCGAAGTAGTACGAGAGCAGTCCGCGGGCGAGACCGGCCCGTTCGGCGATGTCCGTCAGTGTGGTGCCCGCGTAACCGCGCTGGTCAACCAGTTCGACGGTGGCCCGCATGATGCGTTGGCGGGAGCGTTGCCGCATCTCCTCATTGACCGAATCCCCGCGAGGTGCCATCGTGTCTGCTCCGAACGTTCGTTGGCTCCGAGCCAATATACTTGCGGAGCCGACAGCCGCACCGAGGTACCGCGCCCCGACGGGCGCTGCCTGGGCGGCCGCCACGAAGACGGCCGGCTCCACCAACACGGGGGTTTGGTGGAGCCGGCGCCACGGCCCGACGGTTCCGGGAGGGGCCGCGGGGGGAGCCCGGGGTCAGCGCTCGGTCAGGACCACGGACCTGTTCGCGGTCGACCCGACTGGCTGGTCATCATAGTCCGGCAGCGACGCGGGGGTTGAAGCGCGCCGCCGGTCCACCAGGGCGCCCGCCGCCGCGACGGCCAGGCCGACCACCGCGACCGCGGTGACGAACAGCAGCGCCGGCCGGTAGCCGTCGAGCTGGGCCTGCGGGCCGTCGCCGCCCGCGCTGCCGGCCGTGATCATCGCGGTCGCCCCGGCCAGCACCACGGCGGTGCCGACCTGGATCGCGGTGTTCACCAGGCCCGAGGCCAGGCCCTGCTCCTCGTCGGCCACCCCGTCGGTGGCGGCGATGTTCACCGAGGGGAAGGCGAAGGCGAAGCCCACCCCGAGCAGCAGCATCGAGGGCAGCACCAGGCCGAGGTAGGAGCTGTGCTCGTCCAGCCGCAGGAACAGGGCGAACGCGGCGACCAGCGAGAGCAGGCCGATCGGCAGCAGCCGCCCGGTGCCGAAGCGGTCCACGATCGGGCCCATGAAGGGGGCCGAGAGCGCGATCAGGGCCGCGGCGGGGAGCAGCCCGAGGGCCATCTCCAGCGCCGACCAGCCGAGCAGGTGCTGGAGGTAGAGGGTGACCACGAACTGGAACCCGCCGTACGCGCCGGTCATCGCGAAGGCGACCACGTTGGCCCGGGCGACCGCACCGTTGCGGAAGATGCCGAGCCGGACCAGCGGGTGCGCGGCGCGGCTCTCCACCCGCAGGAAGGCGGCGGCCAGCAGGGCGACGACGAGCAGCGAGCCGAGGGTGCGGGGGCTCAGCCAGCCGGCGCCCTGGGCCTCGGTGACGGTGAAGACCAGCAGCAGCACGGTCGCGGTGCCGGTGATCGCGCCGAGGGCGTCGTAGCCGCCCTTGGCGTTCTCCTCGACCGGCCGGGGGAGCAGCCGGAAGGCGAAGAGCAGGGCGATCAGCGCGACCGGGACGGGCATCAGGAAGGTCCAGCGCCAGCCGACCTCGGTGAGCAGGCCGCTCAGCACCAGGCCGAGCGAGAAGCCGCTGGCGCCGCAGGTGGTGTAGATCGACAGCGCCCGGTTGCGGGCCGGGCCCTCGGCAAAGGTCGTGGTGATGATCGACAGGCCGGCCGGGGCGGTGAAGGCGGCGCTGACGCCCTTGAGGAACCGGGCCGCGATCAGCAGGCCGCCGTCGTCGACCAGGCCACCGACCAGCGAGGCCGCGGCGAAGACGCCCAGGGCCACCAGGAACACCCGGCGGCGGCCGAGCAGGTCGGCGGCGCGCCCGCCGAGCAGCAGCAGGCCGCCGTAGCCGAGCACGTAGCCGGAGACCACCCACTGCAGGGTGGAGGTGGAGAGGTGCAGGTCGGAGCCGATGGACGGGAGGGCGACGCCCACCATCGAGACGTCCAGGGCGTCCAGGAACATGGCGGCGCAGAGCACGATCAGGGTGCCCCAGAGGCGGGGAGTCCAGTGCGGCCCGCTGGTTGACGGGGCATCGGGCGGCGAGATGGTCGCGGTGGTCATGGGGAGGACAGTACATGCACATGCATTCAATGCAAGTAAATTAGATGTGAACGCATTAATTTCTGGCGCACGTGCTAGGGTGGCGGCGTGGCAGAACTCGACTCCCCGGCGGAGACCGGTCTCGTCGCGCAGTGGCGCGAGCTGCTGGCCCGGCACGCCTCCGCGGCCTGCATGCTCGATCGCGAGCTGGGCGAGCGCCACGGGCTGGGCATGAGCGAGTTCGAGGTGCTGGAGCGCCTCGTCGAGGCGTGCGGCGGGCCGGGGTCCGCGGTGCGGGTGAGCGAGCTGGCCCACCACGTCCATCTGAGCCAGAGCGCCCTCTCCCGGCTGATCGCCCGTCTGGAGAAGGCCGGACTGGTCACCCGGGCGATGTGCGAGAGCGACCGTCGGGGCGTCCAGCTCACCCTCACCGAGGCCGGCCGGGAGCGCTACGAGCAGGCCAGGCCGCTGCACCGGCAGGTGCTGGCGCAGACCCTGGGTGACGGGCCCGTCCCCTCCTGCGAGGCCCCTTCTGGTTCGCCTTCCTCCGACTGACGGGACTGGCGGGCCGACGATCTGACGCTCCGTCAGGATGCTGGCTGGGGCGTGGATTTGCTCGCTGCCAGGTGTCGTCAGGGCAGGTCGGAGCAGGTCAGGGCGGCAGGTCAGAGCAGCGAGTGCAGCCCCGGTGCCGCGGCCAGCAGGACGACCACGGCGGGCGCGGCGAGCGCCGCGACGGTGAGCCGCAGCCGGTGCGGGACGGAGAGCCGCGGGCGGCCGGCGAGCAGCCGGTCGACCCGCTTCGGTGACTGCGCCAGGCCGGGCGGGCAGGAGCCGAACACTCCGCGGTCCAGGTTGAGTTCGGCCAGTGCGAGGGCGGTCGTGTGTCGGCCGTGGCGGCGGGCGGCGCGGTCGTCGGCGGCCAGCTCGACCAGCTCCGCCACCTGGTTCCGGAAGGCCTCGAACACGCCGACGCCGGGGAAGCCGGAGGCGAGCGCCTGGGCGAACTGCTGGAGCCAGTGGTGCCGGGCCCGGACGTGGCCGCGCTCGTGGCTCAGCACGGCTGCCAGCTCCCGGTCGGTCAGCTGCCGGAGGGCGCCGGTGGTGACCACCAGCCGGGAGTCGGGCCCGGGCAGCGACCACGCCTCCGGGCGGACGCTCTCCAGCACCACCAGCCGCTCCCGACGGCTCCGGCCGGTCTCGATGGTGCTCGGCAACTCCGGTGCGCGGGTCGCCAGTTGGGCGTGCCGACGACTGCGCAGCGCCTTGGCCGTGCGGACCTCCCGGGTGAGCGCCAGGACCGTCTGGAGCCCGCCCGCGGCCAGCACCGCGGCGCACAGCCGGCCCCAGCCCTCGGCGTCCTGGAGGCCGTACGCGGCCTCCACGCCGTGCGGTGCGCCGCGGAACAGCAGGGCCCGCAGCTCCGGCAGCGCGGCGGAGGCCGCCAGCAGGAGGCCCAGTGCGCAGCAGAGCAGGACGGCCACCACCAGGCACTGCCACACCAGCAGGGCCAGCACCGGTTCGCGCTCCGCCCAGCGGGCCCGGGCGAGCAGCCGGGGCGCGACGGTCGAGAGCAGCAGGCCGAGCAGCAGCAGGCCGATCAGGGCAGGCATCGATGGGCTCCCCGAGTACGCACGGAACGCGACAGCGCGCTCCCTGCCAACCTATGCGCTGGCGACGCCCGGTGGAACGGCTTTCGACCGGCCAGTGACCAACGCCACGCCGGGCCCGGGCGCTTGGGGCCTCCGAGCGGTCGGTCGTGCGACCGTCACATGGTCAGGAGCATGGCGAACATGCCGATCCCCATGGTGAGTCGGCAGGCCTGCGGCAGGCCGGCGGTGCCGACCGCGAGGACGCCCGCCGGGGTGCGCAGCAGCCGGCTGCCGGTCCAGAGGGTGTAGGCGCCGAAGTACAGCAGGAGCGCTCCGGTCAGCACCGGCAGGCCGAGGGCGGGGGCCTGGTGGTGGGCGTGGCCGGAGGCGGTGGTCATCGCGAGGGCCATGTACGTCATGGCGAGCGCGCCCACCGCGTGGTGCAGCCGGTGGGCGCGGCCGGCCGGGGCGTGGGCGGCGGCGAGCAGGAAGGCGGCGGCGGGGAGGGCGAAGAGTCCGGCCCAGACGGCTGCGGGGACGGCGGCGCCGGTGACGGCCATCGCGGCCATGCCGAGTCCCATCAGGGCCTCGGCGGCGTCGGACTCGCGGACCGACGGGGGGTGGGCGCCGCCCGGGGCGCAGGGGGAGTGGCGCAGCCGGACCAGGCAGGAGGTGCCGGCGCCGGCGGCGAGGAGGGCGAGGAGCCAGTTGACCAGGGTGGATCCGTACAACGGCAGCCTCCCGGGGCGGTGGGCGACGGGGCGGCGAACAGATGACGGCGGACGGCGGACAGCTGTCAGCGAACAGATGATGAAATCTGTCGGCTGTCATCTGTTCGCCGTCAGTTGTCAGCTGTCAGCTGTCAGCTGTCAGCTGTCAGCCGTCAGCCGTCGTCGGCGAGCTGTCGCCTGCTCGCTGCTCCCGTGCGCGGCGACGGACGTCCGGTCCACGATCACCGCACCCGGCCGGGCGTGGCCAGGGCGCGTACGGGGGCGCACAGGGGTGCCCGCCGTTGTGAACGCCCTGGCCGCACGCCAACCGCACGCCAACCGCACCCCAACCGCACACCGGCCGTAGGCCCCGCCGCACACCGGCCGTAGGCCCCGCCGCACACCGGCCGTACGCCCCGCCGCCCGCCGCCCGTACCGCAGGTCCGCCCCGCTCAGCCCTGGAGCCGCCCCGAGGCGACCACCCGGCTGAGGAACTGCCGGGTCCGTTCCTCCTGAGGATCGCCGAGCACCTGCTCCGGCGGCCCCTGTTCGAGCACCACCCCGCCGTCCAGGAAGCAGACCCGGTCGGCGACCTCACGGGCGAAGCCCATCTCGTGGGTGGAGAGGACCATCGTCATCCCCTGCTCCTTGAGGTCCCGCACCACCGAGAGCACCTCGCCGACCAGCACCGGGTCGAGCGCCGCGGTGATCTCGTCCAGGAGCAGCAGCCGCGGCCCGGTGGCCAACGCGCGCACGATGGCGACCCGCTGCTGCTGCCCGCCCGAGAGCCGGTCCGGGTACTCCTGCGCCTTGGCCGCGAGCCCGAGCCGGTCGAGCAGCTCCAGCGCCCGCGCCTCCGCCTCGGCCCGGGCGACCTTGTGCACCCGGCGCGGCGCGAGGGTGATGTTCTCCAGCACCGTCAGATGCGGGAACAGGTTGTACGACTGGAACACCACGCCGATCCGGCGCCGCACGGCGTCCTCGTCCGCGCGCGGATCGGTGATCTCCTCACCGTCCAGGAAGATCGCCCCGTCGTCGATCCCCTCCAGCAGGTTGACGCAGCGCATCAGGGTGGACTTGCCGGAGCCGGAGGCCCCGATCAGCGCCGTCACCGAGTGCTCGGCCACGGCGAGGTCCACGTCGCGCAGCACCACCTGGCCGCCGAAGGTCTTGCGCACCGACTCCAGCCGGAGCACCTCGTTCGCCGTCACACCGCACCTCCCTGGAGCTGGCGGCGGTTCATCCGCGTGGTCAGCCAGTCGGCGAACCGGGTCAGCGGAATGGTCAGCACGATGAACACCAGCCCCGCCACCAGGTACGGCGTGAAGTTGAAGGAGCGGGCCGCGATGATCTTCGCCGCGTACACCGCGTCGATCGCGCCGCCGATCGAGACCAGTCCGGTGTCCTTCTGGAGGCTCACCAGGTTGTTGATCAGCGGCGGCACCACCCGGCGGACGGCCTGCGGCAGCACCACGTACCGCATCGCCTGGGCGTTGGTCAGCCCCAGCGACCGGGCCGCGGCGCGCTGGCTCGGGTGCACCGACTCGATGCCGGAACGGAACACCTCCGACACGTACGCCGAGTACGTCAGCACCAGCGCCGCGCCGCCCAGCAGCAGCGGATCGGTGGTCACGCCGGTCAGCCGCAGCGCCGGCACCCCGGTGATCATGACCAGCAGGCAGATGATCATCGGCAGCCCGAGGAAGAAGTCCACGTACGCAGTGGCGAGCAGCCGCACCGGCAGGAAGACGGGCCCGCGCAACGTCCGGAGCACCGCCAGCAGCAGCCCGAACACGAGGATCAGCGCACCGCAGCCGAGCATCAGCTCCAGGTTCAGCCGCAGCCCCTTCAGCACCTCGGGCAGCGCCTGGCGGGCGTAGTCCAGGTTGAAGAAGGTCCGCCGGGTCACCTGCCAGCCCGGGGAGTTGACGACCAGCAGGTAGAGCACGACGGCCGTCACCAGGGTCGACGCGGTGGCGATCAGCGCCGAGCGGCGGCCCCGGGAGCGGCGGTAGGCCTCGTGCGCCAGCCGCCGTTCGGACGGACGGTAGTCGTCCACCGCAGGCGCCGTCGCTGCCCCGGTCCGGCCCTCCGCTGCCCCGTTCCGAGGGCCGGGCGCCTTGGCGAGCCCCACCGGCCCGGCACCGCCCGGCGCGCTCCCGCCCGTGCCCGTGCCGCTCGCCCCGGGGCCCGGATCGGCACTCACTTCAGCACCGGAGCCGAGACGGCGTCGGAGAGCCACTGCTTCTCCAGCTTCGCCAGCGTGCCGTCGGCGCGCAGCGCGTCCACGGCCTGCGAGACGCAGCCGGTCAGCTTGGAGCCCTTGTCCAGCACCAGGCCGAACTGCTCGCCCTGCGTGGCCGTCTCGAACTGGCCGACCACCTGGGCCTCCGGCACCTCGGCGCCGGTGATGTAGAAGGCAGTCGGCAGGTCCACCACCAGGGCCTCGATCTGGCCGTTCTTCAGGGCGGCCTTGGCGAGGTCGTTGGAGTCGAACACGGCCGGCTGGGTGTTCGGCTTGATGGTCCCGGTGATGGTGTCCAGGCTCGTGGTGCCGACCTGTGCGCCGAGCTTGGCACCCTTGAGGTCGGCGATGCTCCTGGCGCCGGCCGCCTTGGAGCCCTTCAGCGCGATGACGGTCTGGCGCACGTCGTAGTAGCCGGAGGAGAAGTCCACCGCCTGCTTGCGCTCGTCGCTGACGGACACCTGGTTGATGTCGAAGTCGAAGTCCTTGGTGCCCGGGGAGGTCGCCTTGTTGAACGGCGCCACCACCCAGCTGACCTTCTCCTTCGGGTAGCCGAGCTTCTCGGCGACCGCGTAGGCCACGGCGGACTCGAAGCCCTTGCCGTTCTCCGGCTTGTCCTCGGAGAACCACGGGTCGTACGCGGGCTTGTCGGTGCCGACGGTCAGCGTCCCCGCGGTGCGGGTGGCCAGCGCCCCGGGCGCGCAGCCCGCCGCGGACCCGGCCGCGCCCGGCGCGGCGGAGGCGGCGTCCGACGTCGAGTCCTGCGGCGAGCAGGCGGTCAGCACGGCCGCGGCGGCGACCAGCGCGGCGACGGGCAGTGCGGCGGACGGCTTGCGGATGGTCATGACGGGGCTCCAGGGAAGGGACCGGCGGGACGGGAGAACGGGGAGGGGGCACGGGAGGGCGCGAGGGACGGCGCGCGTCCTGGCGGGTTCACTTCCCCCCGGTGGCGGCGCCGGAACACACGCGGCATGGTCGGCGTACGGGCACGCGTCCGCGGCACCCTCCGAGCCGGACCGGCATGCCGCCGGCTCGGCGGCATGCCGGTCAACAACAGCGGCGACAGCGGCAGCTGAGGCCGCGCGCGCGACAGCGGCGGCAGACGTGCCGACGGGAGGGCGCCCGGAACGGGCTGTCGTGGCGTACGGCCACCGTGATCACCGCCGGGAGCATGCCGGGAGGTTCGCATCAGAACGGCACATCTGTCCAGAACATCCAGATCAATGTCCACATGCCGGACAGCCCGCTCCCGTCGAAGGTTTCCGCTCCGGGAAGGCGGCATGCCGGAGTTTTGTCGGTCCAGGCCCCCTTGAACGGGAGAACCTTTCGTACTTATGGTGTCCTCGTTGAAATAACTCCTGTCGAAGTGAGTCCACGATGCAGAATCTTTCGCCAAGGCTCGCTGTGGCGGCCGACACCGCGGTCTCGCCCCTCGCCGGCCACCCGGCCTGGCTTCGCCTGAAGGACGCCGTCGAGACGCTGCGGCCGCTCCAGTCGAAGGACGGCTCGATCGACCTCTCCGCCGTCCAGCGGCAGACGGTCGACCCGTTGGTCGCCACCGTGCGCGCCGCCGTCGAGGAGCTTGCCCCGAACTTCCCGCACGACGCCGCCTACCTGGCCGCCGTCGACGCGGACCTCGCCAAGTGGGCCGACACCGGCTACCGCGAGCCCGACTTCCTCGACTCGCTGCTCGCCTTCCAGCCCGCCGACCAGCGCGAGGACGGCCTCGAGCACCTGGTCGTCTTCCCGATGTACACCCAGAACGGCAACCCCAACCGCAACCTGGAAGCCGTCCTGCTGCGCGTCGTGTGGCCCGACTGGCTGGCCGAGCTGGAGCGCACCCGCTTCGACAACCCGATGTTCGTGCCGATCACCTTCACGGACTTCACCGCCGGCTACGACACCAACTCCGCCGTGCTCTTCCCCGAGACGGTTGCCGTCCGCAAGGCGCCGGAACGGTTCACCTGGGGTGGCATCTTCTGCGACCGCGAGGCCGCCCGCTTCCGCGCCGTCTCCACCAGCGCCGTCCAGCAGCTCGGCCTGGAGATCCCCGCCGACGCCGAGGGCCTGCTCCAGGACCAGCACCGCGCGCAGGAGACCTTCGTCCTGTGGGACCTCATCCACGACCGCACCCACAGCCACGGCGACCTGCCGTTCGACCCTTTCATGATCAAGCAGCGCAGCCCGTTCTGGATGTACGGCCTCGAGGAGCTCCGCTGCGACCTCACCACCTTCAAGGAGGCGGTGCAGCTGGAGACCGAGGGCAACCCGCACGCCCGCGACGTCCAGTACGCGATCCTCTTCGACCGCCTGTTCCGCTTCCCGGTCTCCGGCGACCGGGTGCGCAACTACGACGGCATGGGCGGCCAGCTGCTCTTCGCCTACCTCCACAAGCACGGCGCGCTGCAGTGGCGCGACAACCGCCTCAGCATCGACTGGGAGCTCGCCCCGCAGGTCACCAACGCGCTCTGCGGCGAGATCGAGACCCTGTACCGCGACGGCATCGACCGGCCCAAGGCCGCCCACTGGATCGCCGCCTACGAGCTGGTCTCCCGCTACCTCACCCCGCACCCGGCCTCCACCTGGGCGAAGGGCCCGGAGGCGCTGCCGCTCGACATCACCGACGGCAAGGCCCTCAACAAGGCCCTGTGCGACGCCGTGCTCCCGGACGAGTTCCCGCTGAGCATGTTCTACGAAGCCCTCAACAAGAAGCTGAGCGGCGTCATCGCCGCCACCGCCGGCATCACCGGCGCCGGGATCCAGGGAGCCGCCGCGTGACCACCTCCACCACCGCCCCGCTGGCCGGCAAGGTCATCGCCGTCGCCGGAGCCAGCGGCCCGGCCGGCCGCGCGGTGCTGCGCCGCCTCACCGCCGACGGCGCCACCGTGATCGGCGCCGACATCGACGCCCAGCGCCTGGAGTCCGCCCTGGACGCCACCCGGGTGGCCGTCCGCGGTGCCAAGGTCAGCGGCCAGGTCATCGACCTGCTCGACCCGCAGGAGGTCCACGACTGGGCCGACCACCTGGAGTCCGAGCACGGGCACGTCGACGGCCTCTTCCACCTCGTCGGCGGCTGGCGCGGCAGCAAGACCTTCTTCGACACCCGGCTGGACGACTGGGACTTCCTGCACGACACCGTCGTGCGGACCCTCCAGCACACCTCGCTGGCCTTCCAGCCCGCGCTGGTCCGCAGCACCGCCGGCCGCTACGCGATGATCTCCGCGTCGGCCGCGCACAAGCCCACCGCCGGCGGCGCCGCCTACGCGGCCGCCAAGGCCGCCACCGAGGCGTGGACCCTCGCCATGGCGGACTCCTTCAAGAAGGAGACCACCGCCCCCGACGGCGAGCCCACCGCCGCGGCTGCGATCCTGGTCATCAAGGCGCTGGTCAGCCCCGAAATGAGGGCCGAGAAGCCGGAGGCGAAGTTCGCCGGCTTCACCGACACCGCCGACCTCGCCGGACACCTGGCGGGCCTCTGGGACCGCCCCGCAGCAGAACTGAACGGACAGCACCTGTGGCTGACAGCCCGATGACCGACCTCACCCGTACGGACGCGGTACGGCGGCACGACCCCGCCGTCCGCGGCTTCGCCAGCGACAACTACGCCGGCGTGCACCCGGAGGTCCTCGCCGCGATAGCCCTCGCCAACGGCGGCCACCAGATCGCCTACGGCGAGGACGACTACACGAACCACCTCCAGGAGGTCTTCCGCCGCCACTTCGGCGACAAGGCCGAGGCCTACCCCGTCTTCAACGGCACCGGCGCCAACGTGGTCGCCCTCCAGTCGCTGCTCCCGCGCTGGGGCGCGGTGGTCTGCGCCGAGACGGCCCACGTCCACGTGGACGAGGGCGGCGCCCCGGAGAAGATGGGCGGCATCAAGCTGCTCACCGTCCCCACCCCGGACGGAAAGCTCACCCCCGAGCTGCTCGACCAGCAGGCCTGGGGCTTCGGCGACGAGCACCGCGCGCAGCCGCTCGCGGTCTCCATCACCCAGAGCACCGAGCTCGGCACCCTCTACACCGTCGACGAGATCCGCGCGATCACCGAGCACGCCCACCAGCTGGGCATGCTCGTCCACGTGGACGGCTCCCGCCTGGCCAACGCCGCCGCCTCGCTCGGGCTGCCGCTGCGCGCCTTCACCACGGACGTGGGCGTCGACGTGCTGTCGTTCGGCGGGACGAAGAACGGCCTCCTGTTCGGCGAGGTCGTGGTGGTGCTCAACCCGGAGCGGGTGCGCAACATCAAGTACCTGCGCAAGACCTCGATGCAGCTCGCGTCGAAGATGCGCTTCGTCTCGGTCCAGTTCGAGGCGCTGCTCTCCGGCGACCTGTACCTGCGCAACGCCGGCCACGCCAACGCGATGGCCCGCCGACTGGAGGCCGCGGTCCGCGGGATCGAGGGCGTCGAGGTGGTCCGCCCGGTCCAGGCGAACGCGGTCTTCGCGATCCTCCCGCGCGAGGTCAGCGAGCGGCTCCAGAAGCGCTACCGCTTCTACTTCTGGAACGAGCACACCGGCGAGGTCCGGTGGATGTGCGCCTTCGACACCACGGAGGCCGACATCGACGCCTTCGCGGAGGCCATCGCCGAGGAGATGGGCCGCGCCTGACGGCGCTCGACCAACGGATCGTCCCGTCCCGCAGCAGCGGGACGGGACGATTTGCATGTGGCGGGTCGGTCCCCGTACAGTTCCGGAGTCGCCGCGGGAGACCGGGGCGGTAGAGCGGAAAGCGAATCCGATGAAGGAAGCTCCGGAAAACGGAGCGGAAAGCGTCTGATAAGCTGGAAACACGAAAGAACGAAGCCCGGAGGGCCTGCCGGAAGGCGGCGCGAAGGAAGCGTCCGTTCCTTGAGAACTCAACAGCGTGCCAAAAGTCAACGCCAGATATGTTGACATCCCCGGCCTCGGTCCTTGTGACTGGGGTTGGAGATTCCTTTTGAAACAAACACTAGCGAGGACGCAGTGCGCGGGGCCGCCCTATTCCGGTGGTTGCCGTGCCGCTCAACGCGGGTGTGGACCCGATCACGGGTAAACATTCACGGAGAGTTTGATCCTGGCTCAGGACGAACGCTGGCGGCGTGCTTAACACATGCAAGTCGAACGGTGAAGCCCTTCGGGGTGGATCAGTGGCGAACGGGTGAGTAACACGTGGGCAATCTGCCCTGCACTCTGGGACAAGCCCTGGAAACGGGGTCTAATACCGGATACGACCTTCCTCCGCATGGGGGTTGGTGGAAAGCTCCGGCGGTGCAGGATGAGCCCGCGGCCTATCAGCTTGTTGGTGGGGTAATGGCCTACCAAGGCGACGACGGGTAGCCGGCCTGAGAGGG